>NZ_CBCOOR010000007.1:0-170629 GCF_965111665.1 Georgenia sp. Marseille-Q6866 | reverse complement strand
CATCGAGGACGCGATGAGCTCGGCGGCGACGAGGAAGAGCCACGCCTGAGCGAGCGCCAGGCGCAGCCCGGCGACCACCGACGGCGTCACCGCCGGCAGCTGCACCCGCGTCAGCAGGCGCACACCGGCGTCCTCGTCCTCGGCGTCAACCGCGCCACCCGGCTGCTCACCTACCTCGTCGGCGCGGACAAGGAGTACACCGCGACCGTCCGGCTCGGTCAGGCGACCATCACCGACGACGCCGAGGGGGACGTCACCGACGCGCCCGGCGCTGCCGCCGTCGACCCCGACGCCCTTGCCGCGGCCGTCGCCGCCCTGCGCGGGCCGATCGAGCAGGTCCCCAGCTCCGTCAGCGCCATCAAGGTCGACGGCAAGCGCTCCTACGCCCGCGTCCGCGGCGGGGAGGAGGTCGAGCTCGCGGCCCGCCCCGTCACCATCCACCGCCTCGACGTGCTCGCGCAGCGGACGACGACGGCGCAGGACGGCACCGCCGTCACCGACCTCGACGTCGTCGTCGGGTGCTCCTCGGGCACCTACGTCCGGGCCCTCGCCCGCGACCTCGGTGCCGCCCTCGCGACCGGCGGCCACCTCACCGCGCTGCGACGCACCTACGTCGGCCCCTTCGCCCTCGACGGCGCAGCCGACCTCGACACCCTCGGCGCCGCGCACGCGGAGGGCCGGCCCGTGCAGCTGCTCTCCATGACCGAGGCGTGCCGCGCGGCCTTCGACCTGCGCGAGCTCTCCGACAGTGAGACCACCGCCGTGCGCTACGGCCAGCGGGTCGACGCCACCGGCCGGACCGGCCCGGTCGCGGCGCTGGCCCCGGACGGACACGTCGTCGCCCTCCTCGAGGACCGCGGCGCCCAGGCGCGCCCGGTGCTCGTCCTCGACCCCGCCTGAGCCGCGCTCACCCGCAGCCTCTCCGCGCGGGGACGGCCTGGCTGTGCCACCCTGCCCGGACAGCGTGACACGACGGGAGGGGGAGCGGTGCTCCAGGTGCTGTGGGGACTGGGCGGCATGGTCGTCGTCCTGGTGATCGCATGGCTGCTGTCGGTCGACCGACGGCGGATCAGCTACCGCACCGTGTCCCTCGCCCTGCTCGTCCAGGTCGTCTTCGGCGTGCTCGTGCTCTACGTCCCGGCGGGCCAGCGCGTGCTCGAGTCGGTGACGTCCGGCGTCCAGTCGGTCATCAACTCCTCCGCGGAGGGCATCGCCTTCCTCTTCGGCCCGATCCTGCCCGACGAGGGCTCGGTCTTCGCCTTCCAGGTGCTGCCCGTCATCGTCTTCTTCGCCGCCCTCACCGCGGTGCTGTACCACGTGGGCCTCCTCCAGCTCGTCACGCGCTGGATCGGTGGAGGGCTCGCGAAGCTGCTGGGCACGACCGGGCCGGAGTCGATGAACGCCGCCGCCAACATCTTCGTCGGCCAGACCGAGGCGCCGCTCGTCATTCGGCCCTACATCAAGGACATGACGCCATCGGAGATCTTCGCCGTCATGGCCGGCGGCCTCACCACGGTCGCCGGCTCGGTCCTCGTCGGCTACTCGCTGCTCGGCGCCAACCTCGAGTACCTCATCGCCGCGAGCTTCATGGCAGCCCCCGCGGGCCTCCTCATGGCGAAGATGCTCGTCCCCGCAGGCGCCCTCGCGGACATCGGCCCCAACGCCGAGACGGCCACCGTCCCGGACGCGCCCGTCGTCGACACCGACGACGACGGCGGCACCTCCCGCCGCGGCGGCTCGCGGCTGGCAGCGGCCTTCCGTCGCGGCTCCCGCCGGGGCGGCACCCACGAGGGCCGCGACGAGCTCGTCCGCCGGGCGCGCGGCGAGGGCGCCCCGGAGGAGGACGAGGAGGAGCCACCGGTCAACGTCATCGACGCCGCCGCCCGCGGCGCGTCCGACGGCCTCACCCTCGCGCTCAACGTCGGCGCGATGCTCCTCGCGTTCATCTCCCTCATCGCGCTGGCCAACATCGTCGTCGGCGGCATCGGCGGGTGGTTCGGCAACGACGACCTCAGCGTCGAGGAGATCCTCGGCTACGTCTTCTCCCCGATCATGGCGGCCGTCGGCGTCCCGCTCCACGAGGCGGTCGACGCCGGCAGCTTTCTCGGCCAGAAGGTCATCCTCAACGAGTTCGTCGCCTTCTCCGACTTCGCGCCCAGGGCCGAGGACTTCAGCGAGAAGTCCCAGGCCGTCATCACCTTCGCGCTCACCGGCTTCGCGAACCTCGGCTCCCTCGCCATCCTCCTCGGCGGGCTGGGCGGCATCGCCCCCACCCAGCGCAGCGTCATCGCCACCCTCGGCCTGCGGGCGGTGCTCGCGGGCACGCTCGGCAACCTCCTGTCGGCGGCCATCGCCGGGATCCTCATCGGCTGAGCCGGGGTAGTCTCGGCTGCGGCCCGCAGCCAGCGACCGCCCACGACAGAAGGAGCCCCAGCGTGCAGGTGTGGCACGGCATCGAGCAGATCCCCGACGGTCTGAGCGGCAGTGTCGTCACCATCGGCAACTTCGACGGCGTCCACCGCGGGCACCGGGCCGTCCTCACGGCCACCGCGGAGCGGGCCCGCTCGCTCGGGGTCCCCGCCGTCGCCCTCACCTTCGACCCGCACCCCGCGCAGGTCCACCGGCCCGGCACGACGCCGCCGCTCCTCACCGGGCTCACCGACAGGCTCGCCCTCCTCGCCGAGGTCGGCATCGACGCCACGCTCGTCCTCCACTACACCCTCGACCTCGCCGCGCTCACCCCCGAGGAGTTCGTCACCGGGTACCTGCGTGACGCGCTGCGGGCCCGCGCCGTCGTCGTCGGCCACGACGCGCGCTTCGGCCGCGGCAACTCCGGTGACCAGCACACGATGGCGGCGCTGGGGCAGGAGCACGGCTTCGCCGTCGACGTCGTCGCGGACGTCGGAGCCGACCGGCGCTGGTCCTCCAGCTGGGCCCGCGAGCTCGTCGAGTCCGGTGACGTGGCCGCGGCCGAGACCATCCTCGGCCGCCCCCACCGGATGCGCGGCGTCGTCGTGCGCGGCCAGGCCCGCGGGCGTGACCTCGGGTTCCCGACGGCGAACCTCGCCCCGTCCGCGACCGGCACCATCCCGGCCGACGGCGTCTACGCCGGCTGGCTGCGCCGGCACGCGGGCGCGGGGGAGCGGCTGCCCGCCGCGATCTCCGTCGGCACCAACCCGACCTTCGGGGACATCGCCGAGCGCATCGTCGAGGCCCACGTCATCGGGCGCAGCGACCTGCACCTGTACGACGAGGAGGTCGTCGTCGAGTTCGTCGAGCGGCTCCGCGCGACCGTGCGCTACGAGGGCGTCGAGGCGCTCGTCGCGCAGATGCGCTTGGACGTCGCCGACGCGCTCGCCGTGCTGGGCGAGTCGGCCGTCTGATAGCATCATCTCTTGCCGTCAGATCGGCCGCGGATGCGTCATGCCCGGGTGGACATGCCCCGGTGCTCCGCGCAACAACCCCAAGGAGAACCTGTGCCCCTCGCTGCAGACGTCAAGCAGTCCATCATCGCCGAGTACGCCACCCACGAGGGCGACACCGGTTCGCCGGAGGTCCAGATCGCGATGCTCAGCCGTCGCATCCTCGACCTCACCGAGCACCTCAAGACGCACAAGCACGACCACCACAGCCGTCGTGGTCTGCTGCTGCTCGTCGGTCAGCGCCGCAACCTGCTCAAGTACCTGCAGCGTGTCGACATCGAGCGGTACCGCACCCTGATCGGGCGCCTCGGACTGCGTCGCTGACACTCGCGCCGGCTCGGACCCGTACGGGTCCGGGCCGGCCTTGCAATGTCCGCCGGTGACGGCGGACGACAACTCAACACACCACCACCGCGCCGGACGTACCGAGCCGGTTTTCGGTAGTGGCCCCCGGAAGACCGGTTCGCCGGTGGTCCGTGGGCCTCGATCGAAGGCCGCCGGGCGCCGCGCGACGACCACGAAGGAGGGCGCCCCATGGAGGGACCCGAGATCACGTCCGCCGAAGCCGTCATTGACAACGGCAAGTTCGGCACCCGCACCGTCCGCTTCGAGACCGGCCGCCTGGCCCGTCAGGCCGCCGGCTCCGCCGTCGCGTACCTCGACGAGGACACGATGCTGCTGTCGGCCACCACGTTCGGCAAGAACCCGAAGGACCACTTCGACTTCTTCCCGCTGACCGTGGACGTCGAGGAGCGCCAGTACGCCGCCGGCAAGATCCCCGGCTCGTTCTTCCGCCGCGAGGGCCGTCCCTCGACCGAGGCGATCCTCGCCTGCCGGCTCATCGACCGCCCGCTGCGCCCGTCCTTCGCCAAGGGCCTGCGCAACGAGGTCCAGGTCGTCGAGACCGTCCTCGCGATCCACCCCGACGACTCCTACGACGTCCTGGCGATCAACGCCGCGTCGATGTCGACCCAGATCTCCGGTCTGCCCTTCTCCGGGCCGATCGGCGGCACCCGCATCGCCCTCATCGACGACCAGTGGGTCGCCTTCCCGCGCTACTCCGAGCTCGAGCGGGCCGTCTTCTCGATGGTTGTCGCCGGCCGCGTCGTCACCGACGCGCAGGGCACCGAGGACGTCGCGGTCATGATGGTCGAGGCCGAGGCCACCGACAACGCCTGGACGCTCATCAAGGAGCAGGGCGCCACCGCCCCGACCGAGGAGGTCGTGGCCCAGGGCCTAGAGGCCGCCAAGCCGTTCATCCTCGCGCTGTGCCACGCGCAGAGCGAGCTCGCGGCGAACACCTCCAAGCCGACCACCGAGCTGCCCCGCTTCCTCGACTACTCCACCGAGGAGTACGAGGCCGTCGTCGCCCACGCCGGCACGGACCTCTCCGAGGCCATCGCCATCGCGGGCAAGCACGAGCGCGAGGGCCGTCTCGACGAGGTCAAGAAGGCCACCCTCGAGGCGCTCGCCGGGCAGTTCCCCGACGCCGAGAAGAACCTCTCCGCCGCCTTCCGCGCCGCCACCAAGCACTTCGTGCGCCGCCGCGTCCTCACCGACGGCGTGCGCATGGACGGTCGCGGCCTGCGCGACATCCGCACCCTGTCCGCCGAGGTCGACGTGCTCCCGCGCGTCCACGGCTCGGCGATCTTCGAGCGCGGCGAGACGCAGATCATGGGCGTGACCACGCTCAACATGCTGCGCATGGAGCAGCAGCTCGACACGCTCTCCCCGCAGACGCGCAAGCGCTACATGCACAACTACAACTTCCCGCCCTACTCCACCGGTGAGACCGGTCGCGTGGGCTCGCCCAAGCGTCGCGAGATCGGGCACGGCGCCCTCGCCGAGCGCGCCCTCATGCCCGTCCTGCCCTCCCGCGAGGAGTTCCCCTACGCGATCCGGCAGGTCTCCGAGGCCCTGGGCTCCAACGGCTCCACCTCGATGGGCTCGGTCTGCGCCTCGACCCTGTCCCTGTACAACGCCGGTGTGCCGCTGCGCGCCCCCGTGGCCGGTATCGCCATGGGCCTCATGACCGACGAGGTCGACGGTGAGACCCGCTACGCGGCGCTCACCGACATCCTCGGGGCCGAGGACGCCTTCGGCGACATGGACTTCAAGGTCGCCGGTACCCGCGAGTTCGTCACGGCCATCCAGCTGGACACCAAGCTCGACGGCATCCCGTCCTCCGTGCTCACCGGTGCCCTGTCGCAGGCCCGCGACGCGCGTCTGCACATCCTCGACGTTATGACCGAGGTCATCGACGCCCCCGACGAGATGGCCCCGACGGCGCCCCGCGTCATCACGGTCAAGGTCCCCGTCGACAAGATCGGTGAGGTCATCGGCCCGAAGGGCAAGATGATCAACCAGATCCAGGAGGACACCGGCGCGGACATCTCCATCGAGGACGACGGCACCGTCTACATCGGCGCGACCGACGGCCCCTCGGCCGAGGCCGCCCGCCAGGCGGTCAACGCCATCGCCAACCCGCAGATGCCCGAGATCGGCGAGCGCTTCGTCGGGACCGTCGTCAAGACGACGACCTTCGGCGCCTTCGTCTCCCTGTCCCCGGGCAAGGACGGCCTGCTGCACATCTCGCAGATCCGCCGGCTCGTCGGTGGCAAGCGCGTGGAGAACGTCGAGGACGTCCTCGGGGTGGGCCAGCAGGTCCAGGTCGAGCTCGCCGAGATCGACGCCCGCGGCAAGCTGTCCCTGCACGCCGTCGTCGACGACGAGGAGGGTGAGGCGGCCGAGACCGCAGCGCCCGAGGCCGCCGAGGCGACCGAGGCGACCGAGTCCGGCGAGGAGCAGGGCGAGCGCGAGGAGCGTCCGCGCCGCGAGGCCGGCCGTCGTCGCGAGCGTCGTACCCGTACCCGTGAGGACGGCGACAGCGCTGGTGCCTGAGGCACTTCCCCTGGGCCCGGCCGGTGAGCCGGGCACCGAGATCTCGCTGGAGCAGGACGGCAGCGTCATCCGACGCTCCGTCCTGCCCGGCGGGATCCGCGTGCTGAGCGAGGCCATGCCGGCCCAGCGCTCAGCCACGATCGGGGCCTGGGTGGCCGTCGGCTCGCGTGACGAGACCGACGGCCACCACGGCTCCACCCACTTCCTCGAGCACCTGCTCTTCAAGGGCACCCCTCGCCGGGACGCGATGGACATCGCCGTGGCCTTCGACGCCGTCGGCGGGGAGGCCAACGCCGCCACCGGCAAGGAGCACACCTGCTACTACGCGCGGGTGCTCGACGCCGACCTGCCGATGGCGGTCGACGTCATCACCGACATGGTGACCTCCGCCCTCCTCGACGCCGAGGAGTTCGAGACCGAGCGCGGCGTGATCCTCGAGGAGCTCGCGATGGCGGGGGACGACCCCGTCGACGTCGCGCACGAGCAGTTCGCGACGGCGGTCCTCGGCCCGCACCCCCTCGGACGCCCGATCGGTGGCACGCCGGCCACCATCCGCGGCGTCCCGCGCGAGGCCGTGCTCGAGCACTACCGGCGCACCTACGTGCCCAGCGAGCTCGTCGTCACCGCGGCAGGCGCCGTCGACCACGACGAGCTGTGCCGCCAGGTCCTCGAGGCCGTCCGCGCGGGCGGCTGGGAGCTCGACCCCGCCGGCGTGCCCGCCGCACGCCGCTCCGCCGGCGACGACGCCCTGCCCACCGAGGGCCGCACCCTCACGCTGCACCGCCCCACCGAGCAGGCCAACGTCATCCTCGGCTGCCAGGGCCTGCCCGCAGGCGACGACCGCCGCTGGGCGCTGTCGGTCCTCATGACCGCCCTCGGCGGCGGCATGAGCTCACGCCTCTTCCAGGAGATCCGCGAGCGGCGTGGCCTGGCCTACTCGACCTACGCCTTCGCCTCCTCCTACGCCGAGGCCGGCACCGTGGGCCTGTACGCCGGCTGCGCGCCGGAGAACACCGCGCAGGTCGTCGAGCTGCTCGGTGAGGAGCTCGACCGCATCGCGGCGGCCCCGCTGCCCGCCGACGAGCTCGAGCGGGCCATCGGCCAGCTGAGCGGCAACCTCGTCCTGGGCCTGGAGGACACCGGCTCACGCATGTCCCGGCTCGGGCGCGCGGAGATCGTCCACGGCGAGCTCACCACCGTCGCCGAGACGCTCGAGCGGGTCTCAGCCGTCACGGCCGAGCAGGTGCAGGCGCTGGCGGTCGAGCTGGCCGCCAAGCCCCGCTCGCTCGTCGTCGTCGGCCCCTTCGAGGACGACCTCGCCGGCCAGCTCCTCGCCAGCTCCGCCGCCGACAGCTGAGTTGTTCCCGGCCCCCAGTTCGCGCCGACAGCTGAGTTGTTCCTGACACCTGGGTTCGTGCCGACAGCTGAGTTGTTCCGGCATCCCCTGCCGCCGACAGCTGAGTTGTTCCTCGCGTTCCACGCCGTACGGCGCGTACCTGCGCTGTGAGCGGCACGAGCACTCAGTAACAACTGCGCTCTCGGCGCGGGTGGGGGTAACAACTCAGCGCTCGGCGGGGTGGGGTAACTACTCAGCGCTCGGCGGGGGTGGGGGTAACTACTCAGCGCTCGGTGGGGGTGGGGGTAACAACTCAGCGTTCGGCGGGTGGGCGGTACTGAGGGGCGGGGACCGCGCGGCTTATGCTCGCGGGCATGAGTGATCCCCTCAAGGTGGCCGTCCTCGGGGCCGACGGGCGCATGGGCGCCACCGTCTGCGACGCCGTCGAGAACGCACCCGACCTGCAGCTCGTCGCCCGTCTCGAGAAGGACGACGACGTCGCCTCCCTCGCCCGGCGGGCGGACGTCGCCGTGGACTTCACCGTCCCCTCCGTCACCGAGGCCAACGTCCACGCGCTCCTCGACGCCGGGGTCCACGCCGTCGTCGGCACGACCGGCTGGGACGACGCGGCCCTGGCCCGGGTGGAGGAGCACCTCGCCCGCACCGACGGGCTCGGCGTGGTCATCGCCCCGAACTTCGCCCTGTCCGCCGTGCTCGCCATGCAGTTCGCCGCCACCGCGGCCCGCTACTTCGAGTCCGCCGAGGTCGTCGAGCTCCACCACCCGAACAAGGTCGACGCACCGTCGGGGACGGCGCTGGCCACCGCCCGCGGCATCGCCGCCGCGCGCCGCGACGCCGGCCTGGGCGCGATGCCCGACGCGACCGAGACCCAGCTCGACGGCGCCCGCGGCGCGGTCGTCGACGGCGTCCACGTCCACGCCGTCCGCCTGCGCGGCCTGGTCGCCCACGAGGAGGTCGTCCTCGGCAACCCGGGGGAGCAGCTGACGATCCGCACCGACTCCTTCGACCGGGTGAGCTTCATGCCCGGCGTCCTCCTCGCCGTCCGCGAGGTCGGCGGCCGTCCGGGGCTCACCGTGGGCTTGGAGCACCTGCTCGACCTGGGCTAAGAGTCGGCGCGGGGCTCCCGAGAGGCGCCCCGTGGCCCGCCGTACCAGGATGGCGGGCGTGATTCGTCTCGCGGACAGGTACGAGCTGCGGCACGTCGTCGGGCGTGGCGGGATGGGCCGCGTCTGGGCGGCGCGCGACGTCCACTCCGGCCGGGACGTCGCCGTCAAGACGGCCGAGGCGCCGGCCGAGGATACCGCCGGGCTACGGCGGGAGGCCGCCCTCGCGGCGTCGGTCGACCACCCGGGGGTCGTGGACGTCCACGACGCGGGCCACGACGGCGCCACCGCCTACCTCGTGATGGACCTGCTCGAGGGCCCCGACCTCGCCGCCGTGCTCGACGACGGACCGGTGGCGCCTGCGGAGGCGATGCGTATCGCGCACGGCGTCGCGGACGCCCTGGCCGCCGTGCACGGCGCGGGCGTCGTGCACGCCGACGTCAAGCCTGCGAACGTCGTCCTCACCGACGACGCCGTCGTCCTCGTCGACTTCGGTCTTGCCGCCGCCTCCCAGGACGACGGCGCCGGGCCCGTGACGTTCGGGACTGCGCCGTACATGGCCCCGGAGCAGGTGGCGTCGGCGCCCGCGACCACCGCGAGCGACGTCTACGCCCTGGGCTGCCTCCTCACCGCGACGCTTGCCGGCCGACCGCCGTTCACCGCGGACACCCCGACGGAGGTGCTGCACCACCACGTGCGGGCGACGGCACCGCGGCTGCGCGAGCTCCTGCCCGGAGTCCCCGCGTGCCTCGACGAGCTGGTCGCGACGATGCTCGACAAGGACCCCGCCGGCCGTTGCACGGCAGCGGAGGCGCGCGACGTCCTCGCCGGGCTGCGGGAGGACGTCCCGCTGCCGCCCCGCCCCCTGCGGCCGGTGGGGGACCTCACGGCGCGGCTGGACCCGGACGCCACCCGCCCGATCCTCGAGGTTCTCGACCTGCCTGCCGCGGCCTGAGCCCTCCCTGCGTCACCCGTCGCCGAGGGCGGCGATCGCCGCGACCGTCATGTCCCACAGGCGGTCGCGGTTCAGCCCCACAGCGACGGAGGTGGTGAGCGGCCGGCCGAGGTCGCCGTCGAAGTCGGTGACCGTCATGCCGGTGGTCCACCGCCCCGCGGTCTCGACCGTGACGAAGGCGTCCCGGTAGGTCATGACGCCGGGCTCGAGCGCGGCGGCCACCGCGCACAGGTCGTGGACGGCCGGCGCGGGGAAGCCGCGCCCCGCGTACGCCGCGGCGAAGAACTCGAGCAGCTCGTCGACGAAGGCCGCGAGCGGGGTGTCGAGCGCACGGACCCGGCCGCGGAAGGCGTGGTCGGCGAGGGCCTGGTGGGTGAGGTCCAGGCCCACCATCGTCACCGGCCACGACGCGGCGAAGACGGCGGCGGCCGCCTCGGGGTCGGCGAGGATGTTGAACTCGGCCGCCGGGGTGCGGTTGCCCCGCGTGTAGCTGCCGCCCATGAGCACCACCCGCTTGACGAGCCCGGCCAGCCGCGGCTCGAGCGCGAGGGCCAGGGCGATGTTGGTGAGCGGGCCGGTGGGCACGAGCGTCACCGTGCCCGGCTCGTGCGCCAGGACGGTCTCGACGATGAGCTCGGCGGCGCGCCGCTCGTCCAGGCCGACCGTCGGGGTGGGCAGCACTGGCCCGTCCAGCCCACTCTCACCGTGGTAGTCGGGGGCGACGATGGGCTCGCGCGCCAGCGGGGCCGCGGCGCCGCGTGCGACCGGCACGTCGATCCCGGCGATCGTGCACACGGCGCGGGCGTTGTGGGTGACCTTGTCGATGGTCTGGTTCCCGGCGACGGTCGTGATCGCCAGCAGCTCGCAGCGAGGGTCGCCGGCGGCGAGGAGGATCGCCAGGGCGTCGTCGTGGCCGGGGTCGCAGTCGAGGATGATCTTCTCGGTCATGGACCGAGTGTGCCCCCTTCACCCCCGGACGCGGGTCACCACAGGAACGTCATGCACCCCACCGCGAAGACGAGGAGGCCGCCGAACAGGACCAGCGTGAGGAAGGCGCTCTCCAGCTCGCTCGGGGCACTGTCCTCCTGCTCGTCCGGTACCGGATCACCCGGCTCGAGGTGGGACGTGGGTTCCGTGCTCATGCCATCACCTCCCAACGCTGGATCTCGGTGGTGGCGGCGATCGCCAGGATGGCGAAGACGACGCCCATGAAGGCCGTGTACATCCAGCGGCTGCGGTGATCGGACACCCAGAACCGGCGCACGGCGATGACCCCGTTGACCACGGCGACGACGCACAGGGCGAGCCCGATCGGGGCGGCGACCCAGCCGGCCAGGCTGAGCACCGGCACGAGGACGGGGACGAGGAGGTAGGTGATGAGGCAGCGCACGCCCGACACGACCACCGAGACACGGAAGGCCCGGTGCGCGCCCCTGCCCGACTCCCTGTTGACGCCGCTGACTCTCAGGAGTCGCCGCATGAACCGGTCGGGGGCACGGCTGGAGCGGAAGGCGGGGGCCACCGCTGCCGGAGCGAGGGCCGGTGCGGACGCGGGCGAGGTGCTCATGACGCCCCCGTCTCCGTGCCGTGCCGCCGGTAGTGGAACCACAGCCGCCGTCCGCCGAGGAACGCCACCGCCAGACCCAGCCCGCCGAGCACGAACCCGGTGAACAGGCCCAGGTACTGGGGGCTCAGCTCGGTCCCAGTTCCCGACGTGCCCAGCACGGATCCCAGGAGGAAGCCGAAGAGGGGCGCGAAGGTGGCGGCGCACAGGCCGAGCACCAGCCTCCAGAACCCCGGCGGTGTGGGCACCAGCCGGACCGGCCGGCCGGGCGGTGCGGAGTCGTGGGTGGTCTCACTCATCGTGATTCCCCTTCTGCGTGGTCGTCGACGACGCTCAGCCCTCGCGTGTCGGCTCTCGGTGCGGGCCGTCCGGTGGCGCCGGCCGCCTCGGCGGCAGGGGCTGTCTTCCCCAGCGCGTTGACGAGCGGCCCGATGATGTCCATCGGCAACGGGAAGACGACGGTGGAGTTCTGGTCGGCGCCGAGCTCGAGCAGCGTCTGCAGGTAGCGCAGCTGGAGCGAGGCAGGTGCCTCGCTGAGGGTCAGCGCGGCGTCGCGCAGCTCCTGGGACGCCTCCAGCTCACCGTGGGCGCTGATCACCTTGGCGCGGCGTTCCCGCTCTGCCTCCGCCTGCCGGGCCATGGCGCGCTGCATCATCTCCGGGATCTCGACGTCCTTGATCTCGACGACGGAGACGTCCACGCCCCAGGGCACGGCCTGGCGGGCGATGGACTGCTGGAGGTCGTCGTTGAGGTCCGCCCGGTGGGCAAGGAGGGTGTCGAGGTCGGCGCGACCGACCACCGAGCGCAGGGTGGTCTGGGCGAACTGGGAGGTCGCGACCGCGTGGTTCTCCACCGCCATCACCGACTTCACGGGGTCGGTGACCTTGAACATGACGACGGCGTTGACGCGGGCGGTGACGTTGTCCCGGGTGATGACCTCCTGCGGTGGGATGGTCAGCGTGACGACGCGCAGGTCGACGGGCACGAGCGTGTCCAGCAGCGGGACGCGGATGACGATGCCCGGACCCAGGGCACCGCGCAGCCGCCCCAGGCGGAACGCGACGACGCGCTGGTACTCGCGCACGACCCGCAGGCAGGAGACCGCGAGCACGAGGACGACGACGACGGCGACGATGGCGAGGATCAGTGCGCTAGGCATGCTTCTCAGGCTCCCTGCGGTCGGAGGCGTAGCTGGTGCGACGGCGGGCCACGGCGGCGGCCGCGGCGCTGCGCTCGGCAAGGTTCTCGTCCAGCGTCCTGAGGATGACGCCCTCCGGGACGGCCGGGGTACGGCGCAGGTGGGACCACAGCGGCACCGACCCCAGCGCGATCCCGGACGTTACGGCTAGGAGGAGGAGCTGAGCGGTCCAGTCCTCGAGGGTGAACGTCGTGGCCAGCGGCCATGCCGCCGCGAGCACGGTGACGGCGCAGGCGATGCCCCGGTGGAACCGCGCCGACTCCGATGCCGGCCATACGTCAATCATCCGTCTCATCTCTCGCCCGTCGTCGGAACTGGTACAGCTGTCCTTGACCGGGCAGGCGTTGCAGATCGTGGGACTGCCGCGGTAACGCATCACCCGGTTGTCGGGGTCGAAGGACTGCGGCCACAGCCACTGGTCCTGGGGGCACTGCCAGGCGTCGTGGTCCTCGTGGTAGGTGAATCCGGGCGTCTGCTGCTTCTCGTGGGCGGCCTGCGCTCGCCGGGCGAACTGGTCGATGCCGTAGGCGACGAGCAGCAGCACGATCCCGTAACCCGCGGCGACCCAGGTCATCGGCTCGGTCACGGTGCGTCCCTCCCTTCGCCGTCGGGCCTGCGGTCCGAGGCGTAGGGGCTGCGCGGGGTGTCCGGCACCGGGGCGGTGGTAGCCACTCCCGTGCGGTCCGCGCGGGCCTCCTCGTGCTCCTCGACGAACAGGGTCTCCGGCTCCATCCGGGTGACGGTGGGCCGGACCCCGTACCGGACCCCCAGCCAGCAGATCCACACGAAGGGCAGGATGCCGCCGAGGATGAACAGGACGTCCCCGGGCATCCGCAGCCACTCCAGGACCACGTTGCCGGGCTGGGCGATGTACCCCAGGGTCCGTGCCTCGTAGTAGCCGACGTTGACGGAGTTCCACAGCTGCATGACGCCGAGCGGCAGGAGCGTGGCGAAGACCATCCAGGCGAGCCCGATGTTGAGGGACCAGAACGAGAGCTTGGCCAGCCTGTCGGGCCACCTGTCGGGCGGGATGATGTAGCGCAGGGCGAACAGTGCCAGTCCGATCGCCAGCATCCCGTAGACGCCCATCATCGAGCCGTGCGCATGGTTGGCCGTGAGCGCGGTGCCGATCTGGTAGTAGGAGACGATCGGCAGGTTGACGAGGAAGCCGAAGACGCCCGCACCGAGGAAGTTCCAGAAGCCGACGGCGACCAGGAACATGACCGCCCAGCGGTGGGGGAACGGGGCGCTGCTGCGCGACTCCTGCCGGGACCCGAGCTGGAGGAAGGTCCAGGCCTCGATCGTGAGGAACGTCAGCGGGATGACCTCCAGGGCGGAGAAGAATGCGCCCAGGGCCATGTGCTCGACGGGCGTGCCCGAGAAGTACAGGTGGTGCATCGTGCCGATGACCCCGCCCATCGAGTACAGGATGACGTCGAGGAAGATGACCTGGATGGCGATCTTGCGCCTCACCACGCCGAGCATGACGAAGACGTAGGCCACCATCACCGTGGTGAACAGCTCGAGGAAGTCCTCCACCCACAGGTGCACCACCCAGAACCGCCAGAACTCCGCCACCGTCAGGTGCGTGTCGGTGGTCGCGAGCAGCCCCACCGCGTAGAACGCGGGGATGGCCAGTCCGGCGTAGAGGAACAGCCACGGCATGTTGAACTTCGACTCGGTCCGCAGCCGGGAGCGGATGGCGCGGTAGATGATGAGGATCCACAGGAACAGGCCGATCACCAGCAGGATCTGCCAGAACCGCGGCAGGTCCAGGTACTCCCACTGCTGGTCGAAGAAGATCGACCCCCGCGCCCACTCAGGGCCGAAGATGCTGACGGCCGTCCCGGCGAGCATCCCCACGACGACGATCGTCAGCGCCCCGAGGAGGCCGTAGGCCAGCCAGTGCTGCCGCTTCGGCTCCCGGCCCGAGATGATGGGGGCGAGGAAGATCGCGGCGGCGAGGAAGGCGGCGGCCGTCCACAGCAGCGACAGCTGGACGTGCCAGGTGCGGGAGAGGTTGAAGGGGAGCAGCTGGGCCAGGTCGAGGCCGAAGAAGCCGCTGAGCTCCACGCGGTAGTGCTCGACGGCGGCCCCGAGGGTCGACTGGACGAGGAAGAGCAGCGAGATCACGAGGAAGAACGACGCCGTGGCCTTCTGCGCCGGGGTGATCCCCACCGCCCCGGGCTGGAGGAAGCGCAGCGACGTGGACTCGCTTCCCTTCCAGCCGATGTTCCTGCTCCACCGGCCGTAGATCGCGAAGAGGATGCCCAGGCCGGCGAGCAGCGCCACGAGTGAGATCCCGGACCACACGAGGATGTCCGCGGTGGGCTGGTTGTCCACGCGCGGTTCCGGCGGCCAGTTGTTCGTGTAGGAGTAGTCGTGGCCCGGCCGCTCGGCGGCACTCGCCCAGGCGGTCCAGGCGAAGAACGCCGTCAGCGCGTGGATCTCCTCGGGGTCCGTGATCGTGCTCGGCAGCAGGCCGTGCTCGGTGGTGTCCACGCCGAAGAAGTCCGCGTAGTGCTCACGGATGTCCTCGAACGCCGCGACCTGCTCGTCGGTGAGGACGACCTCGCCGGTCGCCGGGTCGTAACGGTTGGTGCGCAGCAGCTGCGACGTGGCGGCCTCGGGATCCTGCACGCCCTGCTGCTCCAGGGACGCCAGGATGTGCTCGCTGCTCAGGCGCAGGTACTCCGCCGTGTAGTCAGGCCCGAGGTAGGCGCCGTGCCCGACGATCGAGCCGTACTGCTGCAGACCTCGTCGCAGGAAGATCTGCTGCCCCTCGGTGACCTCCTCCTCGGTGAAGACGACCTCGCCGGCACTGCTCACCGCCTGCTCGGGAAGGGGCATGGAGTCCGAGTAGGTGCGGAACGCGAGGATTCCCATGACGAAGAACCCGAATACCAGCACGAGTGCGACGCCCTGCACCCAACCCCGGGATATGGCCAGCTCCGAGGTGGTGTCCTGCTGCGCGCTGTGACCGTCGATGCTCACGTCTGATCCCCCGATCGGCGGGGACGTGCACCAGACCTCCCGGGGCACATCCCATGGAGCTACTGCGGGCAGTGCCGACTACGCAGGCGGCTCTGTTGGCGCCGACTATGCCGTCTCCAGGCACGCTTTGTCGACCCATTGCGGCGAAAGAATCCGACATGGCGTGCCGCCGGCTCTGACAATTCGGGTAAAACGGACGGGAGGAAGAGGAGAAATCAGATCTGGGCGAACCAGCAGCTCTCGACGACGTCCCCCGCACCGGTCGTGAGGACGCGGCGCGGCCCGGCCGGCGCGAAGCCCGCCGAGGAGAGGAAGCGGGTGCGAGCGTCGTCCTCCTGGCCCGCCCACATGACGAGCGACGTCGCGCCCGCCTCGCCGGCGAGGTCGACGCACGCGGCGAGCAGCCGGGAGCCGTGCCCCTCGCGCGTGTGGGAGGCCTCGACCTCCAGCGCCAGCACCTCCACCGGCGCCTCGCCGGCGGACTCGGGCAGCTCCACGCCCTCGGCCGGGGCGAAGGCGAGGAAGCCGACGACCTCGACGCCCGCGCAGGCGGTGAGGACGCGGTGACGCTGGCTGGGCGGGGTGCTGACGGCCGCCTGCCACTGGGCGGTCACAGCAGAGGTGTCGACCGCGCCGAGCTCCTCCTCGGTGATGATCCCGCGCCCGCGCCACGCCGCCAGCTGCAGCCGGGTGACGAGAGGGGCGTCCTCGGGCACGGCCGGGCGCACCGAGAGGTCCGCCGTCGGGGGGTGGTCGTGACCCGCGTGCGGGTCGTCGTCGGGCAGGGCACCGGCTGCCAGGGCACCGAGCAGGTCGTCCGCGTCGTGCGGCGTGCTGTCCATCCTCACCCCAGCAGGCTACCGGCGCGGGCGGTCACGGTGCGGACCGCCGCGGTCCCCGACCCTCGCGGACGGTACCGTCGTCCCCATGAACGCCGCCGCACCCTCGCGCACCTTCGGCTCGGTGTCGGTCGCCATGGTGACCCCCTTCCACGCCGACGGCACGGTCGACGTGCCCACCGCGCAGCAGCTTGCCGTCGACCTCGTCGACGCCGGCTGTGACAGCCTCGTCGTCAACGGCACGACCGGGGAGTCCTCGACCACCCACCAGCCCGAGAAGGACGCGCTCGTGCGCGGCATCGTCGAGGCCGTGGGGGAGCGCGCCATGGTCATCGCCGGCGCCGGGTCCAACGACACCGCCCACGCCGTGCGCATCGCCAAGAGCGCCGAGCGCACCGGCGCCCACGGGCTGCTCGTCGTCACCCCGTACTACAACCGGCCCTCCCAGGAGGGTGTCTACACCCACATCCGCACCATCGCCGACGCGACGGGTCTGCCGGTCATGCTCTACGACATCCCCGGGCGGACCGGCGTCGCGATCGGCGACGAGATCCTCGACCGGCTCGCCGAGCACCCCCTGATCCTCGCGGTCAAGGACGCGACCGGGGACGTGCCCCACGGCTTCGAGCGCATGGCCCGCACCGGCCTGGAGTACTACTCAGGTGACGACGGACTGAACTTCGCCTGGCTCGCGCACGGCGCCTCCGGCGTCGTCAGCGTCGTCGGGCACCTCGCGGCCGGCGCCTACGCGGAGATGGTCGCCGAGGTCGACGACGGCGACCTCGTCGCCGCCCGCGCCGTCGCCAACCGCACACGCGGCCTGGTCAATGCCATCATGGGAGGTGGCCAGGGCGCCGTCATGGTCAAGGAGGCACTTCACCTCCAGGGCCGACTGCCCAGCCCGGCCGTGCGGCTGCCGCTCGTGCGCGCCGCGGAGAACGAGATCGTGGCACTGGAACAGGTGCTGCGCCAGGAAGGACTTCTGTGAGCCACACCCACCCCGACCTCACGCCGCCCGGGCCGCTCGCGGCCGGTGCGCTGCGTATCGTCGCCCTCGGCGGCCTGGGCGAGGTCGGCCGCAACATGGCCGTCCTCGAGTACGAGGGCCGCCTGCTCATCATCGACTGCGGCGTGCTCTTCCCCGAGGACCACCAGCCCGGCGTCGACCTCATCCTCCCGGACTTCGACTACATCGCCGACCGGATGGGCGACATCGAGGCGATCGTCCTCACCCACGGCCACGAGGACCACATCGGCGCCGTGCCCTACCTCCTGCGCCTGCGCCAGGACATCCCGCTCATCGGCTCCCGGCTCACCCTCGCGTTCATCGAGGCCAAGCTCAAGGAGCACCGCATCACCCCCCGCACCCGCGCGGTGAAGGAGGGGCAGGTCGAGCGCTTCGGGCCTTTCGAGACCGAGTTCGTCGCCGTCAACCACTCCATCCCTGACGCGCTGGCCGTCATGGTGCGCACCGGGGCCGGCAACGTGCTCCACACCGGCGACTTCAAGATGGACCAGCTGCCGCTGGACGGCCGGATCACCGACCTGCGCGCCTTCGCCCGCCTCGGCGAGGAGGGCGTGGACCTGTTCATGACCGACTCGACCAACGCCGAGGTCCCCGGCTTCACCACCGCCGAGGCGGAGATCGGCCCGGTCCTGGACGCCGTCTTCGCCGACGCCACCCAGAAGATCGTCGTCGCCTCCTTCGCCTCGCACGTGCACCGGGTGCAGCAGGTGCTCGACGCCGCCTACGCCCACCGCCGCAAGGTCGCCTTCGTCGGGCGCTCGATGGTGCGCAACATGAAGATCGCCTCGGACCTCGGCTACCTCCACGTCCCGGAGGACACCGTCGTCGACGTCAAGCAGGTCGACGACCTGCGCGACGACGAGCTCGTCCTCATGGCGACCGGCTCCCAGGGCGAGCCGATGGCGGCGCTGAGCCGCATCGCCAACCGCGACCACCGCGTCTCGGTCGGGCCCGGGGACACGGTGATCTTCGCCTCCTCCCTCATCCCGGGCAACGAGAACTCGGTCTACCGGGTCATCAACGGGCTCACCCGTCTCGGCGCGAAGGTCGTCCACCAGGCCAACGCCCGGGTGCACGTCTCCGGCCACGCCAGCGCCGGTGAGCTCCTCTACTGCTACAACATCGTCAAGCCGCGCAACGTCATGCCGGTGCACGGGGAGATCCGCCACCTCGTGGCCAACGGGGCGCTCGCCGTCAAGACCGGTGTCCCCGCGGAGCGCGTGGTGCTCGCCGAGGACGGCGTCGTCGTCGACCTCATCGACGGGAAGGCCCGGATCGTCGGCGCCGTCCCGAGCCGGTACGTCTACGTCGACGGCTCGTCCGTCGGGGAGATCACCGAGGCCGAGCTCAAGGACCGTCGGATCCTCGGCGAGGAGGGCTTCATCTCGATCTTCGCCGCCGTGGACTCCGCGACCGGCGCCGTCGTCGCCGGCCCGCACATCCAGGCCCGCGGCATGGCCGAGGACGAGTCCGTCTTCGACGGCATCCTCCCCAAGCTCGCCGAGGAGCTCACCAGCGCGGCACGCGGCGGGGCGACCGACACGCGCCAGCTGCAGCAGGTGATGCGCCGGGTCGTGGGCCGCTGGGCGTCCAGCAGGCTGCGCCGCCGTCCGATGATCATCCCGGTGGTCGTCGAGGCATAGCGGGTCTGGGCCACAAAACGGGCCCCCCTCGCGTGTCCACCGGGCGCTCGGCAGGCCGGGTGTGGTTCAGTGGACCCGCAGGTGCGTCTGTGACGCACCGCTTGGAGGACACACATGGCGACCCGTACGACTTCCCCCGCACGGTCCGCCCGGCCCGCCAGGCCGAGCGCGAGCTCGGCCGCGCGCTCCGGAGGACGGTCGAGCCGTGCCCCCAGCCCGTCACGCCCGCCGTGGCCGGTCCGGGCGGTGCGCGGGCTGTGGTTGGGGATCGCCCACGTCATCGGAGGGACGCTGCGTCGTATGGGAAGTGGTGCCCGCGGGCTGGACCCGGCACTCCGCAAGGACGGGGTGGCCCTGCTGCTCCTCGCGCTCGCGATCGTCGTCGCGGCGCGTGAGTGGTTCGGCCTGTCCGGCGCGGCCGGGACCGTCGTCCACGCCATCACCGCGGGGAGCGTCGGCGTGCTCGCCGTCCTGCTCCCCGTGCCCCTCGTCGTCCTCGCCGTGCGCCTCATGCGCCACCCCGAGCGGGGCCATGACAACGGCCGGGTGAGCATCGGCGTCGCGATCGCCGTCGTCGCCGTCACCGGCATCATCCACATCGCCAAGGGCGTGCCGAGCGCCACGCAGGAGTTCGCGGCCGTGCAGGACGCCGGCGGCGTCGTCGGCTGGCTCGTCGGGACCCCGCTCACCGTGCTGCTCAGCGAGTGGGTCGCCATCCCGGTGCTCGTGCTGCTCGCCTTCTTCTCCCTCCTCATCATCACCGCCACCCCGGTGGCCGCGATCCCGCGCAAGTTGCGGGCGCTCACCGGCCGCAAGGAGCACGACGACGTCGCCCCCTCCCAGCAGGAGGAGGAGGTCGCCGCCGCCCGCCCGCCCAGGCCGCGCCGTCGTCGGGCACCCAAGGCTGAGACGGAGGTCGTCCCCGGGGAGTACGCGGCCGACGAGCCGTACGCGTCCGCCGCCGAGATCGCCGCCGCGGCGGAGGAGACGACCGTCCTGCCCGAGCAGGGACGCAAGCGCGGCTCGCGCCGGAAGGCCGCGGCTCCCGAGCCGGAGGAGGCGCCCGAGGAGGAGCTCCTCGCCCCGCCGACCGAGCCGCTGCCCGCCCGCGCCGAGCAGCTCGAGCTCGCGCCGGACATCGTCTACCAGCTGCCCACCGACGACGTCCTGGTCAAGGGCGCCCCGCACAAGCTGCGCTCGGCCGCCAACGACCGTGTCGTCGAGGCGCTGAGCAACGTGCTCGAGCAGTTCGAGATCAACGCCAAGGTCACCGGCTTCTCCCGCGGCCCGACGGTCACCCGCTACGAGGTCGAGCTCGGGTCCGGCACGAAGGTCGAGCGGGTCACGGCGCTGAGCAAGAACATCGCCTACGCCGTCGCCAGCGCCGACGTCCGAATCCTCTCCCCGATCCCGGGCAAGTCGGCGATCGGCATCGAGATCCCCAACGCGGACCGCGAGACCGTCTCCCTGGGTGACGTCCTGCGGTCCTCTGTCGCCCGCCGCAGCGAGCACCCCCTCGTCATCGGCGTGGGCAAGGACGTCGAGGGCGGCTACGTCGTCGCGAACCTCGCCAAGATGCCGCACCTGCTCGTCGCCGGCGCGACCGGCGCCGGAAAGTCGAGCTTCGTCAACTCGATGATCACCTCGATCATGATGCGCGCGACCCCGGAGGAGGTGCGCATGGTGCTCGTCGACCCCAAGCGGGTGGAGCTGACGATCTACGAGGGCATCCCGCACCTCATCACCCCGATCATCACGAACCCCAAGAAGGCCGCCGAGGCGCTGGAGTGGGTCGTGCGGGAGATGGACGCGCGCTACGACGACCTCGCCGCCTTCGGCTACAAGCACATCGACGACTTCAACGCCGGCGTGCGCGCCGGCAAGGTCAAGCCGCTGCCCGGCAGCGAGCGCAAGATCTCGACCTACCCCTACCTCCTCGTCGTCGTCGACGAGCTCGCCGACCTCATGATGGTCGCCCCGCGCGACGTCGAGGCCTCGGTCCAGCGCATCACGCAGCTCGCCCGCGCCGCCGGCATCCACCTCGTGCTCGCCACGCAGCGCCCGAGCGTCGACGTCGTCACCGGACTCATCAAGGCCAACGTGCCGTCCCGGCTCGCCTTCGCCACGTCGTCCGTCACCGACTCCCGCGTCGTGCTCGACCAGCCCGGCGCCGAGAAGCTCATCGGCCAGGGCGACGCCCTGTTCCTGCCGATGGGCGCGCCCAAGCCGATGCGTGTCCAGGGCGCCTGGGTCACGGAGTCGGAGATCCACGCCGTCGTCGAGCACGTCAAGACCCAGCTGCAGCCGAGCTACCGCGAGGACGTCGTCGTCGCGGCCGCGAAGAAGCAGGTGGACGAGGACATCGGCGACGACCTCGACCTCCTGCTCCAGGCGGCCGAGCTCATCGTCAGCTCCCAGTTCGGCTCGACGTCGATGCTCCAGCGCAAGCTGCGGGTCGGCTTCGCCAAGGCCGGCCGGCTCATGGACCTCCTTGAGTCACGGGAGATCGTCGGCCCGTCCGAGGGCTCCAAGGCCCGCGACGTGCTCGTCCAGCCGGACGACCTGCCCGGCACGCTGGCGATGCTCCGTGGGGAGACGCCAGCGCCCTCGGGGGACGACGTCCCCTACGACGTCGCCGCCGAGGTGGACGACACGACGGTGCTGCCCATGGGGGACGCGGAGGTCGTCGAGGACTACTACGACGACGACGCCCCTTCCGACGAGGACGCCTGGAACCTCACCACCCGCTGACCCAGCCCTCACGCGGGAGCTGAGATGTCACGGCTCCCGCGCGCCGCGCCCAGCCATCTCGCGCCGAGCGCCCAACCCCTCTCGCGCCGAGCGCTGAGTTGTTACGCCCATCGCAGCGCCTCGGCCCCCTTCGCGCCGCGCGCCGGACACCGCCCCACCTCGTAGCGCCCCGGCGCCCCCTTCGCGCCGAGCGCTGAGTTGTTACCGCTCGCCCTCGCCGAGGATCGCGATGCGCCGGGTCGACACTGCACTGTCAGGTAACAACTCAGCGCTCGGCGACAGGGTGTGTGTCGGGGCGGGGCCAGCCGGTCAGTCCTTTGGGCGGGGGATGACCGTTGGCGGGGACCGGTCGGCTCGGGGGTCGGTGCGCTCGGGGGCGACGTCGCCGACGACGTCGAGGACCTGCTGGTAGCGGCTGGTGATCTGCTGCTCGGAGAGGGCCAGCCCCTCGGGGCGCTCACCGGCGACGAGGTCGGACAGGACGTGCAGCCGCTGCGCTCCCACGCGGTCCACCGTGACTGCCGTCCACTCCACCGACTCCACCCGCGCCGGCTCGCCGTCGGGCTTGACGACGTGCGCGAGGGCGAGCAGGCCGGTGGCCGTCTGCGGCACGCAGCACAGCTCGTCCTGGTTGGAGATGAAGTTGCCCAGCCCGTAGGCCACCCACATCCCCTGGCCGTCGGGCCCACCCGGCAGCCGGTCGATGGGCTGGGGGACGTGCGCGTGGTGACCGAGGACGAGATCGACCTGGCCCGAGTCGGCGAGGGTCTCGGCGAGGCTCGCCTGGTCGGGGTGCACGGCCCCGCTGTACTCGCTGCAGCAGTGGATGCTGGCGACGACGAGGTCCGCCCCCTCCTCCCGGGCCTCCGTCGCCATCCGCACGAGCCGGTCCGCGTCGATGAGCTCGACCGCCCACGGGCTGTCGGCGGGCACCGGGATGCCGTTGGTGCCGTAGGTCGCGGCGAGCTGCGCCACCCGGATGGTCTGCCCCTCGCGCTCCAGCTCGTACCACTGCGCGCTGTCCGCCTCCGCCTGACTCCGGGCGGTGCCCACGTGCCCCAAACCCGCGTCGTCGAAGACGTCGAGGGTGTGGGTGAGGCCGTCCAGCCCGCGGTCGAGGCTGTGGTTGGTGCCAGTCGAGCATCCGTCCCAGCCGAGGCGGACGAGGTCCGCGGCCAGCTCCTCGGGGGCGCCGAACATGGGGTACCCGCTCGGCGCGGTGCCCGACGGCGCGATGGGGACCTCCGCGTTGCACAGCGCGAGGTCCGCGCCGCGGGTGTACTCCGCGCTGGCCTCGAGCATGGGGACGAAGTCGTAGCCGTCGCCGGTCCGCGCCGTCTCGATGACCGTCGTGTGGGGCAGCACGTCGCCACCGCCGAGGATGGTGAAGCGCGCGTCGGGACGTGGCTCCGGCGTCGGGCTCGGGGTCTGCGACGGTGTGGCGGTCGGCTCACTGGTCGCCGACGCCGACGCCGTCGCCGTCGGGGACGGAGCGGCGGTCGGCTGCTCCTGCCAGGGCCGCCAGAGCGCGACGGCGGCGAGGAGGGCCACGAGGAGGACGACGCCGAGCGCCACCCAGGGCGCGGTCCGTGGGCGGGCGGGGAGGGCGTGGCGTCCCATGGCGCCGAGAGTACTGCGCGGTGGCGGGTACCTCGTCCTGGTGGCCCGTACCCTGGACCCCATGTCGACGGAGAGCTCCCCGCACGTCCCGCTGTGGAACCTGGCGAACGTGCTGACGATGGTGCGCGTGGCACTCGTGCCCGTGTTCGCCGTCCTCATGCTCGGCGACTCCACCGCCTCGCGGGTCGCGGCCACCGTCGTCTTCCTCGCCGCCGCGGCCACCGACAAGCTCGACGGTCACATCGCCCGCAGCCGCGGCCTGGTGACGAACTTCGGCAAGATCGCCGACCCGATCGCCGACAAGGCCCTCGTCATCGCGGCACTCCTGCTGCTGTGGGCCGAGGGGACGATCCCGTGGTGGGTGCCCGTCGTCATCATCGTCCGCGAGCTCGGCATCACCGCGCTGCGCTTCGTCATGGTGCGCCGCGCCGTCATGGCCGCCTCCAACGGCGGCAAGCTCAAGACCGTCCTGCAGATCGTCTTCATCACCGCCTACCTCATCCCGTGGGAGTCCCTGCTGCCGCAGGCGGCGGCCGACGTCCTGCTCGTGTGCGCGTGGTGGGTCATGCTCCTCGCCGTCCTCGTCACGGTCGTCACGGGCCTGGACTACGTCGTGCGGGCCGTGCGGATCGCCCAGGCCCCGGCCGCCGAGCGCCGGTGACCGCCGCCGCCGTCGTCGAGCGGCTGCGACGCGCGGGGCTCACCATCGCGACGGGGGAGTCGCTCACCGGTGGGCTGGTCAGCGCCGCGCTCATCGACGTCCCGGGCGCCTCGCGGGCGGTGCTCGGCGGGGTGGTCACCTACGCAACGAGCCTCAAGGCGCAGGTCCTCGGCGTCGAGCAGGCGGTCCTGGACGACGGCGGGCCGGTCCAGGCGGAGGTCGCCCGGCAGCTCGCCCTGGGTGCTGCCCGCCTCCTCGGCGCGGACTGCGGGATCGGCACCACGGGCGTGGCCGGGCCGGGACCGGCCGACGGCGCTGCCGCGGGCACCGTGTTCGTCGCCGCCAGCCTCGCCGGCACCGTCCGGGTGCGCCGCCTCGCCGTCGCCGGCACCCGGCCGCTCGTGCGCCGCGCGGCGGTCGGTGCGGGGATCGCCGTCCTCCTCGGGCTCCTGGAGGACCGGGAACAAACTGCGGCGGCCGCCCGTTGACCAGGGTGATGACGACGAACAGTGTTCCGGGCCGCACCGCGGTGCGACCGACACGCCGCCCTGTGGGACGGCGACCCACCCGACCCGCACCCTCGCCCGCGTCAGGGTACGGTAAGACAACTTTCGGTGAGCGACAGGAGGTGACCCCGGTGATCGTCCTACGACGTGAGATCGGTGATGTGCTCCGGACGGTGCGTCAGCACCAGGGCCGGACGTTGCGTGAGGTCTCCTCCGCGGCCCGTGTGTCCCTCGGCTACCTCAGCGAGGTGGAGCGTGGCCAGAAGGAGGCGTCCTCCGAGCTGCTCGCCTCCATCTGTACCGCTCTCAACATCCCGATGTCCTTCGTCCTGCGCAAGGTCAGTGACCGGATCGCGGTGGCCGAGGGCGTCCACGTCCCCGACACCGTGCCGGAGGAGCTCGTCTCCTCCCTCCGCGAGGAGCTGGCCGGCGTCGCCTGACGCAGCCTCACCCACGCCCCCGACGGCTCTCGAGCCGCCGGGGGCGTGGTCGTTCCCGGCTAGGCGGGCTGGCAGTGAGGGCAGAAGAACGCGGGCCGCTCCATGCCGGGCGGGCCGACGGTGATCTCGACGATCGGCGTCCCGCAGCGACGGCACGGGCGCCCTCGCCGACCGTGGACGTGGCTGCCGCGCCCCGGTCCCGTCTCCCCGGTGGCCGTGGGCAGCGGGGCGTCGGCGGAGCGCAGCATGAGGTGGCGCGCGGTGGCGCACACCGGCTCGGTGACGTCCCGGGCGGGCCGCAGCGGGTGGACGTGGTGGGCCCAGAGGGACTCGGCGAGGTAGAGCGTGCCGATGCCGGCGACGACGGTCTGGTCGAGCAGGACGGCGCCGATCGGGCGCTCGCCCTGGGCTCGGACCCGCTCGCCGCAGTGCTCGAGGTCGACGTCGTCGGCGAGGAGGTCCGGGCCGAGGTGCCCGACGACGAGGTGCTCGTCCCGGGTCCGGACGAGGTCGACCATGCCGAGCAGCCGGCCGATGCACGTCCACCGCTCGGTGCCGAGCACGGCCCGCACGCGGTGGGCGCGGTCGGCCCCGCGCTCCTCACCGGCGCGGGTGATCCACCAGCTGCCGTCCATGCGCAGGTGGGTGTGCAGGGTGCGGCCGTCGTCGAGACGGGTGAGCAGGTGCTTGCCCACCGGATGATTGCCGAGGACGACGGCGCCCGTGAGGTCCGTGTCGCCCAGCCGCCCCCAGCGCAGCTCGCCGCGGACGAGCCGCTGACCGGCCAGCGCGGCGTCCATCCGGCGGGCCACGCGCAGGACGATGTCACCCTCGGGCACGGGTGGCTCCCTCCGCCGCCCGGCGTGCCGGCCCGTCCTCCCGCAGCCGCAGCCCGCGCGGGGTGGCGAAGAAGCCGGCCACCTCGAGGGCCTCGCGCGCCGGTCCGCCGGCGCCGAGCGCGGGCTCGCCGTCCACCCGCTGGAGGGTGAGCCGGCCGAGCGTCCCGCGCGCCGCCGTGGCGGCGAGCTCCTGCGCCGCAGCGGTCAGCCGGGCGGCGTCGGTGGTGAACGAGAGCAGCGTGCGGCCGCCGCGCTCGACGTACAGGCAGAGCTCCCCGCCGACGAGCACGACGACGGCGCCCGCGGCCCGGCGCGCACGCCCGCCCTCCATGGCAGCTTCGGGCCAGGGGAGGGCCGCGCCGTAGGGGTTGGCCGGGTCCGTCGCGGCGAGGAGGAGGGCGGTGGCATCCTCGCGGCGGACGGCGTCGCGCAGGAGGTCGACGCACTCGGGCAGGGCGAACTGGGCGGCGCCCAGGCCCTCGACGAGGTAGCCGCGGCGGACCTTGCCGGCGTCCTCGAGCCGGGTGAGGACGGGGTAGGCGGTGCCGAAGCCGCCGGGGAGGTCCTCGAGGCCCGCGGCACCGCGGGTGAGGACGCCGTGCCGCTCGAGCAGGGCGGCCACCTGGGCGAGCACCGCCGTCGCCGTGTCCCCGTCGCGCGGCACGAGCGACCAGCGCCCGGCCGCCGCGGGGGGCTGCGGGTTGCCCGGACGGGTGCCGGCCGCCGCCATGAGGGAGCGACGGCGGGACAGGGCCCCGCCCGCCCGTGGCGGCCGCCGTGCCGAGTGGTGGGCCGGCCGGCCACCGGAGAGTCGGGCGCGGACCGGGCCGAGGGAGTCGTTGGTGACGTGCCCGCCCCACACGAGCTCCCACAGCGCGTCGAGCACCCGTTCCGTGCTCACGAGGATGTCCTCCTCGCGGCACGCGGCGAGGAGGTCGCGGAAGAACCGCCCGCCCCCGGCCAGCGCCTCGAGGACGGTTCGCTGGAGCGGGTCGTCCGGGACCTCCTGCGGCGGGGGCAGGAGCTCGGGGCTGTCGGCGGGCGCGAGGACGAGGTAGCCGTCCACGCCCGGCAGCGCGCCGGCGCCGCACCACACGACCTCCCCGGCGGTGGTGAGCTCGTCGAGCAGGGCGGTGCGGTACCCGCTCACGCGGGCGGGCAGGACGAGGGACTCGAGCGCCGAAGCGGGGACCCGGGCGCCGGCGAGCTGGTCGACGACCGAGCTCAGCGCCGCGGTGCCCGAGCCGGCCCGGCCTACTTGCTGCCACCTGGGCAGGAAGGCGCCCAGCGTGGCCGCGGGCACGGCCTCGACCTCGCTGCGGAGCACGGCGAGGCTGCGCCGGCGCACCCGTCGCAGGACCTCGGAGTCGCAGTACTCGTCGGCCGACTCCGAACCGGGGCGCAGCCGCCCGGTGACGAGCGCGGCCGCCGAGGTGAGCCGCCGCAGGACGGGCGCCAGCGCTGCCGTGCCCAGGCCCAGGTAGGCGGCGGCCTCGTCGGCCCGGAAGGGGCCGTGGGTGCGGGCGTAGCGGCGCGCGAGGTCTCCGAGCGGGTCGGCGACCGGCTCGAGGACCTCCTCGGGCAGGCCCACGGGCAGGGCGACACCGAGGGCGTCACGCAGCCGGCCGGCGTCCTCGAGCACCGCCCAGCGGGTGCCGCCGGCGACGGTGACCCGGATGACGCGCCGTGCCGCCTCCAGCTCCTCGAGCCAGCCCTCGGCCGCGGTGGGCGGGTCGCAGCGGGTGGCGAGGTCCGCCGTCGTCACGGGCCCCAGGCGGCGGACGAGGTCGGCGACCGCCTCGACGTCCTGCGCGGGGTAGCGGCGCAGCGCGACCTCGGCCTCGATCTCGGCCAGGGCGGTGGCGTCGAGGAGGTCGGCGAGCTCGGTGGCGCCCGGGCCGATGAGCTCGGCGAGGAGGCGCGGGTCCAGGGTGAGGGCGGCGGCGCGGCGCTCGGCCGCGGGGGCGTCGCCGTCGTAGAGGAACTGGCCGACGTAGCCCATGAGGAGACTCCGCGCGAAGGGCGACGGCGTGGGCGTGGCGACCTCGACCACGCGCAGCTCGCGGCGGGCGACCTGCCCCATGAGCTCGGCGAGGGCAGGGGTGTCGAAGTCGTCCTGGAGGCACTCGCGGACGGCCTCGAGGACGATGGGGAAGTCGGGGTGGTCGACGGCCACGCCGAGCAGCTGCGCCGCCCGGTGACGTTGCTGCCACAGCGGCTGGCGGCGGTCGGGACGGCGGCGGGGCAGCAGCAGCGCCCGGGCAGCGGCCTCGCGGAAGCGCGAGGCGAAGTGCGCGGACCCGGCCAGCGCGTCGACGACCTGCCCGGTGAGCTCGTCGGGGTCGAGGAGGAGGTCCTCGGCGCTGACGGGCAGCTCACCGCCCTCGGAGCCGATGTCGGGCAGGCGCATGACGATGCCGTCGTCCGCGGGCATCGCGGCGACGTCCATTCCGAGCTGCTCCCGCAGCCGGGCGGCCAGGACCAGGGCCCACGGCGTGTGGACCCGGGAGCCGAAGGGGGAGTGGATGACCAGGCGCCAGTCACCGAGCTCGTCGCGGAAGCGCTCGAGCACGATCGTGCGGTCGTCGCTGAGGTGGGCGTGCTCGCGCTGCTCGTGGAGGTAGCCGAGGAGGTTGTCCCGGGCCCACTCGTCCAGCCCCTGCTCCGCGAGGCGCTCGTGGGCCTGCTCGAGCGGCAGGGCCGCGGTGGTGCGGACGAAGGCGCCCAGCGCCCGGCCGAGCTCGACGGGCCGGCCGGGGGAGTCGCCCTTCCAGAAGGGCAGGCGTCCGGGCTGCCCCGGTGCCGGGGAGACGAGGACGCGGTCGGGGGTGATGTCCTCGATGCGCCACGTGCTCGAGCCGAGGGTGAAGGTGTCCCCGACCCGTGACTCGAAGACCATCTCCTCGTCGAGCTCGCCCACCCGGCGCCCGCCGCGCCCGGCGGAGGTGACGCCGTCGCCGCCGTCGGCGCGCACGGAGGCGGCGAGGAAGACCCCGTAGAGGCCGCGGTCCGGGATGGTGCCGCCGCTCGTCGTCGCCAGGCGGACCGCGCCCGGCCGCGCGGTGAGGGTGCCGGCGGCGCGGTCCCACACGAGGCGGGGCCGCAGCTCGGCGAAGTCCTCGCTGGGGTAGCGGCCGGAGAGCATGTCGAGGACGGCGTGGAGGGAGGCGTCGCCCAGGGACTCGAAGGGGGCGCTGCGCCGGATGAGTGCGGCGAGCTCGTCCACCGACCAGTCCTCGACGGCGAGCATCGCGACGATCTGCTGGGCGAGGACGTCGAGCGGGTTGGCCACCACCTGGAGCGACTCGATGGCCCCCTCCTGCGCGCGCACGGAGGTGACGGAGGCGGCGAGGAGGTCCCCGCGGTGGGTGGGCAGGACGACCCCGCGGGACAGCGCGCCGACCTGGTGGCCGGCGCGCCCGATGCGCTGGAGGGCGGAGGCGACCGACGGCGGGGACCCGACCTGGACGACGAGGTCGACGGCGCCCATGTCGATGCCCAGCTCCAGGGTGGAGGTGGCGATGACCGCCGGCAGGGTTCCCGACTTCAGCGCGGACTCGATCCGGGTCCGCTCCTCGCGGCTCATCGAGCCGTGGTGGGCGCGGGCGAGCTCGCCGTCGGCGGCCGGTGAGGCCGTCCCGGACTGGCCGGGCACCTGGGCCGCCCACCCCGAGCCCGGCGAGGACGACGACGGCGGTGGCGCTGCGGCGTCGTCGGCGGGTCGGTTGCGCTCGGCCCAGACCTCGTTGACCCGCGCCGCGAGCCGCTCGGCGCCGCGGCGGGAGTTGGCGAAGACGATGGTCGAGCGGTGGGAGGTGATGAGGTCGACGAGCCGCTCCTCCACGTGCGGCCAGATGGAGGCGCGGTGCTGGGCGGGCAGCCGGCCCGCGGCGCTGCCGGACAGGTCCTCCTCACCGGACGCGGACTCGCGGCCGGGGGCCTCGGGCAGGTCCGAGAGGTCGGGCACGGGGACGACGACGTCGACCTGGAGCTCCTTGGCGATGTCCGGGCGCACGACGCGCACCGGGCGCCCGCCGTCCTCCGGGGTGCGCGTGCCGCCGAGGAAGCGGGCGACGGCCTCGACGGGACGGACCGTGGCCGAGAGGCCGACCCGCTGGGCGGGGCGGGGGAGCAGGGCGTCGAGCCGCTCGAGGGAGACGGCCAGGTGTGCCCCGCGCTTGGTGCCGGCGACGGCGTGGACCTCGTCGAGGATGACCGTCTCCACCCCGCGCAGCCCCTCACGGGCGGCGGAGGTGAGGACGAGGTAGAGCGACTCGGGGGTGGTGATGAGGATGTCGGGCGGCCGGGTGGCCAGGGCGCGCCGCTCGGCGGGCGGGGTGTCACCGGTGCGGACGCCGACCGTCACGTCCCGGACGGGTGTGCCCGCCGCGGCCGCCGCCCGGGTGATGCCGACGAGCGGGGAGCGGAGGTTGCGCTCGACGTCCGCGGCCAGTGCCTTGAGCGGGGAGACGTACAGGACCCGGGCCCGCCGCTCGGGCGCCGGGTCCTCACCGGTGAGCAGCCGGTCCACCGACCAGAGGAAGGCGGACAGCGTCTTGCCCGACCCGGTGGGCGCGACGACGAGGGCGTGGTCCCCGGCACGCACCGCCTCCCAGGCCCCCGTCTGCGCGGCGGTGGGCGCGGCGAAGGCCCCGGCGAACCACGCGCGCGTGGGAGCGGAGAACCCGGCCAGCGCGTCGTCCACCATGTCGTCATTGTGCAGGGCAGGTGTGACATGCACGCGTCGGTGCCGCTGCGGGAGCGGTGGGCGCCGCGGGCGTGGCACGCTGGTGCGGTGAAGCACTCGGAGTTCCGGCAGGCGCTGGAGGAGACCTTCGGCCCGGCCTACGGTCGCACCCTGGCCACCGAGCTCGTCCTCGTGCCGCTCGGCAACCGCACGCCGGAGCAGGCGATCGCGGACGGGGTGGCGCCGCGCGAGGTGTGGGACGCGGTGTGCGTGGAGATGGAGCTGGACGAGCGCGTGCGGTGGCGCCACCGCGGCACCCTGGACCCCCGGCGGCGCTGAGAATCTGCGCGCGTGTCGGAGGGGCGGTCGAACGCCCGTTCGGTTTACGCTTGTCCCCAGGGAAGGACGAGCCGCGGAACTCCACAGCCGGTGGGGCCCGCGTCCCGGATGTCAGTGGTCGGACATAGCCTCCCCACAGGTAGCCGTCCGGAGAGGGCGGGCCCTGACAGACCAGCCCCGTCCCGCACGGCCGCGCCCCGCCGGCCACGACACAAGGAGACCCACATGGCCGCTCCCGTAGCAGACCGCAGCAAGGCCCTGGAGGCCGCGCTCAGCCAGATCGACCGCCAGTTCGGCAAGGGCTCGATCATGCGGCTGGGGGACGACACCCGTCCGCCCGTCGCCGTCATCCCCACCGGGTCGGTGGCCCTGGACGTCGCCCTCGGTATCGGCGGGCTGCCCCGCGGCCGCGTCGTCGAGATCTACGGCCCGGAGTCCTCGGGCAAGACGACCGTCGCGCTCCACGCCGTGGCCAACGCGCAGAAGGCCGGCGGGATCGCCGCCTTCATCGACGCCGAGCACGCGCTGGACCCCGAGTACGCGAAGAAGCTCGGCGTCGACACCGACGCCCTCCTCGTCTCCCAGCCGGACACCGGCGAGCAGGCGCTGGAGATCATGGACATGCTCATCCGGTCCGGCGCGCTGGACATCGTCGTCATCGACTCCGTCGCGGCGCTCGTGCCCAAGGCCGAGATCGAGGGCGAGATGGGCGACTCCCACGTCGGCCTCCAGGCCCGCCTCATGTCCCAGGCGCTGCGCAAGATCACCGGTGCGCTGTCCGCGTCGGGCACCACGGCGATCTTCATCAACCAGCTGCGCGAGAAGATCGGCGTGTTCTTCGGCTCCCCGGAGACCACCACCGGTGGCAAGGCGCTGAAGTTCTACGCCTCCATCCGCATCGACGTCCGCCGGATCGAGACCCTCAAGGAGGGCACCGTCCCGGTGGGCAACCGCACGCGGGCCAAGATCGTCAAGAACAAGATGGCCCCGCCCTTCAAGCAGGCGGAGTTCGACATCGTCTACGGCCACGGCATCTCGCGCGAGGGTGGCCTCATCGACCTCGGCGTCGAGCACGGCATCGTCCGCAAGTCCGGCGCCTGGTTCACCTACGAGGGCGACCAGCTCGGCCAGGGCAAGGAGAACTCCCGCCGCTTCCTCAAGGACAACCCCGAGCTCGCCGAGGAGATCGAGAAGAAGATCCTCGACAAGCTCGGTATCGGGGTCAAGGCGGAGGACACCGACGCCGAGGCGAAGGTCGACTTCTGAGCCTCTCGTCCCGTCCCGGTGGTCGGAGGCCCGCGCAGGAGCCTCCGACCACCGGCGCTGCCGCGGAGGACGTCGAACCTCCCGGTGAGGAGGTCGCCCGCGCGATCCTCCTGCGCCAGCTCGCGGCCGCACCGCGCAGCCGTGCGCAGCTCGCGGAGAAGCTCGCCGCCAAGGACGTCCCCGACGAGATCGCGGAGCAGCTCCTCGACCGCTTCGAGGAGGTCGGCCTCGTCGACGACGCCGCCTACGCCGAGATGCTCGTGCGCACCCGCCACGGGGAGCGCGGCCTCGCCCGGCGGGCGCTGGCCCACGAGCTGCGTCTCAAGGGCGTGAGCCCCGAGGTCGCCGAGCAGGCCCTCGAGCAGATCGACGACGACGACGAGCTCGCGGCCGCGCGTGACCTCGCCCTCCGCAAGGCGCGCGCGAGCCGCGGCCTGGACCACGACAAGCGCCGCCGCCGGCTCGCGGGGATGCTCGCCCGCAAGGGCTACTCACCCGGTGTGGCGATGCGCGCCGTCGACGAAGCACTGGCCGCCGACGGCGACGAGACGGACGGCGACCCCCTCGACGCGCTGTAGCAACCCCAGGTCCGCACCGCGTGCCGGCCCGGGCGACTCAGCGCGCCGCCACCCGGGACCCCGGCTTCACGACCTTCTGCCCCCGCTGGCGCAGACGCCTCTCGACGACGATCGCCACCCGGGTGAGCGTGAAGTTCAGGGTGAGGTAGATCGCCAGCGTCGCGACGAAGAACGGCAGCCGGCTCTCGTTGCCGAAGAAGTTGTAGTTGAGCTGGGACGCCCGGAGCAGCTCGTGGTAGGCGATGATGAAGCCGATCGACGTGTCCTTGAGCAGCACCACCAGCTGGGCGATGAGGCTCGGCAGCATGACCCGCACCGCCTGCGGGAGCATGATGATGAAGAAGTTCTGGAACCACGACAGGCCGATCGCCAAGCCTGCCTCTCCCTGGCCCTTGGCGAGGGAGGACAGTCCGGCGCGAAGGATCTCGGCGACGATGGCGGCGTTGTAGATCACCAGCCCGAACACCACCGAGGCGAACGGGCTGAAGCCGAACACGAAGTACCCGAACATCATGAGGACGAGAACCGGCAGCCCGCGGAAGAGCTCGATGAGGCCGGTGGCCGGGGTGCGGACCGCCCGGCGCGGCGTGGTGCGGAGGATGACGAGGACGAGCGCGAGCACACCGGCCAACGGCATGGCGAGCGCTGCCGCCTTGAGCGTGCCCTGGATGAGCCCACCCCACAGCAGCGAGTCCCACCACACGTTCTGGACGGACTGGCCGCGCGGCGGGTCGACGAGCACGAGCCAGCGGTCGTTGAAGATGTCGTTGCGGTACATCGCGTACAGGCCCCACGCGAGGACCGCGGCGATGACGAGCCCGGCGAGGGCGGAGAGCAGGCGCTGGCGCCGGCGGGTGACCGGGCCGGGGGCGTCGTACAGGACGGTGCTGACGTCACTCATCGTGCGAACGCCACCTTTCGCTCGACCCGGTTGGCAAGGGTGCCCGCAGGCACCGTGATGAGCAGGTAGAAGACCGCGATACCGCTGAACACCCACAGTGCGCTGCCGGGGTTCGCGAGGGACACCGTGCGGGCGGCGGACACGAGCTCGGGCGAGGCGAAGCCCGCGGCGATCGAGGTGTTCTTCACCATGGCGATGAGGACGTTGATGAGCGGCGGCACGACGGTGCGCAGCGCCTGCGGCAGCACGACGAGCTGCAGCGACTGGCCGCCGGTGAGGCCGATGGCCCGGGCGGCCTCAGCCTGCCCGATCCCCACGCTGTTGATGCCCGAGCGGACTGCCTCGCACACGAAGGCCGAGGTGTACACGGAGAGGGCGACGATCGCCTGGGTGCGCCCGATCGGGATGAGGATGTCCATCGTCAGCAGCACGCCGGCGACGAAGATGAAGATCAGGGTCAGCGGTGTGTTGCGCATGACCTCGACCCACGCGGTGGACACCCAGCGCAGCGTCGAGAGGGGGGACACGCGCATCGCGGCGAGCAGGACTCCCGCCACCAGCGAGATGACACCGCTGACCGCGGCGATGTACAGGGTGGTGAGGAAGCCGTTCCAGAAAGCCGGCAGGTTGTCGAGGACGACGTTCATCAAGGTTCCCGATCAGCGTGGGTGCGGTCCGGGGCGCCGCAGCGCCCCGGACCGCGGGAGTGTCGGCTCAGTACCGGTCGACCGCCGGCGGCTCGGGCGTGTCGAGCACCGCACCGGCGGTGTTCTCCCAGGCCTCCGCCCAGCGGCCGTCCTCGTAGGCGGCCTCGAGGGTGTCGTTGACGAAGGTCCGGAAGTCGTCGTCGTCCTTGGCCAGGCCGATGCCGTACGGCTCCTCGGTGAACTGGTCGCCGACGAGCTTGAAGTCGTCGGGCTGCTCGTTGACGTAGCCGGCGAGGATGACGTTGTCGGTGGTGACCGCGTCGACCTGGCCGCTGCTCAGCGGGTCGAGGCAGTCGGTGTAGGCGCCGTAGGTGACGAGCTCGGCGTCGGGGTAGTTGTCGCGGATGTTCTGCGCCGGCGTCGAGCCGTCCGCCGAGCACACGGTCTTGCCGGCGAGGTCGTCCGGGCCGTTGATGTCGGTGTTGTCCGCCGTCACCATGAGCGACTGGCCGGCGACGTAGTACGGGCCGGCGAAGTCGATGAGCTCCTTGCGCTCGTCGTTGATCGTGTAGGTCGCGACGACGAGGTCGACCGACCCGTTCTGGATGAGCGTCTCGCGCTGGGCGGACTGCGCCTCGACGAACTCGGCCTCCACGCCGAGCTCGTCGGCGATGAGCTGGCCGATCTCGACGTCGAAGCCGACGGGGACGCCGTCGGGGCCCTGGAGGCCGAAGAGCGGCTGGTCGAACTTCGTGCCGATGGTGATCGTCCCCTCCTCGACGATCCGTGCCATGGTGCTGCCCTCGGGGAAGTCGGCCGGGTCGGCGCTCTCGCCGTTCCCGTTCCCGCCGTCGTCTCCGCAGGCTGTCAGCGCCAGCAGCGCTGCGGCTGCGATCGCGATCACTCGGGTCTTCTGCATGCTGTTCTCCTTCGAAGTGCGGACAGTGCGGAGGGTCAGTGGGTGAGGATCTTGCCGAGGAAGTCCTTGGCACGCTCCGTCTCGGCGTGGGTGAAGAACTCCTCGGGGGTCTTCTCCTCGACGATCTCGCCCGCGTCCATGAAGACGACGCGGTCGCCGGCCTTGCGGGCGAAGCCCATCTCGTGGGTGACGACGACCATCGTCATGCCGTCCCGCGCCAGGGAGGTCATGACGTCGAGGACCTCGTTGATCATCTCGGGGTCCAGGGCCGAGGTCGGCTCGTCGAAGAGCATGACCTTGGGCTGCATGGCCAGCGACCGGGCAATCGCCACGCGCTGCTGCTGGCCCCCCGAGAGCTGGGCGGGGAGCTTGCCCGCCTGGTTCGCGACCCCCACCCGCTCGAGGAGGTCCATCGCGAGGTCCTTGGCCTCCTTCGTCCTCAGGCCCTTGACCTTGATCGGCCCGAGGGTGACGTTGTCGAGGACCGTCTTGTGCGCGAAGAGGTTGAAGGACTGGAAGACCATCCCGACGTCGGCACGCAGCCGGGCCAGCGCCTTGCCCTCCTCGGGCAGCGGGGTGCCGTCCACGACGATCTCGCCGGAGCTGATCGTCTCCAGGCGGTTGACCGTGCGGCACAGCGTGGACTTGCCCGATCCCGAGGGGCCGATGACGACGACGACCTCGCCGCGGTGGACGGTGAGGTCGATGTCCTTGAGCACGTGGAGCTCACCGAAGTACTTGTTGACCCCGCGCATCTCGACAAGCGGCTCGGTGGTCGGAGGCGGCATGGAGTGCGTGCCCGGCTGAGTCATAGTGGCAAACCTAACCACACTTGTGATGACGGTCATGTAAATCGAGGTCACGGTCGGGACACGGCACGGCCCAACTACACTTGGCCGACGATGACTGCCACCGCCAGCGCGCCCCGCACCTATGTCGTGCGCACCATGGGCTGCCAGATGAACGTCCACGACTCCGAGCGCCTCGCCGGCATGCTCGAGGGAGCCGGGTACGTGCCCGCGGAGGCGGGTCCCGGTGAGGCGCTGGGCACCGGGGCGGACGTCGTCGTCATCAACACGTGCTCGGTCCGCGAGAACGCGGCCAGCCGTCTCTTCGGCAACCTCGGCCAGCTCGCCTCGGTCAAGCGCTCCCGGCCCGGCATGCAGATCGCCGTCGGCGGCTGCCTCGCCCAGCAGATGCGCGACGGGATCGTCGACAAGGCCCCGTGGGTGGACGTCGTCTTCGGCACCCACAACCTCGACGTCCTGCCCACCCTCCTCGAGCGCGCCCGCCACAATGCCGAGGCGCAGGTGGAGATCGAGGAGTCGCTCAAGGTCTTCCCCTCGACGCTGCCTACCAAGCGCGAGTCGGCCTACGCCGGCTGGGTGTCGATCTCGGTCGGCTGCAACAACACGTGCACCTTCTGCATCGTGCCTCACCTGCGCGGCAAGGAGCGCGACCGCCGCCCGGGCGACGTGCTCGCCGAGGTCGAGGCGGTCGTCGCCCAGGGCGCCATCGAGGTCACCCTGCTCGGGCAGAACGTCAACTCCTACGGCGTGGGCTTCGGGGACCGCGGCGCCTTCGCCAAGCTGCTGCGCGCGTGCGGGCAGGTCGAGGGCCTGGAGCGGGTGCGCTTCACCTCCCCGCACCCCGCCGCCTTCACCGACGACGTCATCGAGGCGATGGCGCAGACGCCCACGGTCATGCCGCAGCTGCACATGCCGCTGCAGTCGGGCTCCGACCGCGTCCTGCGCGCGATGCGGCGCTCCTACCGCTCGGCGAAGTTCCTCGGCATCCTTGACCGCGTCCGCGCCGCCATCCCCGACGCCGCGATCAGCACCGACATCATCGTCGGCTTCCCGGGGGAGACCGAGGAGGACTTCCAGGCCACGCTCGACGTCGTCGAGGCCTCCCGCTTCGCCAGCGCCTTCACCTTCCAGTACTCCCCGCGACCCGGCACCCCCGCCGCCGACCTGCCCGAGCAGGTCCCGGCCGACGTCGTCGCCGAGCGCTACCAGCGCCTCGTCGCCCTCCAGGAGCGGATCGGCACGCAGGAGAACGAGCGGCAGGTCGGGCGCACCGTCGAGGTGCTCGTCGCCGACGGCGGCGGTCGCAAGGACGGCGCGACGGCCCGGATCAGCGGCCGCGCCGCCGACAACCGGCTCGTCCACGTCGCGCTTCCCGACGGCGTCACGGACCTCCCACGTCCCGGCGACATGGTTACCGCGACCGTCACCCACGGCGCTCCGCACCACCTCGTCGCCGACTCCCCGGCGCTCGGCGGCACCTACGCCCTGCGCCGCACGCGCGCCGGCGACGCGTGGGAGCGCGCCCAGCGCGGCGACCACGACCACGGCGCGCCCGCCGCGGCCGCGGGTGGTGCCGTCACCCTCGGCATGCCGACCCTGCGCGCCCGCTGACGCCACCGTCCCCGGTTCCCCCGCACCCTGACACCGCCCCCCGCCGACAGCCGGATTTCTCGCCGCGCCGCGGGGCCGGGGTCCTCTCCCGTGCGGAGAGCCGGATCTCTCGGCGGCATCGGCGGCGGAGGAGTCCGGCTGTCGGCGTGAGGGGGCGGTGGCGCGTAGCCTGGCGCCGTGTCTCTCCCGTCCTCGCCGTCGTCGGGTCCACCGCGACGGGCAAGTCCGACCTCGCGCTCGACGTCGTCGAGCTCCTCGGCGGCCCCGCTGCCGCCGAGGTGGTCAACGCGGACGCGATGCAGCTCTACCGAGGCATGGACGTCGGCACCGCGAAGCTGCCCCTCGCCGAGCGCCGCGGCGTCGTCCACCACCAGCTCGACGTCCTCGACGTCACCGAGGAGGCGAACGTCGCGGCCTACCAGCGTGAGGCGCGCGCCGACCTCGCCGCCGTCGCCGGCCGTGGGCGCCGCGGGGTCCTCGTCGGCGGCTCCGGCCTGTACGTGCGCGCGGTCCTCGACGAGCTCGAGTTCCCCGGCACCGACCCCGAGGTGCGCGGCCGCCTCGAGGCCCGCGTCGAGGAGGAGGGCCCCGGGATGCTGTACCGGGAGCTGGCCGAGCGCGACCCCACGGCCGCCGAGCGGATCCCGCCGGCCAACACCCGGCGCATCGTGCGCGCCCTGGAGGTCATCGAGCTGACCGGCCGGCCCTACTCCGCGACGATGCCCGAGCACCGCTACCACCTGCCTGCCGTCCAGGTGGCCATCGACGTCCCGCGCGAGGAGCTCCTCACCCGCATCTCCGCGCGTGCCCGGGCGATGCTCGACGGCGGCCTCCTCGAGGAGACCCGCGAGCTCCTCGGCGTAGGGCTGGGCCGGGGCCGGACCGCGTCGCGTGCCGTCGGCTACGCCCAGGCGGTCGCCGTCCTCGAGGGCCGGCTCAGCGTCGAGGACGCGCACGAGGCGATCTCGATCGCCACCCGCCAGCTCGCCCGCCGCCAGCAGCAGTGGTTCCGCCGCGACCCGCGCGTCCACTGGCTCCCGCCGTCGCCGGACCTGGCGGAGCGGGTCGCCGCCCTCCTCCCGTAGCCCTCGGGCATATGCGGGAAAGGTGCGGCCTGCGGCGCCGGAGGACTGCAGATATCGGACATATGCGGGAGGGGGGGGAGCGGAGCGGGTCGCCGCCCTCCTCCCGTAGGCTCGCACGCATGTCGCTGCTGGCCTCGCTCCGGGGTGTCCCGCTCACCAAGGGGCACGCCACGGAGAACGACTTCGTCCTCCTCACCGACCCCGACGCCCGCCTCGACGTCGACGCCGCCGCGGTCGCCGCCGTGTGCGACCGGCGCGCCGGCATCGGCGCCGACGGTCTCGTCCGCGCCGTCCGCTCGGCCGCCCTGGGCACCCCCGAGGCCCGCGCCGCCGCAGCGCAGGGCGCGGAGTGGTTCATGGACTACCGCAACGCGGACGGCTCGGTCGCGGAGATGTGCGGCAACGCCGCCCGCCTCCTCGCCACCTACCTCGTCGACGAGGGCCTCATCGCTCCCGCCGACGGCGAGCCGGTGCTCATCGGCACCCGCGGCGGCGTGCGCAGCGTCACCCGCGCCGGCACCGGCTGGACCGTCGACATGGGCCCGTGGCAGCTGCCCGGTGGCGGTGGCGCCGTCACCCGCGGCTTCGACGTCGCCGTCCAGGTCCGCGGCCTCGAGGGCACCCGTGCCGGGCTGCGCGTCACCATGCCCAACCCGCACGCCGTCGTCGCCCTGCCCGACGAGGACGAGCTGGCGGCGGCGGACCTCGTCCCGCTCGTCGCCGTCGACCCCGAGCCCGCCGAGGGCACGAACGTCGAGATCGTCGTCCCCCTCGGGGAGACGACGACGGACGGCGAGCCCACCGGCACCGTGCGCATGCGCGTGCAGGAGCGGGGCGCGGGGGAGACCCGCTCGTGCGGCACCGGGGCCTGCGCCGTCGCCGTCGCGCTGCACGCGTGGGGCGGGGCGAGCGCGCCCCGGCTGTGGCGGGTCCCCCTGCCGGGCGGGGGGGTGGTCGTGCGGCTCACCCACGACGGCCGCGCCCTCCTCACGGGACCCGCGACGCTCGTCGGTCGCGTCACGCTGCGCTAGGCGCGGCGCACGTCGAGCACGCGGAAGCCCTTGGAGCTCGACAGGCGCTCGGTAGGCATGCCGAGCTCGGTCTCGACCCAGCGCTGCAGGGAGTCGGCCCCGAGGTTCTTGCTCACGACCAGCCGGGCCCGTCCCTCCGGCGCCAGCCGCCCCAGCCACGTGCGCAGCAGCTCGTGCAGCGCCTCCTTGCCGATGCGGATGGGCGGGTTGGACCACAGCTCGTCGATCCCGTCCACGACGAGGCCGGCGGCCTCCTCGGGGGCGGCGACGACGACGTTGCCCAGCCCGAGCGCGGCGGCGTTCCGGGCGGTGAGGTCCCGGGCCCGCTCGTTGACGTCGACGGCGACGACCCTCGCCCCCGGGGACGCGGCCGCCATCGCAAGCGTCACCGGCCCCCAGCCGCAGCCGAGGTCGACGAGCGTCCCGGCGGGGACGGGGTCGGGCACGGCGTCGAGGAGCACGCGGGTGCCGAGGTCGAGACGGTCGCCGGAGAAGACGCCCGGCGCGGTGCGGACCTGGACCGGTCGCCCGCGCAGGACGACGTCGATGGTGCGGGTCTCCCCGGGGGAGGCCGGCTGCGCGGTGAAGTAGTGCTCGCTCACTCACCGAAACCTACCCCGCTCCTGGGGATAACTGGTCGCCGGACAGGGGCTGTCGTGGGATCCTGAGGGTGGTGGACGACGACTGGGAGACCATGGCAGATCACGACGACGACGCGGTGCAGGAGCGCGACCCCGCACGGGACGTCGTGGCCAGGGTGCTCGCCCGGGCAGGGACGGCGCTCCAGGCCGACGACGCCGGGGGCCACGAGCTCGACGGCGACCAGCTGGACCGCGAGGAGCGCTCCGCGCTGCGCCGCGTGGGCGGGCTGTCCACCGAGCTCGAGGACGTCACCGAGGTCGAGTACCGCCAGCTGCGCCTCGAGCGGGTCGTCCTCATCGGACTGTGGTCCGGCCCGCAGGCCGAGCTCGCCGAGGTCTCGCTGCGCGAGCTCGCGGCGCTCGCGGAGACCGCGGGCTCCGTCGTGCTGGACGCCGTGCTCCAGCGCCGCGCCACCCCCGATCCCGCCACCTTCTTCGGCTCGGGGAAGGCCGCCGAGCTCGCCGAGCTCGTCGCCGAGGTGGGCGCCGACACCGTCGTTGCCGACTCCGAGCTCAGCCCCTCCCAGCGCCGTGCGCTGGAGGACGTCGTCAAGGTCAAGGTCATCGACCGGACGGCCCTCATCCTCGACATCTTCGCCCAGCACGCGAAGTCGCGGGAGGGTAAGGCCCAGGTTGAGCTCGCCCAGCTCGAGTACCTGCTCCCGCGCCTGCGCGGCTGGGGCGAGTCGATGTCCCGGCAGGCCGGTGGCCGCGTCGCCGGCGGCGCCGGGATCGGCTCCCGCGGCCCCGGTGAGACGAAGATCGAGCTGGACCGCCGCCGCATCCGTACCCGCATGGCCCGCCTGCGCCGCCAGATCGCCGCGATGGCCCCGTCCCGGGAGACCAAGCGCTCCTCGCGGCACCGCGCACAGGTCCCCGCCGTCGCCATCGCCGGCTACACCAACGCCGGCAAGTCCTCCCTCCTCAACCGGCTCACCGGCGCGGGGGTGCTCGTCGAGAACGCGCTCTTCGCCACCCTGGACCCCACGGTGCGTCGGGCCGAGGCCCCGGACGGGCGCGTCTACACCCTCGCCGACACCGTCGGCTTCGTGCGCTCCCTGCCCCACGAGCTCGTCGAGGCCTTCCGCTCGACCCTCGAGGAGGTGGCCGACGCCGACCTCATCCTCCACGTCGTCGACGCCGCGCACCCCGACCCCGAGGGCCAGGTCAAGGCGGTCCACGACGTCCTCGCCGACATCCCGGGTACCGAGGACATCCCGGAGCTCGTCGTCCTCAACAAGGCCGACCTCGCCGACCCCGGCACCGTCGCGGCGCTGCGCACCCGCTACCCGGGCGCCGTCGCCGTGTCGGCGCGCACCGGTGAGGGCATCGAGGAGCTGCGCGAGCGCATCGCCGAGCTGCTCCCGCGCCCCTCCGTGCGCGTGGACGTCCTCGTGCCCTACTCGCGCGGCGACCTCGTCTCGCGGGCGCACGAGACCGGTGAGGTGCTGGCGGAGGAGCACACCGGTGACGGCACGCAGCTGACCGCGCTCGTCGACCCGACCCTCGCGGCTGACCTCACCGCCGCCGCGTCGGCGTGAGCGGCACGCCCGAGCTGCTCGCCGCCGCGGTCCGGCGCCTGGGCGGCAAGGAGCGCGCGGGCCAGCTCGAGATGGCCGAGGAGGTCACCCGCACCCTCGAGGAGCCGCGCGCCCTGCTCGTGCAGGCGGGCACCGGCACCGGGAAGTCCCTCGGCTACCTCGTGCCCGTCCTCGACCACGCCGTGCGCCACCACCAGCGCGCCGTCGTCTCCACCGCCACCCTCGCCCTCCAGCGCCAGGTGCTCACCCACGACGTCCCGCTCGTCGCCGACGTCGTCGCCGCCTCGGGCGCGCCCCGCCCGCAGGTGGCCCTCCTCAAGGGCTGGCACAACTACGTGTGCAAGCACAAGGTCGCCGGCGGCTACCCCACCGAGGACGAGCCCGGTCTCTTCGCCGTCGACGCCGCCACCGCCGACGCCGCGAGCAGCACCTCCCGCGGGCCGCTCGCCGAGCAGGTCGTGCGGCTGCGCGAGTGGGCCGAGGAGACGGACACCGGCGACCGCGACGACCTCGACCCCGGCGTCGGGGACCGTGCCTGGCGCCAGGTCTCGGTGACCAAGCTCGAGTGCCTCGGCTCGAGCTGCCCCATGCTCGAGGAGTGCTTCCCCGAGGCCGCCCGGCGCGCGGCGCACGAGGCGGACGTCGTCGTCACCAACCACGCGATGCTCGGCATCGCGGCGGCGGGCTCCCCCCGGGTGCTGCCCGAGCACGACGTCCTCGTCGTCGACGAGGCCCACGAGCTGGCCGAGCGGGTGACGGCGCAGTCCACCCTCGAGCTGTCCACCGCCGTCGTCGACCGCACCGCCCGGCTGGCGCGCAAGCACGCCGGCGTGGCCGTCGAGGCCCTCGACGCCGCTGGCCGCGCGCTCGGCGCCTGGCTCGAGACGGCGCCCAGCGGGCGGCTGCGCTCGGTGCCCGCCGAGCTGCTCGACGCCGTCACGCTCCTCGAGGCCGGCAGCCGCGAGGCCATCAGCGCGATGCGCGGGGAGAGCGAGGCCGAGGCCGGCGGGCGCCTCATGGCGCGCTCGGCCATGGTCGTCCTCCACGAGATCGCCGAGCGCCTCCTCGGCGACGGCGTCGCCCAGCGCCGCGAGGTCCTGTGGTGCGAGCGTGGACGCACCGGCTTCGAGGCCGCGCGCCTGCACCTCGCGCCCCTCGACGTTGCCCGCCCCATCGCCACCGAGCTGCTCGCCGGCAAGGCCGCCGTCCTCACCTCCGCCACCCTGTCCCTCGGCGGCAGCTTCGCGCCGGTGGCCCGCACCCTCGGCGTCAGCCTCCTCGACCACCTCGAGCCCGACGACGACGCCCCGCGGCCGGCGCCCGGCCCGCGGTGGCACGGGGTCGACGTCGGCTCGCCCTTCGACTACGGCCGCCAGGGCATCCTCTACGTCGCCCGCCACCTGCCGGCGCCCGGCCGGGACGGGCCGGGGGAGGACGCCCAGCGCGAGCTCGTCGAGCTCGTCCGGGCCTCCGGCGGCGGTGCCCTCGGGCTGTTCTCCTCCCGGCGGGCCGCGGACGAGGCCGCCGAGCTCCTCCGCGCCGAGCTCGACACCCCGGTCCTGTGCCAGGGGGAGGACCAGCTGCCCTCGCTCGTGCGGCGCTTCGCCGCGGACGAGTCGGCCACGCTCGTGGGCACCCTGTCCCTGTGGCAGGGCGTGGACGTGCCCGGCCGCACCTGCCGGCTCGTCGTCATCGACCGCATCCCCTTCCCGCGGCCCGACGACCCCGTCCGCTCGGCCCGCTCGGAGGTCGTCGCCGCGGGCGGCGGCAACGGCTTCATGTCCGTCGCGGCGACGCACGCGGCGCTCCTCCTCGCCCAGGGCGCCGGACGCCTCATCCGCTCGACCGAGGACCGCGGCGTCGTCGCCGTCCTCGACTCGCGCCTCGCCACCGCCCGGTACGGCAGCTTCCTGCGCGGCTCGATGCCGCCGCTGTGGCCGACGACGGACGGCGAGGTGGCCCGTGCCGCCCTGCGGCGCCTGGCCGCGCAACCCGCACTGACCCCCTAGGCTCGGAGCCGTCGGCGACGGAAGGAAGTGCCATGGCACGCGCAGGAGCGAGCACGGTCGCGATCGTGGGGGCGGGAGCCGTCGGGGCGACCCTCGCCTACGCCCTCCTCATGCAGGGCGCGGCCCGGCGCGTGGTCCTCCACGACGTCAACCGCGCGAAGGTCGAGGCCGAGGCCCTCGACCTCGCCCACGGCATCCAGTTCATGCCGCACGCTCAGATCATCGGCTCCGACGACGTCGAGGCCTGCCGCGACGCCGACGTCGTCGTCATCACCGCCGGCGCCAAGCAGCGCCCGGGCCAGACGCGCCTGGACCTCGCGGCGAGCACGGTGGGGCTCATGCGGACGCTGGTCCCTCGCCTCACGGCCGTCGCTCCCGACGCGATCTTCCTCATGGTGACCAACCCCGTCGACATCGTCACCCAGGCCGCGCTCGCGATCTCCGGGCTCCCGCGCGAGCAGCTCTTCGGCTCCGGCACCGTGCTGGACACCTCGCGGCTGCGCTACCGCATCGCCCAGGAGACCGGAATCGCGGCCTCCAACATCCACGCCTACGTCGTCGGTGAGCACGGCGACTCCGAGCTCGTCCTGTGGAGCTCGGCGATGATCGGGGCGGTGCCGCTCCTCGACTGGAGCAGCACCCACGTCCCGCTCCTCGACGAGCCCTCCCGGGCGGCCATCGCCGAGGAGGTCGTCACCGCGGCCTACCGGATCATCGAGGGCAAGGGCGCGACGAACTACGCGGTCGCCCTCGCCGCCGTCGGAATCATCCAGGCCGTGCTCCGGGCCGAGAACCGGGTCCTGCCCGTCTCCACCCTGCTCACCGACTACGTGGGCATCTCCGACGTCTGCCTGTCGGTGCCCACCGTCGTCGGGGGCGACGGCGCCCAGGAGCGCCTGCTGCCGCCCATGACGCCGAGCGAGCAGGCGGGCCTGCGTGCCAGCGCCGAGCACATCCGCGCCGTGGCGCGCGAGCTCGGCTTCTAGAGGCTGCGCAGCACGGACACGACGCGGCCGAGAACCTGGGCCGCGTCCCCGTCGATGGGGGAGTAGGCCTCGTTCGCCGGCATGAGCCACACGTGGCCGTCGCGGCGCTGGAAGGTCTTGACCGTGGCCTCGTCGTCGAGCAGGGCCGCGACGATCTCCCCGTTCTCGGCGACCGGCTGGCGCCGGACGACGACCCAGTCGCCGTCGCAGATCGCGGCGTCGATCATCGAGTCGCCGCTCACCTTGAGGAGGAAGAGCTCACCGTCCCCGACGAGCTGGCGGGGGAGGGGGAAGACGTCCTCGACGGCCTGCTCCGCGAGGATCGGGCCGCCGGCCGCGATCCGTCCGACGACCGGCACGAAGGCGGGCGCCGGGGCGTCGCTCGCGTCCTCGGGGTTGCCGAGCTCGGGCCCGCGGACCTCGGTGCCCACGATCTCGATGGCGCGCGGACGGTTGGGGTCCCGGCGCAGGTAGCCCTTGCGCTCCAGGGCGGTCAGCTGGTGCTTGACCGAGGAGGGGCTGGCGAGCCCGACGATCGTGCCGATCTCCCGCATCGTCGGGGGGTAGCCGCGCTCGTCGACGCTGCGCCGGATCGTGTCGAGGACGAGCCGCTGGCGCTCGGTGAGCGCGCCGTCGAGCGGCTCCTGCTCCGGGAGCTCGTGCACCGTGGCGCCGCTGTCGCGCTCGTCCTGGCCTGGGTTCACGGCACGTGCTCCTCGAATGTCAGTGGTCGGTGATGGGCTCGTCCTCGACAGCGTAGAAGGCTCTCGGGCCGAGATCAAACATCTGTTCGACGGCGTGTCGACAGTGTCGGTCCCGAGTAGTACGCTGTCGCACAGACGTTCGACGTACAGACGTTCGAAGGAGGAGACGATGAGTGCACTAGCGATTCCCGCGGTCCCGGTCCGAGAGGTGCCCGGGCGGCGCCGGGGGCACCTCCAGCTCGTCGGCCCCGGCTACGTGGCCCCTGCCCCGCAGCGCGCCGAGCCCGCGCGGCCCGCGCCGGCCGCGCGCCCGGCGGTGCGCCTCACCGCCCGCGGCCGGCTCGTCCGGTCCCTGCTCCTGCTCACCGTCGCCCTCACCGCTGCCGTCACCGGTGGCAGCTGGCTCGGCAGCCTCACCGCGGACGCGCAGGGCTACCAGGGCCCCGTGGAGCGCGTGAGCGTCTCCACGGGGGACACCCTGTGGGCGATCGCCGCGGCCACGGCGCCCGAGGGCACGGACGTGCGCGAGGCGGTCGACGAGATCCTCCAGCTCAACGGTCTCGCCTCGGGCGACCTCGTCGTGGGCCAGCAGCTCGTCGTCCCGGCGGGCTGAGCCTGAGCAACCTTGCACCTCGCGCCGCGGCGCCCGTACCGTGCTCCCAGCGGTGCCACGCAGTGGCCTGCCCAAGCAGCGAGGAGCTCACGTGCACTGTCCGTTCTGCCGGAACGCGGACTCGCGGGTCATCGACTCGCGGACGGCGGACGACGGTTCTGCGATCCGTCGGCGTCGCGAGTGCACGGCCTGCCACCGCCGCTTCACGACCATCGAGACCTCGAGCCTCTCGGTCGTCAAGCGCTCCGGCGTCGTCGAGCCCTTCAGCCGCGAGAAGGTCGTCGCCGGTGTCCGGAAGGCCTGCCAGGGTCGCCCCGTCTCCGACGACGACCTCGCGCTCCTCGCCCAGCAGGTCGAGGAGACGGTGCGGGCAGCCGGGGCGGCGCAGATCAACGCCCACGACGTCGGGCTGGCGATCCTCGGGCCGCTGCGCGAGCTCGACGAGGTCGCCTACCTCCGCTTCGCCAGCGTGTACTCCGCCTTCACGTCCCTGGAGGACTTTGAGACGGCGATCGCGGCACTGCGCGCGGAGCGCCCGATCGACCCGGTCACCGAGGGTGGCTCCGCTACTGTGGGGCCCAGCGAGCCTGGCTCGCACTGACCACCGGTGACGGTGGCGGAGGGGAAGCCGCCACCGTCACCGGTCCTCTCAGCGCTTGGCCCAGATGTTGATGCCGGCGTCCACGGCGTGCCCGTCGATGCGCTCCAGCTCCTCGTCGCTGAGGTCGAGGTTGTCCAGCGCCGCGAGCGAGTCGTCGAGCTGGGCCACGCTCGAGGCCCCGACGAGCGCCGTCGTCACGCGCGGGTCGCGCAGCACCCAGGCGAGGGCGAGCTGGGCCAGGGTCTGGCCCCGCTCCTTCGCGATCCCCGACAGCGCGCGGATGTGCGTGAGCGTCTGCTCGGTGAGGAAGTCCTCGCTCAGCGACCCGCCACGGGCGGCGCGGGAGTCCGCCGGGACGCCGTCGAGGTACTTCTCGGTGAGCATCCCCTGCGCGAGCGGGGAGAAGACGACGTTGCCCATGCCCGCCTCCTCGGTGACGTCGAGGACCGAGGGGCTGCCCTCCTCGACCCACCGGTTGAGCATCGAGTAGGAGGGCTGGTGGACGAGCAGGGTCAGCCCGATCTCCTCGGCGACGGCCACCGCCTCGGCGGCGCGCTCGGCGGTGTAGGAGGAGATGCCCGCGTACAGCGCCCGGCCGGAGTCGACGGCCGTCTTGAGCGCACCCATCGTCTCGCGCAGCGGCGTGCTCGGGTCGTCACGGTGGGAGTAGAAGATGTCGACGTAGTCGAGCCCGAGGCGGCGCAGCGAGGCGTCGAGGGAGGACAGGAGGTACTTGCGCGAGCCCCACTCGCCGTAGGGACCCGGCCACATGCGGTAGCCGGCCTTGGTCGAGATGACGAGCTCGTCGCGGTAGGGCGCGAGGTCCTCGGCGAGGAGCCGTCCGAAGAAGGACTCGGCCGCGCCGGGCGGCGGGCCGTAGTTGTTGGCGAGGTCGATGTGCGTGACGCCGCGGTCGACGGCGTGCAGGACGATCTCGCGCTGGGTGTCCTCAGCGTGGCTGTGGCCGAAGTTCTGCCACAGGCCCAGCGCGATGGCCGGCAGGTCGAGACCGCTGCGCCCGCAGCGGCGGTAGGTCATCGAGTCGTATCGGTCGGACGCTGGCTGGTAGGTCATGGCCACACGGTAGTGCGGCGAGGCCGTCACCGACCGGCGAGGAGCACCCGCAGCCGGATCGTGTCGGGGACCTCGTCCAGCGCCACGCGAGCCTCGTCGGGCAGCTCCCCACCGATGTCGGTGACGACGTAGCCGAGGTCGCCGCGCGTGCCGAGGATCTGCCCCTCGATGTTCGCGCCGCTCTCGGCGAAGGCCTGGTTGACCAGGGCGAGGGCGCCGGGGGTGTTGCGGTGGAGGTAGGTGACCCGGTAGCGGGCCGTCGTGGCGCGGTCCAGGGCGAGGGGCGGGACGTTGACGCTCATCGTCGTCGTGCCGTCCAGGAGGTAGGAGACGAGCTTGTTCGAGACGAACGCGCCGATGCCCTCCTGCGCCTCCTCCGTCGAGCCGCCCACGTGCGGGGTGAGGATGACGTTGGGCAGGCCGCGCAGCTCGGAGTCGAAGGGGTCGCCGTTGCGCTTGGGCTCCTCGGGGAAGACGTCGACGGCGGCACCGGCGATCGCACCGGCCAGCACCCGCTCGCGCAGGGCGGCGTAGTCGACGAGGAAGCCCCGCGAGAGGTTGAGGAAGATCGCCCCGGGCCGCATCCGCTCGAACTGCGCGCGCCCGAACATGCCGGCGTTGCCCGCCCGGCCGTCGACGTGGAGGGTGACGACGTCGGCGATCTCGAGGAGCTCCTCGAGGCTGCCCATCCGCCGGGCGTTGCCCAGCGCGAGCTTCTCGGCGGTGTCGTAGAAGACGACGCGCATGCCGAGCGCCTCGGCGAGGACGGAGAGCTGGGTGCCGATGTTGCCGTAGCCGACGATCCCGAGGGTGCGGCCGCGCACCTCGTGCGAGCCGGCCGCCGACTTGTCCCAGCGCCCCTCGTGCAGCGCGCTGTCCTGGACCGTGAGGCGCCGGTTGAGCGCGATGATCTCCCCGAGCGTGAGCTCGACGACGGAGCGCGTGTTGGAGAAGGGGGCGTTGAACACCGCCACCCCGCGGTGGGCCGCGGTGGCGACGTCGACCTGGTTGGTGCCGATGCAGAAGGCGCCGATCGTCAGCAGGTCCGGGGCGGCCTCGAGGACACGTCGCGTGACGGTCGTCTTCGAGCGGATCCCGAGCACCTGGACGCCGTCGAGGGCGGCGATGAGCTCGTCCTCGTCCATGGCGCCGGTGTGGCGCACCACCTCCAGCCCGGCGTTCTCGAGGGCTGCATCGGCGTTCTCGTGGGGGTTCTCCAGTAGCAGTGCGCGCACCTGCCCATGGTGACGCACCGGCGCACGATCGGGGAAACCGATCCGCCCAGCGGACGTCAGTCGGCCAGCCCCGGGGGCAGCTCGCCGCGGTGCAGGACGTGCAGCAGGCGCGTGGGACGGGTCATCGCGACGTAGAGGTCGCCCGGCCCGCCCGCGGCGATCTCCTGCGGCTCCACGAGGACGACGACGTCGAACTCCAGCCCCTTGGCGGTGACGGCGTCCAGGACGACGACGGGCGCGGCGAGCACGTCCCCGCCCGGGGCCTCGAGCGCGGACCCGAGCAGGGGGGCGAGGAGCTCCCGCACGGCCGCCACCCGGCCGGGGCCGGTGACGACCGCGAGGCGTCCCTGGCCCATCGCCGCGTGCTCCGCGACGACGACGTCGGCCACCTCGCGGTCACCGGCCACCCGCGTCGTGCGCAGCGAGCCGGGGACCGAGCGCGCCGAGCGCGCCGGCGCGGCCTGGGCGCCGCCCGCCGCGCGCAGCACCCGGACGGCGGCGCTCATGACCTCCGACGGCGTGCGGTAGTTGATCGTCAGGGCCGCGGTCCGCACGTGCTCGCTGGCCGCGGTGCCCAGCAGCTCGGTCCAGCTGCGCGCGGGCTGGTGGCCCGAGCGCTGGTCGAGGTCGCCGACGAGCGTCATCGACCGGCTGGGGTTGCGGCGCAGCAGCGCCCGCCAGGCCATGGGGGACAGCTCCTGCGCCTCGTCGACGACGATGTGCCCGTAGGTCCACTCGCGGTCGGACGCCGCCCGCTCGGCGAGGCTCCGCCGGGCCTCCGGCGCCGCGAAGCGCGAGGCGAGGGTCTGGGCGTCGACCATCCCGCCCCCGATGCCGTCCTCGCGGATCGCGTGCTCGGCGTAGGCGACGTCGGCCGCCCGCTCGGCGGCCCGCGCGAGCCGGGCGCGCTCCTCGTCCGGGTTCTCCAGGCGCCCCAGGAGGACGGCGAGCTCGTCGAGCAGCGGCAGGTCCGCCGGTGTCCACGGGGCGTTCGCGGGGCGGCGGAGCAGGCGACGGTCCGCCGGGCTCAGGCCGCGCCCGTGCCGCGCGAGGAAGGCGGGGTCGGAGTACAGGCGGCGCAGCAGCTGCTCGGCCGTGGTGGGCATCCACCGGAGGTTGATCTCGCGGCGCGCGTCGCGCGACTCGCGCAGCGACTGGAGCAGCCAGCCCTGCTCGGACTCCAGGTCCAGGCCCTTCTCCCCGGCCCAGCGCCGCGTGAGCGCGTCGAGCACGGCGGTCGCGTACGTGCGGCGGGCCACGTTGTGCGGCCGGGAGCTGCGGCGGGCCCGCTCCTGCGCGGCGCGCACGTCCTCGGGCTCCAGGCGCACCTGCTCGCCGTCGACGTCGAGCAGCACCGGCTGCTCCAGGCGCCGGGGCAGCCCGCGCACGGCGTGGCGCAGCACCTGCGCCATGACGGCCCGGCCCTTGACCTCGGCCACCGCCTCCGGCTCCGTGCCGGTGGCCGGGACGTCGGCGAGGAGGTCACCGAGCGTCGTCGCGACGACGCCGCTCTCGCCGAGCGAGGGGAGCACCTGCTCGATGTAGCGCAGGAAGACGCGGCTGGGTCCGACGATGAGGACGCCCGAGCGCTCGAGGCGCTCACGGTGCGTGTAGAGCAGGTAGGCGGCGCGGTGGAGCGCGACCGCCGTCTTCCCGGTGCCCGGGCCACCCTCGACGACGAGCACGCCCTCGGACTCGGCGCGGATGATCTCGTCCTGCTCGGACTGGATGGTCGCGACGATGTCGCCCATCCGGCCCTCACGGGCGGCGGCCATCGCCGCGAAGAGGGCGCCCTCACCGGTGAGGCCCTCCACGTCGGCCTCGGTGTCGAGCAGCTCGTCCTCGACCCCGGTGACCTGCCGCCCCCGGGTCATGAGGTGGCGCCGGCGCACGACGTCGCCGCGCCGCGCCGCCGTCGCCTGGTAGAAGGGCCGCGCCGCCGGGGCACGCCAGTCGATGAGCAGCGACTCCTGGTCCTCGTCGGCGATCCCGATGCGCCCGATGTAGCGGCGCGCGGCGTCGGTGAGGTCGAGGCGGCCGAAGACCAGCCGGTTCTCCACCTGCTCCAGGCGTGACAGCGTGTCCTCGTAGTGGACCGCGAAGGCGTCCCGCTCCGAGCGGTTCTGTGGCGTGCCGCTCGCCCCCTGCCGCCGGACCTCCTCCAGGCGCTGCCGGTAGCGGCGCCGGAGGTCGTCCAGGCGCCCGTAGACGTGGTCGACGAACTCCTGGTCCGCCTGCCACGTCGTCTCTGCCTCGTTCGGCTGCACCGCGTCCCCGCTTCCGTCTCGACCGGCAGACCATTATGGACGACGGCGCGCGTGCCGTGCGTCCAAGGCCCTCCTCGCCGCTGCGTACGATGGCGCCACCGACCGGAAGGACGACAGTGACCGACAGCGAGGCCTCGGCAGCCCTGCACCTGCTTCTCGTGGAGGACGACGACGGCGACGCCGTGCTCGTCGAGGAGCTGCTCCACGACGCCGGCATCGACACCGACGTCACGCGGGCCTGGAGCCTGGAGGCGGCGCTGGACGCCCTCGTCATGCCGGTCGACTGCATCCTCCTCGACCTCGGCCTGCCCGACGCCTCCGGCCTGGACGCGCTGCTCCAGCTGCGCAGCGCCTCGAGTGCCGCCGTCGTCGTGCTCACCGGCCTCGACGACGCCGACCGCGGCCTGGAGGCCGTCGGCGCCGGCGCGGACGACTACCTCGTCAAGGGCACGGTGGGCGGTGAGGCCCTCGGTCGCGCGGTCCGCTACGCCGTCGAGCGCCGCCGTGGTGACCACGAGAAGCGCAACCAGGAGGAGCAGCGTGCCCACGTCGAGGCCGTCTCGAGCCTCGCCTCCGCGCTGCGCCCGGCGCCCCGCCTGGCCGGCGCGCCGGTCCGGGTGCTCGTCCGGAGCAACGACGGCGGGCCGCTCTCCCCCCACCTGTGCGACGTCGTCGAGCGTCCCGACGGGACCGTGCTCAGCGTCACGGGGACCGTCGCCGGGAGCGGACCGGCCGCGGCGGCGCTCGCGGTGAGCGTGCGCGCCGCCTTCCGGGCGCTCGCGCTCAGCGAGCTGCCCGTCCCCGAGGTCCTCACCGTCCTGGACCGCCTCGCGGCGGCCCACGAGGGCTCGGTGAGCGCCGTTGTCGTCGAGCTCGCTCCCGGCAGCCGCGAGGCGGTGTGCCACCTCGCCGGCCACCACGCCCCCCTGCTCCTGTCCGCGGACGCCGGCCCGCTCGCCACGGCCGGTGACCGCGGCGCGCCGCTCGGTGCGGGGCCCGGTGTGCGCCCGGTCGTCCGCACTCACCTGCGCGCGCAGGACCGGCTGCTCGTGCTCCACACGGCCGTGCTCGACCAGGCGGCCAACGCGGCACCCGAGGGTTCCTCGCTCGCCGCGGTCCTCGAGGCCGCCTCCCGCGGCACCGGTGACGACGCCGCGCTCGCGGACACCGTCGAGCGGGCCGTGCGCGCCTACGGGCCGGACGGGCAGGTCGAGCTCACGCTGCTCAGCTGGACCCTCGCGTGAGGCCCACCCGGGTCGCGTGGACCCTGCGCAACCGGCTGCGCACCGCGATCGTCGTCGCCGGGATCTCGCTCGGGCTCGTCCTCATGGTGGGGATCGCGGCGTTCAGCCAGCTCTCCCGCTACCAGGACGAGGTGACGGGCGTTGTCTTCAACGCCGTCGTCGAGCTCGAGGAGCTGCAGGCCGACCTCATCGACGCCGAGGCCGCCGTGCGCGCCTACGCACTGAGCGGCGACGAGGTGCTCCTCGAGCCCTACACCGACCTCGCCTACGGCCGGCCGGACCGGGTGCGCGCCGGTCTCGTCGAGATCCTGCCCCGGGTGCCCGAGCTCGACGGGCACTTCGACACGCTCGCCGCCGCCACCGACGACTGGCGCGCCGGCTACGCCAAGCCCCTCATCGACGCCACCGGCTCACCCGACGTCGAGGTCGAGCTGGGGGAGTGGCAGGAGCCCGGTGACGTGCTCTTCGGTGAGGTGCGCCAGTCGCTGCGCGCGGCCCTGGACGACCTCATCGACTACCGGTCCGAGGGGGCCGCGGCCATGGCCCTGTGGCAGCGGGTGCTGCTCGGCTCCGTCATGGCGCTCGCGGTGCTCGGCCTCGTCACCGGCGTGCTCCTGTGGCGCTACCTGCGCCGCTGGGTGACCGACCCGCTCGACGACCTCGCCGAGGGCAGCCGAGCCGTCGCGGAGGGCGAGCTGGAGCGGCCGGTGGCCGTCTCCGGGCCCGACGAGGTCGTCGCCCTCGCCCGCGACGTCGACCTCATGCGCCGCCACCTCGTCACCCAGATCGCGACGACGGAGCGTGCGAGGGTCGAGCTCGAGGCGTCCAACCGCGACCTCGAGCAGTTCGCCTACGTCGCCTCCCACGACCTGCAGGAGCCGCTGCGCAAGGTGGCGTCCTTCACCCAGCTGCTCGAACGGCGCTACGGCGACCAGCTCGACGAGCGCGGGCACCAGTACATCGCCTTCGCCTCCGACGGCGCCCGCCGCATGCAGCGTCTCATCCAGGACCTCCTCGCCTTCTCGCGGCTCGGGCGCGGCGACGCCGAGCCGACGCAGGTGGACGTGGGCGACTGCCTCACCGAGGCCCTGGACAACCTCTCGGAGCTGCTCGAGGAGACCGGCGCGCAGGTCACCTCCGACCCGCTGCCCGAGGTCCTCGGCCACGCGGGGCTCCTCACCCAGCTCCTGCAGAACCTCGTCGGCAACGCCGTGAAGTTCCGCCGCCCGGACGAGACCCCCCGCGTGCACATCGGCGTCCAGCGGGTGGGCTCGGAGTGGCTCTTCCTCTGCAGCGACAACGGCATCGGGATCGAGCCGCGCCACGCCGAGCGCGTCTTCGCCATCTTCCAGCGGCTCCACGCCAAGGACGCCTACAGCGGCACGGGCATCGGCCTGGCGATGTGCAAGCGCATCGTCGAGCACCACGGGGGCCGGATCTGGGTGGAGCACCAGGACCCGAGCAAGGGCACGACCGTCCGGTGGACGGTCCCCGCGTCCGCGCACCGGGGGCTGTCGACCGTCGAGGCGCGCACGGGGACGGGCGACGAGCGTGCCATCATGGCCCCGGGTGCCGCCGGCGACCCGCAGACGAGTGAGGTGGACCGATGACCGACATGATCGAGGTGCTGCTGGTCGAGGACGACCCCGGGGACGTCCTCATGACCGAGGAGGCCTTCGCGGACTACAAGGTCGCCAACCAGCTGACCGTCGTCGCCGACGGTGAGTCCGCCATGGCCTACCTGCGCAAGGAGGGGGAGTACGCCGACGCGCCGACGCCGGACCTCGTGCTCCTCGACCTCAACCTCCCGCGGATGGACGGCCGCGAGGTGCTCGGCGAGCTCAAGGCCGATCCCGAGCTGCGTCGCATCCCCGTCGTCGTCCTCACGACCTCCGACGCGGAGGAGGACATCCTGCGCAGCTACAACCTCCACGCGAACGCCTACGTCACCAAGCCGGTGGACTTCGAGCGCTTCATCGAGGTCGTCCGCAAGATCGACGACTTCTTCGTCTCGGTCGTGCGGCTGCCCGGTCGCTGAGCCGCCGGGAATGCGGGCAGCCGCCCGCGCGTTCCACCCGTTGACCGAAGCTTGAGGAGGGAGAACGCTGGTGGAGCTGTACGACGTGCACCCCGAGGCAGGGGACGTCCGCGCGCGAGTGCTCGTCAACGCGCTGACCGGAGCCATGGACGCGGGGCACGCGGCCGCGCTCGCCGCGCGCCACCTCACCGCCACCCTCGAGCACCAGCGCCTGCTCACCTTCCGCGCCGACGAGCTCATCGACTACCGGGCGCACCGCCCGCCGATGACCTTCGAGAACTGGCGCTGGACGGACTACGAGGAGCCCTACGTCGTCCTCGACCTCCTGCGTGACGACGAGGGCACCGAGCTGCTCCTCCTCCACGGCACCGAGCCGGACCTGCGGTGGCACGGCTTCGTCGACGCCGTCATCGACGTCGTCGAGCGCCACGGCGTGCAGCGCACGATCAGCATCCACGGGGTGCCGATGGGCGTGCCGCACACCCGGCCCACGACCGTGACCGCCCACGCGAGCGAGCCGGGCCTCATCTCGGCCCAGCCTGAGATCATCGGCACCGTCCAGGTGCCGGGGAGCGTCACCGGGCTGCTCGAGTACCGGCTCGGCCAGGCCGGCCACCAGGCCGTCGGCTTCTCAGCCAACGTGCCGCACTACCTCGCGCAGAGCCACTTCCACCAGGCCGCCGCCGAGCTCGTCCGCCAGACCGCCCGCTCCGGTGAGCTGGCCCTGCCGGTCGGGGACCTCGAGGAGGCGGCCACCGAGGCCGCGAACGAGATCGAGCGTCAGGTCTCCTCCTCGCCGGAGGTCACCGCGGTCGTCAAGGCCCTCGAGCAGCAGTACGACGCCTTCATGCGCGGCGTCAACCAGGAGACGAAGGCGACCCTCCTCGCGCAGCCCGTCGACCTCCCCACGGCCGACGAGATCGGCGCCGCCGTCGAGGCGTTCCTCGCCGACCAGGACCTCGCGGGGGACCCCGACGACGCCGCTGGTGAGGACCTCCCGGAGCCGTCCGGGGACGTGTAGCGGGCGCCTCCGCGACACCCGGACGGGCGTCCTCGGATCGCTAGTCACGACGGCGGGGACGTGCCACACTTGTCCGCGTTGCAGTTGCAGTTCGCTTACGTATGACCCTGGCCATGGCTGGGCCTAGCACGACGTGGGACGAGGCATTGCGGCACGGCGGAGCCGGCACACGGCCGGCTCCACAACGTCCCCGGAAGGACACTCACATGGCACAGGGAACCGTGAAGTGGTTCAACGCTGAGAAGGGCTACGGCTTCATCGCCCAGGACGGCGGCGGCGCCGACGTCTTCGTCCACTACTCCGCGATCGAGTCCGACGGCTACCGCTCCCTCGAGGAGGCGCAGCGCGTCGAGTTCGAGATCACGCAGGGCCCCAAGGGCCCGCAGGCGGAGAGCGTCCGCCCGCTCTGACACCCGTGAAGGGGCCCGCACCGGTGACGGTGCGGGCCCCTTCGTCGTCCCCGGCTCAGGACTCGCCGGGTGACGCGACCGGGACGTCGTCGTGGCGGGGGGCGTGGGAGCCGGCGAAGTCGACAAGCTCCTCCCCGGCCACCAGCCGCACCGGCAACGGGAGCCCGCGCAGCGCCCGGGCCAGGCCCGGCGTCGCGACCGGGTGCGCCGAGCCGACGAGCACGACGTTGCCGTAGCGGCGGCCGCGGAGGATCGCGGGGTCGGCGATGAGCGCGACGTGCGGGAAGACCTCCCGCAGCGTGGCGACCTCGGTGCGGGCCACGGTGAGCGGCGGCCGGTCGGTGAGGTTGACGAGGTACAGCCCGTCCTCGGTGAGTGCGCTGCGCGCCTCCGCGGCGGCCTCCACGGTGCGCACGTGGTTCGGGACGACGACGCCGGCGAAGACGTCCCGCACGACGACGTCCCAGGACCCGGGCGTGAGCGTCCCGAGGGCGGCGCGCGCGTCCGCCACCCGCACCCGCAGGCGGGGGGCGCGGGGCAGGTCGAACCACAGCCGCGACAGCCGGGCGAGCTCCGCGTCGATCTCGACGACGAGCTGGGTCGACCCGGGGCGGGCCGCCTCCAACGCCCGGGGCAGCGCGCAGCCGGCACCGCCGAGGTGGACGGCGCGGAGCGGCTCCGGCGCCGGGGCTCCCGCCTCCTCCAGGACGACCGTCATCTGCTGCATGTACTCGAACTCGAGGTGGGCAGGGTCGGCGAGGTCGACGTAGGAGCTCTCGGCGTCGTTGATGAAGACGGTGACGGCCGACGGCCGGGAGGGGTCGCGCAGCAGCTCGACCACCCCGGTGGAGGTCCGGACCGGGCCCTCGGGCAGGTCGGGGAGGGGCAGTCGCCTGCTGCGGCCGCGCCGTCGGAGGGCTGGGCGCTCGGGCATGCGCCCCAGGCTAGCCTTGAACACGAGATGAGCAGAGGCGAGCGCAGCGCCGCGGCCCGGCGCGACTGGGGCAGCGACGACACGGGCACGAGCGTGCTCCACGTCGACATGGACGCCTTCTTCGCCGCCGTCGAGCTCCTCGACCGTCCCGACCTCCTCGGCCGGCCGGTCATCGTCGGTGGCGAGCAGCGCGGCGTCGTCCTGTCCGCCACCTACGAGGCCCGGCGCTTCGGCGTGCACTCGGCGATGCCGATGTCGCGTGCCCGGGCGCTGTGCCCGCAGGCCGTCGTCCTCCCGCCCCACCACGACACCTACACCCGCGTCTCCCGGCAGGTCATGGCGATCCTTGCCGACGTCACGCCCGTCATGGAGAAGGTGAGCATCGACGAGGCCTTCCTCGACGTGTCCGGTGCCCGGCGGCGGCTCGGCCCCCCGGTGGCCATCGCCCGCGCCCTGCGCGAGCGCATCCACCGCGAGCTGGGCGTCCCCGCGTCCGTGGGGGTGGCGGCGACCAAGTTCGTCGCCAAGCTCGCCTCCAGCCACGCGAAGCCCGACGGGCTGCTCCTCGTCCCGCGCGAGGCGACCGTCCCCTTCCTCCACTCCCTGCCCGTGGGAGCGCTGTGGGGCGTGGGGGAGCGCACCCGTGAGCGGCTCCACGTCCACGGCATCGACACCGTGGAGGCGCTCGCCGCCCAGCCGGTGCGCACGCTCCACAAGATCCTCGGGGTGGCCGCCGGGCAGCGGCTGCACGACCTCGCCAACGGCCGCGACCCGCGCGCCGTGGAGCCGGAGCGGGCGGAGAAGTCCGTCGGCACCGAGACGACCTTCGCCGCGGACGTCACCGACCGGGCGACCCTCGAGGCGGTCCTCCTCGACCAGGCGCACCGCACCGCGGCGCGGCTGCGCGCCGCCGGCATGGTGGGCCGCACCGTGGCGCTCAAGGTGCGCTTCTCGGACTTCCGGACGATCAGCCGCTCGCGTGCCACCGAGGCGACGGACGTCGCGCACGACGTCTTCGCCGTCACCCGATCGCTCCTCGACGACGTCGCCCTGCCCCCGGGCGGTGTGCGCCTCATCGGGGTGCGGGTCGAGCAGCTGCAGCAGGCCGGTGAGGGCGTCCAGCTGCGCCTCGACGAGGACGACAACCGGCGCGAGGCGGAGACGGCGATGGACACGATCCGACGGCGTTTCGGGCCCGCGGCGCTGCGCCCGGCGTCCCTCCTCGAGCGTTCCGCGCAGGCGGGAGCAGGCCCGGCCGAGGGGCCCGAGCCGACGGCGGGTGGCGGCCGGGAGCGCCGCTGAGGAGAGTCGGGCTCCAGTCGGCTTTCCCCCGGCGCTCCGGGGACCTAAACTTGGGTCAGTCGCCCTCGTGGAGGGCACCTCGACCAGGATCGGAGGACCGATGCCTCTTTCTGAGTATGAGCAGCGGGTGCTCAGCCAGATGGAGCAGCAGCTCCGTTCCGACCCCCGCCTGGTGAGTACCTTCACCTCCGAGCAGCGCTACTCGGGCCGTCGCCTCGCGCTCGGGACGCTGGCGGTCCTCGCCGGCCTCGCGATGCTCGTCGGAGGCGTCGCCGCCTCCCTCGTGTGGCTCGGGGTCCTCGGCTTCGTCGCGATGCTCGGCGGGGTCATGCTCGCCATCTCCAAGCCGCGGGGCGCCGCGCCCAAGGCACCGTCGTCCCGGCCGCGGGCCGGAGGGCCCGCCGCCGCGCCGCGTCACGGCGGCTTCATGCAGCGTCTCGAGGAGCGCTGGGACCGCCGCCGCGACGACCGCGGCCGCTGACCCACTCTTCCTCCCGCGAGAGCCGGACCCCTCACCTGAGGAGTCCGGCTCTCGGCGTGTGAGGGGCCGTTCCATCTCCCTCCCCGGCTCGCCCCACATCGCTCCACCGGCCGCGCCCCACATCGCTCCACCGGCGCGGCCCACCGCGCTCCACCGTGCTCCCCGGCGGGCGGGACGGGCGGAGTTCCGCCCGGAAGGGCGACGCGACGACGCGCCGACGCCATCACCCGTGACAATCTCCTCCACTTCTCCCCACCCCCGCTGACCTGCGGTGATGCGCTCGAAAGGGGGCGACGTGACGCGTCTTTCCATTGACGGGGGAGGGAAGTGGAGTAATGTGGGGCGCAATGGCGGCGAGTGGTTCGGTGAAGGGTGGTGGACTGCGTGTTCCTCGGCACCTACCACCCGCGCCTGGACGACAAGGGCCGCCTCATCCTTCCCGCCAAGTTCCGCGACCAGCTCGCCGGGGGCCTGGTCCTCACCAAGGGCCAGGAGCGCTGCCTGGCGGCCTACCCGATGCGGGAGTTCGAGGAGATCCACGAGCAGCTGCGCAAGGCGCCGATCACCGACCGGCGCGTGCGTGACTACTCCCGCGTCCTGCTCGCCGGAGCCACCGACGAGCAGCCCGACAAGCAGGGCCGCATCACCATCCCGCCCCACCTGCGCCAGTACGCCGGCCTCGAGCGCGAGCTCGCCGTCATCGGCACGGGTTCGCGGGTGGAGATCTGGTCCGCCTCCGCCTGGGACGACTACCTGGCGGCCTCCGAGGACGCCTTCGCCGACACGGCAGAGGAGGTGGTCCCCGGACTCTTCTGACGCACCCGACCTCCGCACGACGAGGTCTCTCACCGCGACTCTGACGCACTTCCCCGGCGCCAGAGCCCGGCGGCGGGAGTCCTGGTCGGGTGGTGGAGGGCCCCCGACCGCCCCAGTGGCACGACCGAGCAGCACCAGACCGAGACAGGGAGGAGGGCCATGACCGAGGACCGCAGCGCCGCCGAGCGTCATGTCCCCGTGCTCGCCGCACGCTGCCTCGACCTCCTCGCCCCGGCCCTCGAGCGGCCGGGCGCCGTGCTCATCGACACGACCCTCGGCATGGGCGGGCACAGCGAGCTCGCGCTGCAGCGCTTCCCCGAGACCCGGGTCGTCGGCATCGACCGCGACCCGCAGGCCATCGCGCTGGCCGGTGGCCGGCTCGCCCCCTTCGGGGAGCGCTTCACCGCCGTCCACGCCGTCTACGACGACATCGACCGGGTGGCCGCCGAGTACGCGCCCGGGGGAGTGGACGGGATCCTCATGGACCTCGGTGTCTCCTCCCTCCAGCTCGACGAGGCCGACCGCGGCTTCGCCTACGCCCAGGACGCCCCGCTCGACATGCGGATGGACCCCACGCGCGGCATGAGCGCCGCGGAGCTCCTCGCCACGGCGTCGGTCGGTGAGCTGATCCGGATCCTGCGCGACTACGGGGAGGAGCGCTTCGCCAAGCGCGTCGCCTCCTCCATCGTCCGCCGCCGCGAGCAGCAGCCGATCCTGCGGACGGGCGAGCTCGTCGACCTCGTCCGCGCCGCCATCCCCGCCGCCACCCGCCGCACCGGTGGCAACCCTGCCAAGCGGACCTTCCAGGCGCTGCGCATCGCCGTCAACGACGAGCTCGCCGTCCTCGAGCGGACCCTGCCGCGCGCGCTGGAGTCGCTCGCCGTCGGCGGCCGGATCGTCGTCATGGCCTACCACTCCCTGGAGGACCGGGCCGTCAAGCGGGCCCTGGCCCGCGGGGCGACGTCCTCGGCGCCGCCGGACTTCCCGGTCGAGCCCGAGACCCACAAGCCCTACCTCAAGCTGCTCACGCGTGGCGCGGAGGAGGCCGACGACGCCGAGCGCGCCGCCAACCCCCGGGCCACCTCCGTCCGCCTGCGCGCCGCCGAGCGCACCCGCCCCACCCCCGACCACATGCGTCCACGATCAAGGAGCGCCGCATGAGTGCGATGCCCGCCCGTACCGCCGCCGTCGAGCCGCGCCGGTCCTGGCGCCCGCGGCTCCAGGTCGTGCGCAGCCCCGCGCCGGCCCGGTCCCTCGTGCCCTACCTCCTGCTGTGCGCGACGATCCTCCTCGGCTCGCTCGTCGCCGCGCTGCTCATCAACACCCAGATGGCCGTGGACGCCTACGCCATCCACGACGCCACGCAGAACCTCAACCGGCTCGAGGAGGCCCAGACCGCGCTCGTCCAGCAGGTCGAGGAGGCCGGCTCGCCCGCCAGCCTCCAGCGCCGCGCCGAGGAGCTCGGCATGGAGCCCGCCGAGCGGGTCGACTTCATCTCCCTGCGGGAGGGCACGATCCTCGGCGGGAGTGACGCGGAGTGAGTGGCCGCACCCTCGTCCGGCGCCACAACGCCGTCCTCGCCGTCGTTCTTGCGATCGTCATCGTCTTCGCCGGCCGCCTCGTCTACGTCCAGGCACTCGAGGGCCCGCGCCTGGCGGAGGACGCGCTCAACAGCCGCCTGTCGCACTCCACGATCCAGGCGATGCGCGGCGACATCCTCGACGCCAACGGCGAGGTGCTCGCCACCTCCGTCCAGCGCTACAACGTCGGCGTCAACCAGCTGAAGATCCGCGAGTTCCGGGCCGAGATCGACGGCGAGGAGAAGGAGGGCGCCGTCGCCGCGGCCGCCCTCCTGGCCCCGATCCTCGACCGTGACCCCGCCGAGCTCGGCGCGGACATGGTCGGGGACTCGACCTTCGCCTACATCGCCCGCGGCCTCACCCCCGAGGAGTGGCGCGAGGTCCAGGCGCTGAAGATCCCCGGCATCGAGCCCGAGCAGACCTCCGAGCGGCTCTACCCCAACGGCAACACCGCCGGCAACGTCCTCGGCTACGTCGGGCGCGACAACGAGGGGCTGGCCGGCCTCGAGCTCACCTTCGAGGAGCAGCTGCGCGGCGTGCCCGGCAGCAGCGTCGTCGAGATCGGCCGCACCGGTCAGTCCATCCCCACCGGTCTGCGCGAGACGGTTCCCGCCGAGCCCGGCGACACCGTCCACACGACGATCGACCGGGACGTCCAGTTCCGGGCCCAGCAGATCATCGACGAGACGAACGACACCTACAAGGCCTCGTGGAGCGCGATGGTCGTCCAGGAGATCGGCACCGGCCGGGTCCTGGCCATCGCCGACTCCGACGCCGTGGACCCCAGCAACTACCAGGCCAGCCCCCCGGAGAACCGTGGCTCGCGCGCCGTCCAGGCCGCCTACGAGAACGGCTCGACCGGCAAGCTGCCGACCTTCGCCGCCGCCATCGACACCGGCGCCGTCACCCCGACGACGACCTTCACCACCCCCGACCGCTTCACCACGCCCTCGGGCCAGACCTTCTCCGACGCCGACCCGCACGCGACCGAGGAGATGACGGTCGCGGGGATCCTCGCGACGTCGTCGAACACCGGCACGGTGATGATCGGTGACCGGATGAGCGACGAGGAGCGCTACGACTACTTCCGCGCCTTCGGCATGGGTGAGCGCACGGGCATCGAGCTCCCCGGCGAGACCCCCGGCATCCTCGCCACGCCCGAGGCCTGGGACGGCCGCCAGCGCTACACGACGATGTTCGGCCAGGGCCTGGCCGTCAACCTCGTCCAGAACACCGCCATCGCCGCCGCGCTCGGCAACGACGGCGTCTACCACGCCCCCCGGCTGGTGGACGGCACGACCGACGAGACGGGCCGCTTCCACGCCGCCGAGGTGCCCGAGGGCCGCCAGGTGGTGAGCGAGGAGACCGCCGAGCAGATGGTGACGATGATGGAGGGGGTCGTCACCCAGGAGGGCACCGGTGTCCTCGGCCAGCTCGAGGGCTACCGCCTCGCCGGCAAGACCGGGACCGCCCAGGTCCCGGACGAGAACGGCAACCTCACCCGCACGGTGGCGAACTTCGTCGGCGTCGCCCCGGCGGACGACCCGCAGTTCGCCGTCGGCATCGTCGTCTACCACCCGCGCCACCAGGTGCCGTCCTCGATCATCGCCGCACCGGCGTTCAAGGAGATCGCCGGCTACACCCTGCAGCACCTCGGCATCCCGCCGTCAACGACGCCAGCGTCACTCTTCCCGATGCGGGCAGAGTGAGCCTGCTGCGGATAGATTGTCGAGACGTGACTCCAGACGACCAGCTCCGGTGGGGGCAGCCGTGATCCAGCTCACCGTCGCCCAGCTCGCCCAGGCCGTCGGCGGACGCCCGGTGGGTGTGGACCCCCAGCTCCTCCTCACCGGAGGGGTCGTCACCGACTCCCGGCTGGCCGGTCCCGGCTCGGTCTTCGTCGCCGTGCGGGGGGAGCGCACCGACGGGCACGAGCACGCCGCCGCGGCCCACGCCGCCGGCGCGGCCGTCGTCGTCGCGGAGCACGCCGTCGACGCCCCGCACGTCCTCGTCGAGGACTCCGTCGCCGCCCTCGGGGAGCTCGCCCGCGACGTCCTCGCGCGCCTGCGCGCCGAGGGCTCCCTGCGCGTCGTCGGCCTCACCGGCTCCGTCGGCAAGACGACGACGAAGGACTTGCTGGCCCAGGTGCTCGCCCACGCCGGGCCCACCGTCGCGCCGCGCGAGTCCTTCAACAACGAGATCGGCCTGCCGCTCACCGTCCTGTCGGCCACCCGCGAGACCCGCTACCTCGTCCTCGAGATGGGGGCCAGCGGCCCCGGGCACATCGACTACCTCACCCGGATCGCGCCGCTCGACGTCGCCGTCGTCCTCGTCGTCGGGCACGCCCACATGGGTGGCTTCGGCACGATCGACGCCGTCGCCCGCGCCAAGGCCGAGATCGTCGCCGGCCTCCTCCCGGGCGGCGCCGCCGTCCTCAACGCCGACGACGCGCGCGTGGCCGCCATGGCCGCCGCCGCTCCTGGGCCGGTCACCTTCTTCGGCCGCGGCGAGGGCGCCGACGTCCGCGCCTCCGACGTCACCCTCGACGAGCAGGCCCGGCCCTCCTTCGTCCTCCACACCGACGCCTCCGGCGTCCGCACGAGCCACCCGGTGAGCCTCGCGCTCCTCGGTGAGCACCAGGTCTCCAACGCCCTCGCCGTCGCCGGCGCCGCGCTCGCCCTCGGGCTGGACGCCGGCGCCGTCGCCCACGCGCTGAGCACCGCCGAGCGCGTCAGCGCCCACCGCATGGCGATCACCCAGCGGCCCGACGGCGTCGTCGTCCTCGACGACGCCTACAACGCCAACCCCGACTCCATGGCTGCCGCCCTGCGGGCCACCGCGGCGATGCCCGCCCGCCGCAGGATCGCCGTCGTCGGGGAGATGCTCGAGCTCGGCCAGGAGGCCGAGCGCGCCCACGAGGACGTCGGTCGCCTCGCCGCGGAGCTGGGGGTCGACGTCGTCATCGCCCTCGGCCCGGCGGGCGAGCCGGTGTGCCGTGGGGCGGGCGAGGGCCCGCAGACCCACTGTCCCGCCGACGCCGATGCCGCCGCGGCCCTTCTCGACGAGCTCCTCCAGGAGGGTGACCTCGTGCTGCTCAAGGGGTCCAACGGCTCAGGCGTGTGGCGCCTGGCGGAACGGCTGACGCAGGGGGGTGGCGCCGCGTGGTGACCGTCCTCGTGGCGGGGGCCACCGCCCTCGTCGTCGCCCTCTTCGGCACGCCGCTGTTCATCCGCTTCCTCACGAAGCGCAACTACGGCCAGTTCATCCGCCAGGACGGACCCACCGCGCACTACACCAAGCGCGGCACGCCGACGATGGGCGGCGTCGTCATCATCCTCGCCACCGTCATCGGCTACGCGGTCGCCAACCTCACGGCCGGGCGCCCGCCCAACGCCTCGGGGCTGCTGCTCCTCTTCCTCATCGTCGGCCTCGGCGTCATCGGCTTCGCCGACGACTACATCAAGATCAGCCGGCAGCGCTCGCTCGGTCTGCGCGCCCGCTGGAAGATCGTCGGCCAGGCCTTCGTCGGCATCACCTTCGCGGTCCTCGCCCTCCAGTTCCCCAACGAGAACTTCCGCACCCCCGGCTCGACCCACATCTCCGGCGTGCGCGACACCTCGATCGACCTCGCCTTCGCCGGCGCGTTCCTCGGGCTCATCCTCTTCATCCTCTGGGCGAACTTCCTCATCACCGCGTGGTCCAACGCCGTCAACCTCACCGACGGCCTGGACGGCCTGGCCACCGGTGCCTCCGCGATGGTCTTCGCGGCCTACACGGTCATCGCGATGTGGCAGTCCAACCAGAACTGCCAGTTCCTCTCCGACCCGAGCGCCGCGTGGTCCGCCTGCTACGAGGTCCGCGACCCGCGTGACCTCTCGCTCATCGGTGCCGCCCTCATCGGCGCCTGCCTCGGCTTCCTGTGGTGGAACGCCTCCCCGGCGCAGATCTTCATGGGTGACACCGGCTCCCTCGCCCTCGGCGGCGCGATCGCCGGCTTCTCGATCCTCACCCACACCCAGTTCCTCGCCATCGTCATCGGTGGCCTCTTCGTCATCATCGTCATGAGCGACGTCATCCAGATCGGCTTCTTCAAGGCGACCGGGAAACGCGTCTTCCGCATGGCCCCGCTCCACCACCACTTCGAGCTCGGTGGCTGGGGAGAGGTGACGATCGTCATCCGCTTCTGGCTCGTCGCCGCCCTGTGCGTGGCCCTGGGCCTGGGCATCTTCTACGCGGAGTGGGTGACGGCGTGAGCGGGCTCGGCGACGCGCACGTCGTCGTCGTCGGCCTCGGGACCTCCGGGCGGGCCGCCGTCGACGTCCTCACCACCCTCGGCGCCCGCGTCACCGGCGTCGACCGCAGCGAGGCCGCCGTCGAGGCGGCCCGCGCGGCGCTCGGCCCCCGTGCGGAGCTCCTCGCCGCCGCCGACGACGAAGCCCTCGCCGACGCCGTGCTCGCCGCCGGGGCGGACCTCGCCGTCGTGTCCCCGGGTGTCCCCGCGACCTCCCCGCTCCTCACCCGCGCGCAGGCCGCCGGCCTGCCGTGCTGGAGCGAGGTCGAGCTCGCCTGGCAGGTGCAGCAGACGGCGACGACGACGGCGCCCGCGTGGCTCACGCTCACCGGCACCAACGGCAAGACGACGACGGTCGGCATGCTCAGCTCCATCCTCACCGCCGCGGGCCTGCGGGCCCCCGCGGTCGGGAACGTCGGCACCCCGGTGGTGCAGGTCGTGGCCGACGGCGGGGTGGACGCCCTGGCCGTCGAGCTGTCGAGCTTCCAGCTCCACCTCACCCACAGCGTGGCGCCCGAGGCCTCCGTCTGCCTCAACGTCGCCCCCGACCACCTCGACTGGCACGGCTCCTTCGCGGCCTACCGCGACGCCAAGGCCCGCGTCTACGAGCGCACCCGCAAGGCCTGCGTCTACACCGATGCCACCACCCGCGTGATGGTCGAGCAGGCCGACGTCGCGGAGGGGGCCCGCGCCGTCGGGACGGTGCTCGGCACCCCGGCGGTCGGCGAGCTCGGGATCGTCGAGGACGTCCTGTGCGACCGCGCCTTCGAGCCGCGCCGGCAGACGACGGCGGCCTCCCTCGCCACGCTCGCCGACCTCGCGCACCTCGCGCCGCTGCCGGGCGGGCAGGTGCCGGGGCACGTCGTCGCCGACGCTCTCGCCGCCGCCGCGCTGGCCCGCGCCCACGGGGTGCCCGCCGCCGCGGTGACCGCCGGCCTGCGCGCCTACGACGGCGGACGCCACCGCATCGAGCTCGTCGCCACCCGCGGGGACGTCACGTGGATCGACGACTCCAAGGCGACCAACGCCCACGCCGCCCGCGCGAGCCTCGCGGCGCTGCCCGCCGGGCGCGGGGTGTGGGTGGCCGGGGGACTGGCCAAGGGCGCCACCTTCGACGAGCTCGTCCGCGAGGTCGCCGACCGCCTGCACGCCGTCGTCCTCATCGGCGTGGACCGCGCCCCGCTCCGCGAGGCACTTGCACGACACGCACCGGATGTGCCCGTCACCGAGGTCGAGGCTGGTGACACTGGGCAGGTGATGACCCACGCCGTCTCCGCGGCCGCGCGGCTCGCCCGCCCGGGCGACACCGTGCTGCTCGCCCCGGCGTGCGCGTCCATGGACCAGTTCGCGAGCTACGGCGCCCGCGGGGACGCCTTCGCCGCCGCGGTCCGCGCACTTCCCGGGGAGCAGGCGTGACCGCCGTGCAGCCGGGCCGCCTGCCGCGAACCTCCGCCACGGTCAGCGGCTCGCTGCGCACCGGCGCGCGGGACACCAGCCAGTCGGCCGTCCAGGGCCCGGCGGTCCTCAGCTACTACCTCGTCGGCGGGGCCACCCTCCTGCTCCTCGCCATCGGCGTCGTCATGGTGCTCTCCGCCTCCTCGATCACCTCGATCCGGGAGACCGGCAGCCCCTTCGGCTTCTTCCTCGACCAGGCGGTCTTCGCGCTCGTCGGCGTGCCGCTCATGATCATCGCCAGCCGCATCCCGGTGGCCTGGTACCGCAAGCTCGCGTGGCCCGCGCTCGGCCTGGGGCTGCTCCTCCAGGCGCTGATCTTCACGCCGCTCGCTCGCGGGCTGAAGGGCAACACGAACTGGGTGTACATCCCCGGCGCCGGGCAGACCATCCAGCCCTCGGAGTTCCTCAAGCTCGCGCTCGCCGTGTGGCTCGGGCTCGTCCTCGCCCGCAAGGCGCACCTCCTGCACCGCTGGCAGCACGTCCTCGTGCCCGGCATCGCCGTGTCCGCGATCGCGATCGGGCTCGTCCTCGGCGGCCGTGACCTCGGCACCGCGATGGTCGTCGCGCTCGTCGTCGCCGGCGCCATGTTCGTCGCGGGCGTCCCGCTCAGGTGGTTCGGGGCCGCGCTGGTCGGCGCCGCCGCCGTCGTCTCCTTCCTCGTCATCTCCTCGCCCAACCGGATGCAGCGGATCACCGCGGTCTTCGGCGGTGAGTGCGACGAGAGCGCCGCGTGCTACCAGACCCTCCACGGGCTCTACGGCCTGGGCACCGGGGGCATCTCCGGCCTCGGGCTCGGCGCCTCCCGCGAGAAGTGGGCCTACCTGCCCGAGGCCCACAACGACTACATCTTCGCGATCCTCGGCGAGGAGCTCGGCCTGTGGGGCACGCTCCTCGTCCTCGGCCTGTTCGCCGCCCTCGCCACCGGCATGTTCCGGATCGTGCGGCGCCACCCCGACCCCTTCGTCAAGATCACCACCGGCGCGATCGCGGCGTGGATCCTGGGCCAGGCGCTCATCAACATCGGGGTCGTCATCGGCTTCCTCCCCGTCATCGGCGTCCCGCTGCCGCTCGTGTCGGCCGGTGGCTCCGCGCTCATCGCCATCCTGCTCGCCATGGGGGTCGTACTCGCCTTCGCGCGCGACGAGCCCGGTGCGGGAGCCGCGCTGCGCGCGCGCCGGGGCGTCGTGCGCCGCTCGCTGGCGGTCGTGGGGCGCGGCCGTGGCTGAGCTGCGTGCCCTCCTCGCCGGCGGTGGGACCGCCGGCCACGTCAATCCCCTCCTGGCGACGGCCACCGCGCTCCAGGCGCTGCCGGGCGGTGCGGAGATCACCGTGCTCGGCACCGAGGCGGGCCTCGAGGCCCGCCTCGTGCCCGACGCCGGGCTGCCCCTGCGCCACGTGCCCCGGGTGCCGCTGCCGCGCCGCCCCTCGCCCGACCTCCTTCGCCTGCCGGGCCGGCTCGGCTCCGCCGTCCGCGCGGCGGCCGAGGCGATCACCGACTCCCGCGCGCAGGTGGTCGTCGGCTTCGGGGGCTACGTCGCGACCCCTGCCTACCTCGCCGCGCGGCGGCTGGGGGTGCCCGTCGTCGTCCACGAGCAGAACGCCCGTCCGGGGCTGGCCAACCGCCTCGGCGCCCGGTGGGCCCGGCACGTCGCCGTCTCCTTCCCCGGCACGCCGCTGCCGCGTGCGGTGCTCACCGGCCTGCCGCTGCGCGCCGCGATCGCCGCGCTCGTCGCCGAGCGGGAGAGCGACGCTGCGGCCCGCCGGACCGCCGGCGCGGCCGCCCTGGGGCTCGACCCGGAGCGCACCACCCTCCTCGTCACCGGGGGCTCCCTCGGCGCCCAGCGCGTCAACGAGGCGGTCTCCGCCGGGGCCCGCGCCCTCACCGACGCCGGGGTCCAGGTCCTCCACCTCACCGGGCAGGGCAAGGACGAGCCGGTCCGTGCCGCCACCGCCGGGCTCGCGGGCTACCACGTGCGCCCCTACCTCGACGACATGGCCAGCGCCTACGCCGTCGCCGACCTCGTCCTCGCACGCTCGGGTGCCGGCACGGTGAGCGAGCTCGCCGCCCTCGGCATCGGTGCGGTGTACGTGCCCCTGCCCATCGGCAACGGCGAGCAGCGGCGCAACGCCGCCGACGTCGTCGCCGCCGGCGGGGGGACGATCGTCGCCGACGCCGAGCTCACGCCCGCCTACGTCACCGGCCCGCTCCGCGAGCTGCTCGCCGACCCCGACCGCCTCGCCGCGATGGGCCGCGCCGCGGCGGGTGCGGGCATCCGCGACGGCGCCGCACGGCTCGCCGAGCTCGTCGTCGGCGCCGCCCGGGTGACGCCGTGAGCCGCTACCACCTCATCGGCATCGGCGGCGCGGGCATGGCTCCCGTCGCCGAGCTGCTCGCCGCCCGCGGCCTGGAGGTCTCGGGCTCGGACGCGCGCGACAGCGCCACTCTCGCGCGCCTGCGCGGCCTCGGCGTCAGTGCCCACTCCGGGCACGACGCCGCCCAGGTGCCCGACGGCGCCACCGTCGTCGTGTCCACCGCGGTCCGCGCGGACAACCCCGAGCTCGTCCGCGCCCGCGAGCTCGGCCTGCCGGTGGTCCACCGCTCCGAGGCGCTCGTCGTCGCCGCGGGGGACCAGGACTTCGTCGCCGTCGCCGGCGCGCACGGGAAGACGACGACGTCCGCGATGCTCGCCGTCGCCCTCACCGAGGCCGGCGCGGACCCGAGCTACGCCATCGGCGGGCAGGTCGCCGGGCTCGGCACCGGGGCGCACCTGGGGGCCGGCCGCGCCTTCGTCGCCGAGGCCGACGAGTCCGACGGCTCCTTCCTCAACTACCGTCCCGCCGTCGCCGTCGTGACGAACGTCGAGCCCGACCACCTCGACCACTACGGCTCGCGGGAGGCCTTCGAGCAGGCCTTCGTCGACTTCGCCGCGCGGGTCACCGGCCTCCTCGTCGCGTGCGCGGACGACGACGGCGCCCTGCGCCTGGCACGCCACGCACCCGGACGGGTGCTCACCTACGGCACCGGCGCGGCGCCGGGCGTGGGGGAGGGGCACGTGCGGATCACCGGCCTCGCCGTCGGCGCGGCCGGCGCCTCCGCCACCCTCGAGCGAGCCGGCGAGCCGCCCGTGCACCTGGAGCTCGCCGTCACCGGCGCCCACAACGTCCGCAACGCGACCGCAGCCTGGTGCGCGGGCGTCGCCCTCGGCGCCGCCCCGCAGGCCCTGGCCACCGCGCTCGGCGCCTTCCGGGGCACCGGACGCCGTTTCGAGGCGCGCGGGGAGGCCGCCGGCGTGCGCGTCGTCGACGACTACGCCCACCACCCCACCGAGGTCGCCGCCACGCTCGCCGCGGCACGGCTCGCCGCCGGCGAGGGGCGCGTCGTCGTCCTCTTCCAGCCCCACCTGTACTCGCGCACGCAGACCTTCGCCGCGGAGTTCGCCGCCGCGCTCGGTGCCGCGGACGAGGTCGTCGTCACCGACGTCTACGCCGCCCGGGAGGACCCGGTCGAGGGCGTGGACGGCTCGCTCATCACCGACCTCGCCGACGGCGCACGGTACGTGGCCGACCGCGAGGAGGCCGCGGCCGCCATCGCCTCCCTCGCGCGCCCCGGCGACCTCGTCCTCACCATGGGCGCCGGGGACGTCACCGAGCTCGGACCTCGTGTCCTGGCGCTCCTGGCGGAGCGGGCGTGAGGCCGCCGGCAGCGCCGCGCCAGCCGCGCCGCGGGCCGGACGCGGACCAGCCGGACCAGCCGGCCGACGCGCCCCGCGAGGTCGCCCGGGCGCCCGGAGCCCCCGAGCGAGCGAGGCCGGCCACCGGTGAGCCGGCCGAGCGCCGGCGCTGGCGGCCGGTGCGCCAGCCGCCGGACCCGGCCCTGCCCCCGCGCCCGGGCTTCCTCGAGCGCCTCGCCGAGCAGGCCCGCGCCCGGCGCCGCCTCGCCTGGCGCAAGGTGCTCCTCGCCGTCGGCGTGCTCGCGCTCGTGGGTGGGCTCGCGTGGGCGCTGCTCGCCTCGCCCCTGCTCGCCCTCGACGTCGCCCAGGTGACCGTCTCCGGCGTCGGGGAGGGCACGACCGTGCCGCGCGAGGAGGTGATGACGCTCGTCGAGGACCGGGCGGGCACGCCGCTCACCCGGCTCGACACCGGCGCCCTCGCCGAGGACGTCCGCGCGATCACCACGGTGCGCTCGGTGACCGTGACGCGCGAGTGGCCGCGGGGCCTCGCCGTCGACGTCGTCCCGCGCGAACCCGTCGCGGCGGCCACCGCGGAGGACGGCCTCGTCCTGCTCGACGTCGACGGCGTCGTCGTCGGCACGGCGCAGGAGGCGCCGGAGGGCCTGCCCAGAGTCACCGTGCCGCTGGAGGGGGAGCGGGCGGGGGAGACGCTGAGCGCGGTCCTCACCGTGCTCGCCGAGCTGCCCGAGGACCTGCGCGCCGAGGTCGACACCGCCGGGGCGGCCAACCCGGCTTCGATCTCCTCAAGCTGACCGACGGCGCCGACGTCCGGTGGGGGAGCGTGGAGGAGTCCGAGCTCAAGGCGGCGGTCCTCGCCGTCCTGCGCGAGCGGGAGGCGTCCGTGTACGACGTCACGGTCCCCCGCGCCCCGACCGTCTCCGACTGACCGCCCGCCCACCCCCTTCTCGCCGAGCGCTGAGCTGTTACTGCCGGGGCGACGCCCCAGCGCTTCCGTGCCACTGCGCCGACAGCCGGATTCCGCCTGGGTCCCGCTGGCGGCGCGTCCGGGGCGGGCTGGGCGGGGGCGTCCCGCCGCCACCCTCGCGAGGGCGGGAGACGTGAGCATGTGCCACAAAGGCCGCGGGGCGGGAGCCGGCTCGACCTCCGATCAAGGTCGCAGGCCGGATCAGCGCCCGCTGCCCGACGTCCGGAGCGCCTTTGTGGCACATGCCCGGACGGCAGCCCGACATCCGGGCGCGACACACCCACGGTGGTCGTTGCCGGGGCAGCACCGGGGACCTAGCGTTCCGGGTGCGCAAGAATGACATAAGTCTAACGCTCAACTAGAGGTTGAGGGTTGGCCGAGGACCAGCAGCAGACTCAAGTGAGGGGGCCGACGTGGCGGCACCGCAGAACTACCTAGCAGTGATCAAGGTGGTGGGCATCGGGGGCGGCGGTGTCAACGCCGTCAACCGGATGATCGAGGTCGGGTTGAAGGGCGTGGAGTTCATCGCCGTCAACACCGACGCACAGGCGCTGCTCATGAGCGACGCCGACGTCAAGCTCGACGTCGGCCGGGAACTCACGCGTGGGCTCGGCGCCGGCGCTGACCCCGAGGTCGGCAAGAAGGCCGCCGAGGACCACGCCGAGGAGATCGAGGAGGTCATCCGCGGCGCGGACATGGTCTTCGTCACCGCCGGCGAGGGTGGTGGCACCGGTACCGGTGGCGCACCCGTGGTCGCGCGGATCGCGCGCTCGCTCGGCGCGCTGACCATCGGCGTCGTCACGCGGCCCTTCACCTTCGAGGGGCGCCGTCGCTCGACCCAGGCCGAGGCCGGCATCGAGGCGCTGCGCGCCGAGGTCGACACGCTCATCGTCATCCCCAACGACCGCCTGCTGTCGATCTCCGACCGCAACGTGTCGGTGCTCGACGCCTTCAAGAGCGCCGACCAGGTCCTCCTGTCCGGTGTCCAGGGCATCACCGACCTCATCACCACCCCGGGCCTCATCAACCTGGACTTCGCCGACGTCAAGTCCGTCATGCAGGGCGCCGGCAGCGCGCTCATGGGCATCGGCTCGGCGCGCGGTGAGGACCGGGCGGTCCAGGCCGCCGAGCTGGCGATCTCCTCCCCGCTCCTCGAGGCGAGCATCGACGGCGCCTACGGCGTCCTGCTCTCCATCCAGGGTGGCAGCGACCTCGGGCTCTTCGAGATCCACGAGGCCGCCCGCCTTGTCCAGGAGGCCGCCCACCCCGAGGCGAACATCATCTTCGGAAACGTCATCGACGACGCCCTCGGCGACGAGGTGCGCGTCACCGTCATCGCGGCGGGCTTCGACGACCCGGGCACCAAGGCCCCGGCGCCGCTCCCCCCGGCGCGCCGCGCCGCCGCCCCGGTCACGCTCCCGAGCGCGCCCAGCGCCCCGGAGCCGCCCGTCGCCGCCAGCCCCGAGCCGGTCCAGCAGCCCGCCCAGCCGGTGCCCGCCTACGCGGGCAGCGAGGGCGAGCGTCGCGGCCTGGAGGTGCCCCGCGTCTTCGACGAGGAGCCGGTGCGCAGCCGCCGCGAGGAGGACCTCGACATCCCCGACTTCCTGCGCTGACCAGCGGTGCTCGAGCCCGCTGACCTCGGTCCCGGCGCGCGTGGTGGTTTCACCACGCGCGCCGGTGGCGTCTCCGCTGGCCCCTACGCGGCCGCCGGCGGAAGCGGCGGCCTCAACCTCGGCCTGCACGTCGGTGACGACGAGGAGCGGGTCCTCGCGAACCGTGCGCTCCTCGACCGGGAGCTGGGCTCCCGCGTCGCGTGGATGACCCAGCGGCACACCCCGCTGGTGCAGGTCGTCACCGGCGAGCCCGGCCGCGGCCGCACCACCGAGGGGGAGTGTGACGCCCTTGTGGGGCGGCGCAGCGGCCCCGGCACGCCCGCCGTCGCCGTCATGGTCGCCGACTGCGTCCCGCTGCTCCTCGCCACGCCCGACGGCGCGCTCGTCGCCGCCGTCCACGTCGGCCGCCAGGGACTGGCCGACGGCGTCGTCCCCGCGACGCTCGCGGCCCTCGCCGCCGAGGGGGCCGCGCTGCCCGAGCTCCACGCCTCCCTCGGCCCGAGCATCTGCGGCCGCTGCTACGAGGTCCCGGCCGCGCTGCGGGCGGAGGTGGCCGCCGTCGTCCCCGCCGCGTCAGGCACGACGGCGTGGGGCACCCCCTCCCTCGACATCCCCGCCGGCGTGCTCGCCCAGCTCGCCGCGGGCGGCGTCCGGCGCGTGCAGCACGTGGACGCGTGCACCCGCGAGGACGAGCGCTTCTACTCCTTCCGGCGCGACGGCGTCACCGGCCGCTTCGTCGGCGTCGTCCGTCCCGCCTGAGAGCGCGCGAAACCCGGCGACGACACGCCGCACCTCGGTGCGCGGAGTGTGCTCCGCCCTGGTCTAGCGTCACGACAAGGAGCGGCACGAGGTGTGATCGCAGAACTCGAGACGGGAGCAGTCATGGCCGGAGCACTGCGCAAGACGATGGCGTACCTCGGACTGTCCGAGGACGAGGGGGACTACGTCGACGAGCTCGACGTCCCCCGCCACGAGGAGCCGGCGGCCCCCGAGGCCCGCCCCGAGCGCGAGGAGCCGCGGGCCCAGGTCACGCCCATGCGCGTGGTGCCCGCCCCCGAGCCCGTCGAGCACGACCTGCGCCGGATCAGCACGGTGCACCCCACGACCTACAACGAGGCGCGGGTCATCGGCGAGGCCTTCCGCGACGGCACGCCCGTCATCATGAACCTCACCGGCATGAGCGAGACCGAGGCCAAGCGCATGGTGGACTTCTCCGCCGGCCTCGTCTTCGGCCTGCACGGCTCGATCGAGCGGGTGACCAACCGCGTGTTCCTGCTCTCCCCGGCCAGCGTCGAGGTCGCCACCGACTCGGGCCAGCCCGAGACCGGCCCCGGCCGCCTGTTCAACCAGAGCTGAGACGTGCAACTCGTCTTCTCGATCGTCTACTTCCTGCTCCTGCTCTACCTGGTCGTCCTCATCGGGCGGCTGGTCCTGGACTGGGTGCAGGTGTTCTCGCGCGACTGGCGGCCACGGGGCGTTCTCCTCGTGCTGGCAGAGCTCGTGTACACGCTGACCGACCCGCCGCTGAACTGGCTGCGCCGCTACATCCCGCCGCTCCGACTGGGTCCGGTGGCGCTCGATCTGGGCTTCATCATCCTGTTCCTGGGTGTGAGCATCGCGATGCGCGTGGCAGCTTCCCTGTCACTCCCGTGACGCATGTGAACCCCGTGACGTGCTGGCTCTAGTAACGTTCCGCTAACGTGGACCCGTGAGACGCGCGACGCTCACGACCGAACGACTGACTTACTGAGGTGACGACTATGGCGCTGCTCACAGCAGACGACGTGCTGAACAAGAAGTTTCAGCCGACGAAGTTCCGGGAGGGCTACGACCAGGACGAGGTCGACGACTTCCTGGACGAGGTCGTCAACACGCTGAGCACGCTCAGCGGTGAGAACGAGGAGCTCAAGGCGAAGCTCGCCGCGGCGGAACGCCGCGTGGCCGAGCTGAGCAGCGGCGAGCAGCCCACGGCGGTCGCCGTGGCGCCGGAGCCGCAGCCGGAGCCGGAGCCCGAGCCGGCGCCGGAGCCCGAGCCGGAGCCCGAGCCCGAGCCGCAGCCCTCCTTTGCGCCGCCCGCCGCGGCCGCCGCACCTGCGCCGGCCGAGAGCGTCACCGAGAACGCCGACGAGCCGACCTCGGCCACCGGCATGCTCGCCCTGGCGCAGCGCGTGCACGACGAGTACGTCAACAACGGCAAGCAGGAGGGTGAGCGCATCCTTCACGAGGCGCGCACCGAGGCGGAGCGCATCGTGCGCGAGGCCGAGGACACCCACAACCGCACGCTCGCCCAGCTCGAGCAGGAGCGTTCGCTCCTCGAGCGCAAGATCGACGAGCTGCGGGTCTTCGAGCGCGACTACCGCACGCGTCTGAAGAGCTACCTCGAGTCGCTCCTCTCCGACGTCGAGGGTCGCGGCAACGTCTCCGGGCGTGGTGACTCCGGCTCGGCACAGTTCGGTCGCTGAGCGTGACACGACGGCGGCGGCCCACGGGGCCGCCGCCGTCGTCGCACGTCTAGGAAGGGAACGCATGACCCAGCAGCAGCGGGGCCGACGCGGGATGGTCATCCTCCTCGTCGCCCTGGCCCTCGGCATCGCCGGCATCGACCAGGTGACGAAGTACCTCGCCGAGGAGCGGCTGACCCAGGGCGTGTACGTCCCCCTCGTCGGCGACCTCCTCGGCTGGCAGCTCATCTACAACCCCGGGGCGGCGTTCTCCCTCGGGACCGGCATGACGTGGGTCTTCACGATCATCATGGTCGTCGTCATCGTCGTCGTGCTGCGGGTCTCCCGTCGTCTCCGCTCGGGAGCCTGGGCACTGGCGCTGGGCATGCTCCTCGGTGGGGCGGTCGGCAACCTCTACGACCGGCTGCTGCGTGAGCCCGGCTTCGCGCGCGGCCACGTCGTCGACTTCATCAACTACAACGGCTGGTTCGTCGGCAACGTGGCCGACATCGCCATCGTGCTCGCTGCCATCCTCATCGCCCTCCTCGCGCTGCTCGGCATCGAGGTCGACGGCACCCGCACCGTCAGCCACCGGGAGGACGACGACGTCGCACCCGACGACGACGACGCCGAGCCGGTGAGCGAGGAGCCGCTCGGCGAGGAGGGCGACTTCTCCCCGGAGGTGCCGCGCGCCACCGACGACGACGGCGTCGATGTCGCCACCTGGGTGAGCGGGGCGGGCTCCGCCCCCACCAGTCCCGCGCCGCGCGGTGACGTACCGGCTCCCGCCCCGGTGACGCCCACGTGGTCCGCGGTGCGGCCGGCCGAGGAGACGCAGCCGGCCGACGAGGACGAGACGTCCGGGGAGGCCTCCGGCCCCAGCTCCCGGCGCCGCCCGCGCAGCCGCCGCGAGATCCGCCTCGCCACCTCCGACGACGATGCCTGAGACGCGCTCCCTGCCCGTCCCCGACGGCCTCGCCGGCGAGCGGGTCGACGCCGCCCTGTCACGGCTGCTGGGCCTGTCCCGCACCCGCGCCGCGGAGCTGGCCACCGAGGGCGGGGTCGTGCTCGACGGCCGCACCCTGGCCAAGTCCGACCGGCTCGTGGCCGGGGGGTGGCTCGAGGTCACCCTGCCCGACGCGCCGTCGGCACCGCCGCCCGAGCCGGTCGCCGGCCTGAGGATCGCCTACGAGGACGACGACGTCGTCGTCGTCGACAAGCCCGTCGGGGTGGCCGCCCACGGCAGCCCGGGCTGGCAGGGCCCCACCGTCGTCGGCAGCCTCCACGCCGCCGGTTACCGCGTCTCGACGTCCGGGGCGGCCGAGCGGCAGGGCATCGTCCACCGGCTCGACGTCGGCACGTCCGGCCTCATGGTCGTGGCCAAGTCCGAGCTCGCGTACACCGTCCTCAAGCGCGCCTTCAAGGAGCGGACGGTCGAGAAGGTCTACCACGCCCTGGTCCAGGGCCACATGGACCCCTTCGCCGGGACGATCGACGCGCCCGTGGGCCGCGACCCGCGGCACGACTACCGCTTCGCCGTCGTCGCCGACGGCAAGCCCGCCGTCACCCACTACGAGACGCTCGAGGCGATGTCCGGGGCGTCCCTGCTCGAGATCCACCTCGAGACCGGGCGCACCCACCAGATCCGGGTCCACACCTCCGCGGTCCGTCACCCCTGCCTGGGGGACACGACCTACGGCGCCGACCCCGTCCTCGCCCAGCGGCTGGGACTGACGAGGCAGTGGCTGCACGCCGTGCGCCTCGGCTTCGCCCACCCGCGCGACGGCCGCCCGCTCGTCGTCACGAGCGAGTACCCGCAGGACCTCGCCGCGGCGCTGGAGATGGTGCGCGAGGGACGCCGGTGAGCGTCGAGGTCCGCACCGTCACCACCCGCGCCGAGCTCGAGGCCGCGTGGGCGGTGCGCTTCGCCGTCTTCGTCGACGAGCAGGGCGTGCCGGCGGACATCGAGGTCGACGAGCTCGACGAGGCCCCCACGACCACCCACGTGCTCGCCGTCGACGGGACCACCGGCGAGGTGCTCGGTACCGGGCGCCTGCTCCTCGACGCCCCCGGCCACGTCCACCTCGGACGCCTGGCCGTGCACGCCGCCGCACGCGGCCGCGGGGTGGGCGCACGGCTCGTCACCGCACTGGTCGACCTCGCCCTCGAGCGGCACGCCGCGGGCGAGCCGCCCGCCGTCGAGGTCGTCCTCAGCGCCCAGGAGTCGGCGATGGGCTTCTACGAGCGGCTCGGCTTCTCCGTCGTGTCCGGCGAGCGGTACCTCGACGCCGCGATTTGGCACCAGGACATGGCCCGCACGCTCACGCGCGGCTGACGCGGCGCCGCGCCTGCCCTTCTGCGCGCCATACTGGGCAGGTGAGCAGCGACGCCCTCACCCGCGCCCGGTCGGCGCACACCGACCGGCGGTGGGCCACGGCCTTCGCCGCGTTCCGCGAGGCCGAGCGCACCGGGCCCCTCCACCCGCGGGACCTGGACCAGATGGCGGAGTGCGCCCACCTGCTCCACCGGATGGACGAGTACTTCGCCGCGCGGGAGCTGGCTTACCAGCGGCACCTCGACAGCGGCGACCACGGCGCAGCGGCGCTGAGCTCGTTCTGGATCGCGGCACAGCACCTCCACGACGGGGAGCTCGCCCACGGCACGGGCTGGCTGCAGCGGCTCGAACGGCTCGCGGCGGGAGGAGGCGACGAGCGGCTCGCGGGATACCTGTCGCTCGCGCGCTCGTTCCCCGCCGCGGGCGGCGGCGACCTCGAGGGCGCCGCCCACCTGGCCGTCGCTGCCGTACGCGCGGCGCACGAGTCCGCCGACCCCGACCTCGCCGCCCTGGCCCTCCACCAGGCCGGGCTCGTCCGCCTCGCCGCGGGCCTCGTGCAGGAGGGCTGCGCCCTGCTCGACGAGGCCATGGTCGTCGTCACCGCCGACCGCGCGTCCTCCATGGTCACCGGGATCGTCTACTGCGGGGTCGTCTCCGGGTGCTGGGAGGTCTACGACATCGACCGCGCGCACGAGTGGACCGACGCCATGGCGGGGTGGTGCGCCACCCAGCCGGAGATGGCGGGCTTCGTCGGGGAGTGTCGGGTGCGCCGCGCCGAGCTCCGCCAGCTCGTGGGGGACTGGGCCGGAGCCGACGCCCTGCTCGTCGGCCTGGACGACGACGTCGACCGCACGTCCGCGGCGCTCGCGGCATCCGTGCGCGGTGACCTGGCCCGGCTCCAGGGCCGGTGGCGGGACGCCGACGCGGCGTACGCGGCCGCTGCTCGCGGCGGGTGGGAGCCCCAGCCCGGCCTCGCCCTGCTCCGCCTCGCCCGGGGCAGCACCCAGGCGGCGGCGGCCATGGTGCGCCGTGCCCTGGTCGAGCCGAGCGCGGTGGCGCGCCGGGTGCCGCTGCTCGCGGGGGCGGTGGAGGTCCTGCTCGCCGTGCGGGACGAGCCCGGGGCGGGCGCCGCAGTCGAGGAGCTGCTGGTGCTCGCCGAGCGGCAGGACAGTGACCTCGTCCGCGCGGTCGCCGCGCAGGCGCAGGCGCGCCTCGCCCTGGTGGCCGGCAGGCCCGCGGAGGCCGGGGCTGGGGCGCGCCGTGCCCTCACCACCTGGCTGCGCACCGCGGTGCCCTACGAGGAGGCGCGTGCCCGGGCGCTCATGGCGGCGGCCTGCCACGCCCTCGGTGACGTCGAGTCCGCCGACCGCGAGCGGGACACCGCCCGGGAGATCTTCACGAGCCTCGGTGCCGGGCCGGACGTCGAGGCGCTGGACCGGGGAGCCCGTCAGCTGCTCACCGCACGAGAGGTCGAGGTGCTGCGGCTCGTCTCCACCGGGGCCACCAACCGGATCATCGCCGAGCGCCTGGTCCTCAGCGAGCGCACGGTCGACCGGCACGTGAGCAACATCCTCACCAAGCTCGACGTCACCAGCCGGGCTGCCGCCACGGCGCGCGCCGCCGCGTGGCAGCTGCTCTGATCCCGACGCGCGACCCGGCGGCGGTACCCACTCCCGCCGTCGTCCCAGGTTGGGTGGTTCCACCGATGTGGCCGGCCCCTGTCCCTCCGTAACGTTCGAGCCGTCGGAGCGACCCAGGGAGCAGGCCATGGACCACACGATCGTCATCGGTGCCGGACAGGCGGGACTCGTCGCCGGCTACCACCTCGCCCGACGCGGGCTGCCGTTCACGATCCTCGAGGGCGACGACCGCGTCGGCGGAGGGTGGAACCACCGCTGGGACACGATGCGGATGTTCACCCCCGCGGGCAGCCTCGGGCTGCCCGGCATGCCCTTCCCGCGCGACGAGCTCTTCCCCTCGGGCGCGCAGATGGCCGCCTACCTCAGCACCTACGCCGGGCGCGTCGGCATGGACGTGAGGACGGGGGTGGCCGTCGACGGGCTCTTCCGGGACGGCGACCGGTTCCAGGTGACCGCCGGCGCGGCCACCTTCACCGCCGCCAACGTCGTCCTGGCGACCGGCGCCGAGCGCGTCCCGAACGTTCCCGCCCTCGCCCGGCGGCTCTCCTCCGGGATCGTGCAGCTGCACTCGGTCGACTACCGCAACCCCGCCCAGCTGCAGCCGGGCGGCGTCGCCGTCGTCGGTGCGGCGAACTCCGGGGCGGACATCGCCCTCGAGCTCGCCGCCACCCACGACGTCGTGCTGTGCGGACGCCACCCGGGCCATGTCCCGCTCCGTATCGAGTCCAAGGCGATGCTCACCGTCTTCCCCCTCATCGTCTTCGCCTGGAACCACGTGCTCACGCGGGACACCCCGCCCGGCCGCAGGTCGAGGGAGAAGCTGTTGTCGGGCCACGGCACGCCCCTCATCCGGGTCAAGCCCCAGGACCTCGCCGGTGCGGACGTGCGGCGAGCCGGACGCGTCACGGACGTCGTCGATGGCCTGCCCGTCACGGCCGACGGTGAGGTGCTCGACGTGACGAACGTCGTGTGGGCCACCGGCTTCCTTCCCGGCCACGACTGGATCGAGCTGCCCGGGCTGGACTCCTCCGGCTTCCTCGACAACGACCGCGGCGCCGTCGCCGGCCAGCCCGGGCTCTACGTCCTCGGGCAGCTCTTCCAGCACCGGTTCTCCTCGCACAACTCCCTCGGCGTCGTCCCGGACGCCGAGCTCGTGGCGGGCGACATCGCGCGCAGAGCCGTCGGTGCCGGGGCGTCCGTCCGCCCGTGACCGGGCGCGGTCGGTCGCCCGCCGCCACGACAGGGAGATCCCGTCCGACGCCACCCGGCTGCGGCATGATGTCGCTCACCGGTGGTGAGCCCGCCGGGCGCTGAACGCCGAGAGGAGTCGTCGTGGTCGACCGTGGACGCACCGGGGTCGTCGTCGGCGGCGGCATCGGCGGGCTCGCCGCGGCGATCGCGCTGGGTCAGGCTGGCTGGGACGTCACCGTGCTGGAACGCTCCGCCGAGGGCGGGGAGATCGGCGCGGGACTCACCATCATGGCGAACGGGCAGCGGGCGCTGCGCGAGCTCGGCCTCGCCGACGCCGTCCGCGCCGCCGCCGCGCCGCAGGGCGGGGGCGGGCTGCGGGACCCCTCAGGACGCTGGCTCGCGCGGGTCGACGGCGCCGCCCTGGAGCGGGAGCTCGGCCCCTCGGTCGTCGGGATCCACCGGGAGCAGCTGCACCGGGTGCTCCGTGACGCGCTGCCCGCCGGCGCGCTCGTCACGGGGGCCGAGGTCCTCGACGTCACCGCCGGACCGCCCGCGACGGTGAGCTTCGTCCGTGGCGGGGAGCGGCACACGCTCACGGCGGACGTCGTCGTCGGGGCCGACGGCATCAGGTCGGCCGTGCGTCGCACGCTCTGGCCCGACCACCCGGGTCCCGCCCACACGGGCGTGACGGCCTGGCGCTCGGTGACCGCAGACAGGTGGCCGCTCGACCTCGTCGGTCCCGTCACCTGGGGCCCGGGCACGGAGTTCGGCACGGTGCCCCTGGTGGACGGGCGGGTCTACTGGTTCGCGGCCGTCGCCGGCGCCCCCGTCGGGCACCGGTTCGCTGACGAGGTCGGCCACCTGCGCAGGCGCTTCGCAGGCTGGCACGCCCCGATCCCCGAGCTGCTCGCCGCCGCCGAGCCGGGCGCCGTGCTGCGCCACGACCTGCAGCACCTCGCCGTGCCACTGCCGAGCTACGTCACCGGCGCTGCGGCTCTCCTCGGGGACGCCGCCCACGCCATGACACCGAACCTCGGGCAGGGCGCGGCGCAGGCACTGGAGGACGCCGTCGTGCTCGGGCGGGCGGTGGCCCGGTACGAGGGCGACGTCCCCGCCGCGCTCCGCGTCTACGACCGCACCCGGCGGCCGCGGTCGCAGGCGGTGGCGAGGGCCTCCCGCTGGAGCGGCCGCTTCGGGCACGAGCTGCGGTCCGCGCCGCTCGTCGCCGTGCGTGACCTGATGGTGCGCGCCACGCCCGCCACCGCTGCGCTGTCGTCGCTCGCGCGGTTCGCCCACTGGGAGCCGGAGCTGGTCGAGTCCTGACCGGCCCGGCGGGGCAGCGGAGACGTCTCGCGCCGCCGCCGCGGACGTCGTCGTGGCCGCCTCACGCAGACGGCGGCGGCGACACGCCGAGCGACCTGGATCTCGCCCCGAGGTGGCCGGTCGTGTCGGTCCCGCGACCTAGACTGGCGAGCATGGCTGCTGGAGGATCTGACAACTTCACCCACCTCCACGTGCACACCGAGTACTCGATGCTCGACGGTGCCTCCAAGGTCGACGAGCTGCTGGGCGAGGCCGCCCGGATGGGCCAGCCCGCCCTGGCGATCACCGACCACGGCTACCTCTTCGGGGCCTTCGACTTCTGGTCCAGTGCCCAGAAGCACGGTGTCAAGCCCATCATCGGGCTCGAGGCCTACGTGACGCCCGGCACCTCGCGCTTCGACAAGTCCCGGGTGCGCTGGGGCGAGGAGCACCAGGCCAAGGACGACGTCTCCGCCCGCGGCTCCTACACGCACATGACCCTGCTGGCGAAGAACAACCGGGGGATGAACAACCTCTTCCGGCTCGGCTCGCGCGCCTCCATCGAGGGCCAGATGGGCAAGTGGCCGCGGATGGACCGCGAGCTCATCGAGACCCACGCCGAGGGCCTCATCGCCACCACCGGCTGCCCGTCGGGCGAGGTGCAGACCCGCATCCGCCTCGGCCAGTACGACGAGGCGCTGCGCGCCGCCCGCGAGCTGCAGGACATCTTCGGCCGCGAGAACTACTACGTCGAGCTCATGGACCACGGCCTGGACATCGAGCGCCGAGTCACGGGCGACCTCCTGCGCCTGGCCAAGGACATCGGCGCGCCGCTCCTGGCCACCAACGACTCCCACTACACGCGCCCGGACGACGCACGCACCCACGAGGTCATGCTCGCCCTGCAGTCGGGTAGCAAGCTCACCGAGCCGAGCTACGACCAGGGCGGCAGCCGCTTCGCCTTCACCGGGGACACTTACTACCTGCGCCCGGCCGCCGAGATGCGCGAGGTCTTCCGCGACCTGCCCGAGGCCTGCGACAACACCCTGCTCGTCGCCGAGCAGTGCGACGTCACCTTCCGCACCTCCGCCGACGGCGCCAACTACATGCCGCGCTTCCCCGTGCCCGCGGGGGAGGACGAGCACTCGTGGTTCGTCAAGGAGGTCGAGAAGGGGCTGAAGTACCGCTACCCCGACGGCGTGCCCGACCACGTCGAGAAGCAGGCGCGGTACGAGGTCGAGGTCATCACCCAGATGGGCTTCCCCGGCTACTTCCTCGTCGTCGCCGACTTCATCAACTGGGCCAAGTCCCAGGGCATCCGCGTGGGCCCGGGGCGTGGCTCCGGCGCCGGCTCGATGGTCGCCTACGCGCTGCGCATCACCGACCTCGACCCCCTCGTCCACGGCCTCATCTTCGAGCGCTTCCTCAACCCCGACCGCGTCTCGATGCCCGACTTCGACGTCGACTTCGACGAGCGCCGGCGCGGTGAGGTCATCCGCTACGTCACCGAGAAGTACGGCGACGACCGCGTCGCCCAGGTCGTCACCTACGGCACCATCAAGGCCAAGCAGGCCCTCAAGGACTCCGCGCGCGTCCTGGACTTCCCCTTCCAGATGGGGGAGAAGCTCACCAAGGCCATGCCGCCGTCGGTCATGGGCAAGGACATCACCCTCGCCGGCATCTTCGACCCGCGTGACAAGCGCTACGCCGAGGCCGAGGAGTTCCGCCAAGTCCACGCCGCGGACCCGGACGCGCAAGCCGTCGTCGAGACCGCCCAGGGCCTGGAGGGCATCAAGCGGCAGTGGGGCGTGCACGCCTGCGCCGTCATCATGTCCAGCGAGCCGCTGCAGGACATCATCCCGGTCATGCTGCGCCCGCAGGACGGCGCGATCATCACGCAGTTCGACTACCCGCAGTGCGAGAACCTCGGGCTGCTCAAGATGGACTTCCTCGGGCTGCGCAACCTCACCGTCATCGACGACGCGCTGGAGAACATCGAGCGCAACGGCAAGGAGGTCCCGGACCTCGAGCGTCTGCCGCTGGACGACCCCCTCACCTACGCCATGCTCGGCCGCGGGGACACCCTGGGCGTGTTCCAGCTCGACGGCGCCGGCATGCGCACGCTGCTGCGCCTCATGCGCCCCGACAACTTCGAGGACATCTCCGCCGTCGGCGCGCTGTACCGGCCCGGTCCGATGGGCGCGAACTCCCACACGAACTACGCGCTGCGCAAGACCGGCCAGCAGGCGATCGAGCCGATCCACCCCGAGCTCGAGGAGCCGCTCGCCGAGATCCTCGGCACCACCTACGGCCTGATCGTCTACCAGGAGCAGGTGATGGCGATCGCGCAGAAGGTCGCCGGGTACACGCTCGGCCAGGCCGACCTGCTGCGGCGCGCCATGGGCAAGAAGAAGAAGGCCGAGCTGGACAAGCAGTTCGCCAGCTTCGAGGCCGGCATGCTCGAGCGCGGCTACTCCCCGGCGGCGGTCAAGACGCTGTGGGACATCCTCCTGCCCTTCTCCGACTACGCCTTCAACAAGGCCCACTCGGCGGCGTACGGGATCATCTCCTACTGGACCGCGTACCTGAAGGCGAACTTCCCCACGGAGTTCATGGCCGCCCTGCTCACCTCCACGCAGGTGAACAAGGACCGCCTGGGGCTGTACCTCGGCGAGGCCCGCCACATGGGCATCAGCGTGCTGTCGCCCGACGTCAACACCTCCGTGGGCTCCTTCGCGGCCGTCGGGGAGGAGATCCGCTTCGGCCTCGCCGCGGTCCGCAACGTCGGGGTGAACGTCGTCGAGGCGATCATCGCCACCCGCGAGGAGAAGGGGGAGTACACCTCCTTCCAGGACTTCCTCGACAAGGTGCCCGCGGTCGTGTGCAACAAGCGCACCATCGAGTCGCTCATCAAGGCCGGGGCCTTCGACTCCCTGGGCCACACCCGCCGCGCTCTCCTCGCCCGCCACGAGGAGGCCATCGACATGGTCATCGACGTCAAGCGCAACGAGGCGGTCGGCCAGTTCGACCTCTTCGCGGGCCTGGGCGGCGACGGCGGGGCGGGCGGCGCCGGCTTCACCATCGACATCCCCGACCTGCCCGAGTGGGACAAGCCGGAGAAGCTCGCCTTCGAGCGCCAGATGCTCGGCCTGTACGTCTCGGACCACCCGCTGTTCGGGCTCGAGCACGTGCTCCAGCGCGCCGCCGACGTCTCGATCGCCACGCTGCTCACCGACGAGACCCGCCCCGACGGCTCCAACGTCACGATCGCCGGCCTCGTCACCTCCCTGCAGCGGAAGATGACGAAGAACGGCAACCCGTGGGCGATCGCCACCGTCGAGGACCTCGAGGGCGCGATCGAGGTGCTCTTCTTCCCGCAGACCTACTCGACGGTCTCGACGATGCTCGCCGACGACTCGATCATCACGGTGCGTGGCCGCCTCAACCGGCGCGACGACATCCCGACGATCTACGCCGCGGAGATGACCCTGCCGGACGTCTCCCAGGCCACCGACGGGCCGGTCCAGCTCACGCTCGCCGCCAACCGGTGCACGGCGCCGCTCGTCGAGCGGCTCAAGGGCATCCTCACCGACCACCCGGGCAGCTCGGAGGTGCGGCTGCGGCTCACCAGCCCCGGCCGGTCGACGACGATGCGCCTGGAGGACACCTTCCGCGTCGAGCCCTCCACCGCGCTGTTCGGGGACCTCAAGACGCTCCTCGGCCCCGGCTGCCTCGTCTAGCAGACCCGGCTCGGGGCTCAGCCCTCGGCGTGAGCGGTGGCCCCGCCCAGGCCGGTGAGCCGGACACCGTCGACGAGCTCGGCGAGCTCGGCGAGGCGGTGCGCACGGGCCGACTCGGCGAGCGTGAACGGCTGACCCGGCCGGGCGAGCACGACCGCGCCGCGCCAGCCGGCGTGGATCTTGATCCGTGTGGCGTCGCCGGACAGGTGGGAGGCCGGGTCACCGGGCCCGCCGTCGACCACCTCGGCACCGAGCAGGTCGGCGACCGCCTCGGGAAGCTCGTGCGGCGCCTCCGCGACGCGCAGGGCGGTGCACAGTGCCCGGGTCGGGTTGTCGACCAGGGCCAGCGCAGTGGTCGGCCACACCTGGACGGTGCGGCCCCCGCCGTCCTCGACGGCCTCGACGAGGTCCCGCGCGGTGATCCACTCCGGGACGTCGACGACGAACTCGTCGACCGCCCCGTCGGTCCCGGGCTGGACCTGCACGCCGAGGATGTTGCCGTCGAGCAGGCGCAGCTGCCGGGTGATGGCCTCGAGGCTGCCGGGGGTGTCCCGCACCGTGGTCCGCAGCCGCCACAGCGACCCGGCGGCGTCGAGGCGCCGACGCTCGCGCAGGATCGGCCCGTGCAGCCAGCGCCGCAGCAGCCGGGTCACCGAGGGCTCGGCGACCCACACGGCCAGGGCGGTGGCCGTCACCGTGAGCACGAGCACCTTGGTGAGGAGCGGGAGGTCGCTGGCCACGACGGCCGCGTGCACCGCCAGCTCGAGCGGGAGCAAGGCCACGACGGTCGCGGCCGTCCGACGTGCCTTGCGCGGCTCGGGCAGCCGCCCGCACACCTCGCAGGCCAGCGCGTCCGTCGGGTCCCCGTGCTTGTCCATGCCCCCAGGCTGGCCGACCCGCGTTCCGGGGACGTTACGTCCGGGAGACAGCCGTGTGAAAAGTTCGGCCCGGCCCGGCGGGCTCAGCCGGTCGCCGTCGCCAGCTCGTGAACGGCGCGTCCGACCTCCGCCGGGTCCGTGAGGAAGCCGAGGTGGTGCAGCGGCAGGGTGCGCACAGGCCAGCCCAGCCGCCGGCCGCGGTCCCGCTCGGCCGCGTAGGTGTCCCCGAAGGTGAGGCAGGCACCGCGCAGGGCCGCGCTCCACCCCGCGGGGACGGGGACGCTGCCGCGGAGGTAGGCCGCGGGCACGCGCGGCGTCACCGCGTGGACGCCGGCCCGGGTGCGCGCGTCGGGGAAGAGCTCGCGGGCGTCCTCCTCCGGCCACCAGTCGGTCCAGCGGGGGAGCAGCCCGTCCTCCTCGACGGCACCGAGCGCCTCGCGGAGCGCTGCGGGTGCGACATCGTGGGCGCCGCCGGCGGGCGCGGGCAGCACGGCGTCCATGAACACGGCCCGCTCGACTCCCGCCGTCCCGGTGAGGGCGGGGACGTAGAGACCGGCGTTGGAGTGGGCGACGACGACGTCCCAGCGCCGGGCCCCGAGCGCGGCGGTGTACGCGGCGAGGACCTGCTCGGGATCCGCAGCCGGCTCCGCCCCGACGACGGTGGCCGGCGACCCGAGACGCTCGAGCTCATCGGCGAGCGGCTCGAGGACGGAGGCGGGCAGGAAGACGCTCTCGAGGAGCGCGAGCCGGGTCACCGCGGCCGGCGGCGGCTCAGTCCCGGCGGCCGAGCAGGCGCCAGGCGGCGGGCAGCAGCCCGGCGGCGGCCGCGGCCTTGAGGACGTCACCGAGGAGGAAGGGCAGCACGCCGAGGACGAGCGCCTCCCCGAGGCCGACGCCAAGGCTCACCATGAGCCACGGCACGCCACCGGCGTAGACGGCGAGGGTAGCGAGGACGGCGGCGCCGGCCATCGACAGGGGGCTGCGGTCCGCGCGGCGCCGGGCGAGGGCACCGACGATGCCGGCAGCCGCGACGTAGCCGATGACGTAGCCGAAGGAGGCGGTGTGCCACCCCGCCGACTGCTCGGCGAACCACGGCACGCCCGCCACGCCGGCGGCGAGGTAGAGCAGCATGCTCAGGGTCCCGCGCACCGGTCCGAGCGAGGCTCCGACGAGGAGGACGGCGAAGGTGCCGAGCGACAGCGGCACCGGGGTGAAGGGCAGCGGCACGACCACCTGGGACAGCACGCCGGTGACGAGGGCGGCGCCGGCGACGAGGGACGCGTCGCGGACGAGCCCGGCGGGCAGCGAGTCGGCGAGGACGGCAGCGGGGGTGGTCGTGGTCATGGAATACCTCTCGTGGGGAACACCGGCCACGCTAACGAGTGGCGGGCGGGCGGCGGGGTGTGGACCCGCACAGATTCGGGGCGGTGGGTCTGTAGCGGTCAGCCGACGACGGCGACGAGCACCCCGCCGGGCGTGCTCACCTCGACGCGTGCGCCGGCGGCCAGCTGGCGGCCGCGGCGGGTCTCCACGACGCCGTCGACGCTCACCTCGCCGTCGGCGATGAGCTCGCGGGCGTGGGCCCCCGACTCGGCGAGCGAGGCGCGCTTGAGGAACTGGCCGAGCCGGATCTCCCCCTCGACGGGCACGACGTGCTGCGCTTCCATGGCACCGATCATGCCCTGTCGTGGGCTGGACGGCCCCCGCCGCGCCCTGCCGCGCGGCATACGATCGGTCCATGCTCAGGCGAATCGACCTCCGCGCCAGCGACCTGGCCCCCGCCGCCCTCGTCGACGTGCTCCCGCGCGCCACGCTCGACGTCGAGGCCGCCATGGCCCAGGTGCTCCCCATCATCGACGACGTCCGCGCCCGCGGCGGTGCCGCCCTGCGTGACCTCGCCGAGCGTTTCGACGGCGTGCGGCCCGAGCACCTGCGGGTGCCGGCCCAGGCCCTGGCCGAGGCGCTCGAGGCTCTCGACCCGCAGGTGCGCGAGGCCCTGGAGCTGTCGATCGCCCACAACCGCGCCGGACACACCGCGCAGCTGCCCGCCGAGCGGGACACCGAGATCCTGCCCGGCGGCCACGTCCGCCAGCGCTGGGTGCCGGTGAGCCGGGTGGGGCTCTACGTGCCCGGCGGCCTCGCGGTCTACCCCTCGAGCGTCGTCATGAACGTCGTCGCCGCGCAGGTGGCCGGCGTGCGCTCGCTCGCCGTCGCCAGCCCGCCCCAGCAGGCCTTCGGCGGCCTGCCCCACCCGACGATCCTCGCCGCCTGCGCGCTGCTCGGCGTCGAGGAGGTCTACGCCGTCGGCGGCGCCCAGGCCGTGGGCATGCTCGCCTACGGGGCCGCGGGCGAAGACGGCACGCCCGACGGCGCGCAGCTGTGCGCGCCCGTCGACGTCGTCACCGGGCCCGGCAACATCTTCGTCGCCGCCGCCAAGCGGGCCGTCATGGGCCGGGTGGGCATCGACGCCGAGGCGGGCACGACGGAGATCGCCGTCCTCGCCGACGCCGGCGCGGACCCCCGCTACGTGGCCGCCGACCTCATCTCCCAGGCCGAGCACGACCCCGCCGCCGCCTCCGTCCTCGTCACCGACAGCCCCGAGCTGGCCGACGCCGTCGACGTCGAGATCGAGCGCCAGGCCGCCGCGACGACGCACGCCGAGCGTGTCCGCACCGCCCTGTCCGGCCCGCAGTCCGGCACGGTGCTCGTCACCGACCTCGAGCAGGGGATCGCCGTGTGCGACGCCTACGGCGCCGAGCACCTCGAGATCCAGACCGCCGACGCCGCCGCGGTGGCCGAGCGCATCCGCAACGCGGGCGCGATCTTCGTCGGGCCCTACAGCCCGGTGCCGCTGGGGGACTACCTCGCCGGCTCCAACCACGTGCTGCCCACCGGTGGCACGGCCCGCTTCGCGTCCGGCCTGAGCGTCATGGCCTTCCTCAAGCCGGTCCAGGTCATCGAGTACGACGACGCCGCGCTGCGGAAGGTCGCCGGGCCGCTGCGCGCGCTCGCCGTCTCCGAGGACCTGCCCGCCCACGCCGACGCCGTCGACCTCCGGCTCGGCTGACTCGTTCGCCCAGGGCGCACACGCCCCGCCGTCGGCGGTAAGTCGGCCGTCGGCGGGCGGTGGGCTGCGGGCGGCGCGGACGCGTGGGCGGCAGGGACTTGCGTGGTGGGCGGTGCGGCGCGCACGCTGGAACCTCGTCTTCGAGAGGAATCCCCATGCGAACCAAGGTTGCCGTGGCGACCGCTGCCCTCCTGCTGGCCCTGACGGCCTGCGGATCGGGCGACGACGACGCCGAACCGACCGCGGAGACGAGCACGCCCGCCGCCGAGGAGAGCGCAGCACCGGAGGCCCCCACGCCTCCCGCGGCCGACCTCGAGGGCCTGCCGGACGTCGTCGCCGAGGTCAACGGCACCGAGGTCACCCTGGAGGAGTTCACCCAGGTGTACGAGGGCCAGCTCCAGCAGGCGTTCATGCAGTCGCAGATGACGGGCGAGGAGGTCGACCAGGAGGCCCTCAAGCAGACGACCGCCGAGGGCCTGGTGGACACCGAGCTGCTCCTCGCCGAGGCCGGGGCCCGCGACATCGCCCCTACCCAGGAGGAGATCGACGCCGCCACCGAGGAGATCGCCGCCTCCAGCGGGCTGGGCTCGGCCGACGAGCTCTTCACCGCCCTCGAGGAGCAGGGGCTGAGCCGCGAGGAGGCCGTCGCGCAGATCGAGGAGCAGACGGCCCTCGAGCAGCTCTTCGCCGACGAGGCCGGGGAGTTCACCCCCTCGGAGGAGGACGCGCGCGAGCTCTACGACTCCGCCGCAGAGCAGGGCGGGGCCGAGGGCGAGCTGCCCCCGTTCGAGGAGGTCCGCCCCCAGATCGAGGCGCAGCTCCAGCAGGAGCACGAGGGGGCGGCCGTCCAGGTCCTCCTCGAGCAGCTCCGCAGCGACGCGGACATCACCTACCACCTGTGAGCGGTCAGCCCACCACGGCGGAGTAGAGCGCGGCGAAGCGCTCGGCGCGCTCGGCGTAGTAGTCGGCGCGCCCGGCCACCGGTTCGACGGTGGCCGCCGTGGTGGGCGCCGCCCGCTCCACCTCCGGCGCCAGGGACTCCAGCGCGAGCAGCGCCGTCCCGTGCAGGGTGGAGCGCTTGATGGTCACCGGCGTCACCGGCACCCCGGTGACGTCGGCGAGGAGCTGGAGCAGGTGCGGCAGCGACTGACTCATCCGGCCACTCGCGAGGATCTGCTCGGGCCGCGGGGCGACCCGCGTGAGCTCGGCGACGACCCGGCCGTAGCTGAGGGCCACGCCCTCGAGCAGGCCGCGGGCGATCGCCGCGGGCGTGCTGGCCGCTGACAGGCCGGCGACGACGGCGCGTGCGTCGGCCGCCCAGCCGGTGCTGCGCTCCCCGGTGAGGAAGGGCAGCGCCAGTGGCGTCGTCGGGTCGGGGTCGGCGGCGAGCGCGCCGTCGAGGTCGACGTCGTCCAGCCTGAGCGTGGCCTCCAGCCAGCTCACGCCGCGCCCGACGTCGTTGAGCGCGCCACCGAGCAGCGCGTGCTCGGCGTCCACCCGGTAGGCCCACAGCCCCGAGGGCAGCTCGGGCACCTCGGCCGGGACGCGGACCCGCACGGCACCGCTCGTGGCGAAGGACGCGACGACGGTCCGCGCGTCGGTCGCACCCGTCCCGATGTTCGCGGCCAGGCCGTCGGTGACGACCGGGAACCACGCCGCCCCCGCCAGCGCGGGCCAGCGGGTGGTGAGCCCGGTGAGCGGCTGGTCGGGGTGGTGGACGGGGGAGAGGGTCTCGGCGGAGATGCCCGCGACGGCGAGCATGCCCTCGTCCCAGGTGCCGGTGAGTCGGTCGAGGAGCCCGGACCACGCCGCCGCGGACGTGCCGACGGCAGTGGTCCCGGTGAGGCGGAGGACGACGAGCTCGCCGAGGGTCATCCACCGCGTCACGCGCGCGACGACGTCGGGGTGGGTCTCCCGCAGCCAGCGCAGCCGCGCGGGCAGGTAGCTGGAGTGCAGCCGGGTGCCCGTGCGCTGCTGGACCTGCGCCTCGTCGAGCTCGGCGCGCAGCGCGTTCACCTGCGGTGCGCAGCGGGAGTCGGCGTAGGTGTAGCACGGGGTGAGCGGCTCGCCCGCGGCGTCCAGGCCGACGAGGGAGGAGGCGAAGGTGTCGAGCGCGACCCCGGCGATGCGGCCGGCCAGCTCGGGGCGCGCGAGGGCGTCGATGATCGCCGCGACCTCGTCGACCACCTGGAGCGGGTCGATGATGGAGGTGCCGTCGGTAGCGGTGGTGAAGGCGTGCGGGACCTTGTGCTTCATCCGGTCGACGGGCAGGCCGCGGGCGTCGTAGAGGCCGCCACGGCTCGCGGTCGAGCCGACGTCCACGGCCAGCACGAGGGGGTCGACGGCGTCCTTGAGGTCAACGGTGAACGAGGGCATGGTTCCTCCGGTCGGCTGCGCCCGATCGTACGGCGGGGCGCCGGTCAGCGCTGGGCGAGGACGAAGGGGTGCACGGCCGCGGCCCCCGCCTGCCGCAGCAGCCGGGCCGCCACGGTGAGGGTCCAGCCGGAGTCGGTGAGGTCGTCGACGAGGAGGACCGAGCGGCCCGGCAGGCCCGTGAGCGCCGCCTCCGGCAGGTCGAGCCGCAGCCGCTGGTGGACGCCGGCCAGCCGGGTGGCGGAGTTGACGTCGTGCCGGCCCGGCGGGCGTGCCGGGTCCGGCGCCACGGCCCCGACGAGCGGCACCTGGGCCAGGTGCGCGACACCCCGCGCGAGGTGGTCGAGGAGCTGCGGCCGGGTGGCCGAGGAGATGACGACGACGCCCTCGACCTGCCCGCCGGTCTCGCGGATCGCGGCGAGCTGGTCGGTGAGCACCCGCTCGACGGCGCCGCGCAGGCCCGTGGGCAGCTCGCCGTCGTGGCCGCCGCGCGCCTCACGGCCGGCGGGCCGGTCCGGGGAGGGCTCGAGCATCTCGCGCAGCGCGGCGGACCAGCCCAGGCCGTCGAGCCGCGCGACCGCGCGCCCCGGGGCCGCCTGCTCCTCGGCCGGGATCCGGCCCTGGAGGGGCACGCCGACGGCGGACATCCCGGTGGGCCACTGCTTGCGGGGCGCGACGTCGGCGCCGGGCCGGTCGAGGACGGCACGCGCCTGCTCGAGCCGGGCCTCGTCGACCGTGGCGTCCAGGTCCAGGCCGCCGCACAGGTCGCAGCGCCCGCAGCGCCAGCCCTCCTCCAGCTCCGGGTCGGACAGCTGGGCGCGCAGGAAGGCCATCCGGCACTGCCCGGCCCCGAGACCGACGTAGGCGACCATCGCCTGCTGCTCGCGCTCGCGGGCGGCGTCGACGCGGGCGTAGCGCTCGGCGTCGTACTCCCAGGGCGCCCCGGTGGTCCGCCAGCCGCCGGCGACGCGCTCGACCGCGCCGTCGACGTCGAGGACCTTGAGCATCGTCTCGAGGCGGGTGCGGCGCAGGTCGACGAGCGGTTCCAGACGGACGGTGGACAGCGGCTCGTCGCCGAGGGCGGCGAGCACCTCGCGCACCGCGTGCTCCGGCGGGAAGGCGAGGGAGCCGAAGTACGCCCAGATGTCGCGGTCCTCCGGGCCGGGCAGGAGCACGACGTCGGCACGGTCGACGCCGCGCCCCGCACGGCCCACCTGCTGGTAGTAGGCGATGGGGGAGGAGGGCGCGCCGAGGTGGACGACGAAGGCGAGGTCGGGCTTGTCGAAGCCCATGCCGAGGGCGGAGGTGGCGACGAGCGCCCGGAGCCGGTTGGCGCGCAGGTCCTCCTCGAGCTGCTCGCGGCGCGCCGGCTCGGTGCGCCCGGTGTAGGACTCGACGTCCAGGCCGGCGGCCCGCAGCTGCTCGGCGACCTGCTCGGCCTGCGCGACGGTGAGCGTGTAGACGATGCCCGAGCCCTGCCAGGCGGCCATGCGCTCGGCGAGCCATGCCACCCGCTGCGCCTGGTCCGGCAGGCTGAGCACGCCCAGCCGGAGCGACTCGCGGTCCAGCGAGCCCCGCAGGACGAGGACGTCGTCGTCGTCACCGGTGCCGAGCTGCTCGGCGACGTCCGCGCTCACCCGGTCGTTGGCGGTGGCGGTGGTCGCGAGCACCGGCACGCCGGCCGGGAGGTCCTCCAGAAGGGTGCGGATGCGGCGGTAGTCGGGGCGGAAGTCGTGGCCCCAGTCGGAGATGCAGTGCGCCTCGTCGACGACGACGAGCCCGGCGGTGGCCGCCAGCTGCGGCAGCACCTCGCTGCGGAAGCCGGGGTTGTTGAGCCGCTCGGGGGAGCACAGGACGACGTCGACCTCTCCCGCGGCGATGGCGGCGTGCACCGACTCCCACTCGGTGACGTTCGCGGAGTTGACGGTGACGGCGCGGATCCCCGCCCGTGCGGCCGCGCCGATCTGGTCGCGCATGAGGGCGAGCAGCGGGGAGACGATGACGGTGGGCCCCGCCGGCGGGCGGCCCTCGACCCCGGCGCGGAGGAGCGCGGTGGCCACGAAGTACACGGCCGACTTTCCCCAGCCGGTGCGCTGGACCACGAGGGCGCGGCGGCGGTGGACGACGAGCGCCTCGATCGCCCGCCACTGGTCCGCCCGCAGCCGGGCGTCGGGCCGTCCTACGAGGGCCTGGAGCGCCGCCTGCGCCCGGGCCTCTGTCGTCACTGCGTCCATGTCGCCTCCCGGTCCCTACGCTCCCACGTCCCTCCGACACGCGCGGTCACGGCCCCAGCGGAGCTCGGCGCGCGGGTTCCAGGAACAACTCAGCGCTCGACGTGAGGGGTGGGGCGTGGGCGGCGCGCGGGTTGAGGAACAACTCAGCGCTCGACGTGAGGGGTGGGGGCGTGGGCGGCGCGAGGGAGGGGCGCGCTCGGCGCGAGGGGCGGGGCGGCCCCGGGCGGTGAGGTGCCTCACACTCCGGTTCATTTCGGCAAGCGGGCGGTGCCGGGCCGATCGGCAGCGCGGCGCGGACTTCTCTCCTCCCTTGGCATGAATTACGCAACGACTCCGGTACCAAATAGGTCGAAGGGCTTGTAGGTAAGGCTCACCTAACCGTTAGATTGGCCTCGGCCGGTCCGGCGCCACCGGCCGCCACAGCCCACGAGTGAAGGACACCCATGAGCATCGCTTCCCCCCTTCGTCGCCCGGTGCGCCTCGCCGGCGCGGCCGTCGTCGCGGCCCTGGCGCTGGCCGCCTGCGGCCAGGCCGGCGGCGCCACCGAGGCCGACGCCGCCGATGACGCGAGCACGGCGACGGTCGAGGTCGTGGACAACAACGGCACGCAGACGATCCCCACGCCGCCGCAGTCGGTCGTCGCGACCGACAACCGCACCTTCGAGACCCTCGCCGCGTGGGACGTCGAGCTGAGCGCCGCCGCGGTGGCCCTCATGCCCGACACCCTCTCCTACGTCCAGGACGAGTCGATCATCGACCTCGGCAACCACCGCGAGCCGAACCTCGAGGCCGTCGTCGCCGCCGAGCCGGACCTCATCATCAACGGCCAGCGCTTCGCCGACTACCACGACGACTTCGTCTCCCTCGCCCCCGAGGCCGTCGTCCTCGAGCTCGACCCGCGCGAGGGCGAGCCCTTCACCGACGAGCTCAAGCGCCAGACCACCGTGCTCGGTGAGATCTTCGGCAAGCAGGCCGAGGCCGAGCAGCTGAACGCCGACCTCGACGCCGCGATCGAGCGGGCCCGCGAGGCCTACGACTCCGCCGACACCGTCATGGCCGTCATCACCTCCGGCGGGGAGATCGGCTACTCCGCCCCCGGCACCGGCCGCACCCTGGGCCCGGTCTTCGACGTCCTGGGCCTCACCCCGGCCCTCGAGGTCCCCGAGGCCAGCGAGGACCACCAGGGCGACGACATCTCCGTCGAGGCCATCGCCGACTCCAACCCCGACTGGATCCTCGTCATGGACCGTGACGCGGCCGTCGCCGCGGACGACCCGGAGTACTCGCCGGCCGCCGAGGTCCTCGAGGCCTCCGAGGCTCTCACCGGCGTCACCGCGGTCCAGGAGGACCAGCTCGTCTACATGCCCGCGGACACCTACACCAACGAGGGCATCCAGACGTACACGGAGTTCTTCACCACCCTGGCCGACGCCTTCGAGGCCGGACGCTGAGACCCCCCGGTGGGGCCGGCGCGAGCCGGCCCCACCACCCCACGACGAGGATGACGATGACGACCACTGCCGCCGGGCCCCGCACCCGGCCCGAGGGCCGCCTGCTCGACTGGCGGCTCCTCGTCGGCGTCGCCGTCGTCGGCGCGCTCCTCGTCGTCTCCCTGTTCACCGGCGTCTACGACGTCGTCGGCGCCGAGGACGGCGCGGAGATGTTCGCCATCACGCGTGTCCCGCGGACCATCGCCCTCGTCCTCGCCGGTGCCGCGATGGCGATGTCGGGCTTGGTCATGCAGCTCCTCACCCAGAACCGCTTCGTCGAGCCGACGACGACGGGCACCACCGAGTGGGCGGGCCTCGGTCTGCTCGCGGTCACCATCCTCGTCCCGGGCGCGAGCATCGCCGCCCGCATGGGCGGGGCCATCGTCGCCTCCTTCATCGGCACGATGCTCTTCTTCCTCTTCCTCAGCCGCGTCTCGCTGCGGTCCTCGCTCATCGTGCCGATCGTCGGGATCATGCTCGGCGCCGTCGTCGGCTCGGTGTCGACCTTCATCGCGCTGCAGACCGACATGCTCCAGAACCTCGGCGTGTGGTTCGCGGGCAGCTTCACCTCGGTCCTGCGCGGCCAGTACGAGCCGCTGTGGATCGTCGCGGTGGTGGTCGTCGTCGTCTTCATCGCCGCCGACCGCTTCACCGTCGCGGGCCTCGGCAAGGAGGTCGCCACCAACGTCGGCCTCGACTACAACAAGGTCATCCTGCTCGGCACCGGCCTCATCGCCGTCGCCACGGGCGTGGTGACCGTCGTCGTCGGCAACCTGCCCTTCCTCGGCCTCATCGTCCCCAACATCGTCTCGCTCGTCCGCGGCGACGACCTGCGCAGCAACCTGCCGTGGGTCTGCCTGCTCGGCATCGGCATCGTCGCCGCCTGCGACCTCGTCGGCCGGACGATCATCATGCCCTTCGAGGTGCCCGTGTCCCTCATCCTCGGCGTCCTCGGTGCCGCCGTCTTCGTCCTCCTCATCCTCCGGCAGCGTCGTCGTGGTTAGCCTCCTGCCCGCGACGTCGCGGACCACGCCCCCCGCCGCGCGGACCACGCCGCCGCTGCCCGCCGTCGCCCCGCGCCGCCGCGCCTCCGGACCGCTGCCCACCACCCGCTCCCGACGGCGCTACGCGGCCGTCGTCGTCACCCTCGCCGTCCTCGCGCTCGCGCTGGCGGCCGGGCTGGTCGTGTGGGACAACCCCATGCCCGCCGGCTCCGACGGCTTCTGGCGCATCGCCCAGCTGCGGCTGAAGAACGTCCTCGTCATGGCGATCGTCGCCTTCTGCCAGTCGATCGCGACCGTGAGCTTCCAGACGGTGACGAACAACCGCATCATCACGCCCTCGATCATGGGCTTCGAGTCCCTCTACGTCGCGGTGCAGACCGCCGCCGTCTACTTCCTCGGCGCCGCCGGCATCGTCTCGCTCACCGGCCTGCCGCAGTTCGTCCTCCAGGTCGGGCTCATGGTGGGCCTGGCCGTGGCCCTGTACGGCTGGCTGCTGTCCGGCAAGCACGGCAACCTCCACGTGATGCTCCTCATCGGGATCGTCATCGGCGGGGGACTGGGGTCGGTGTCGACCTTCATGCAGCGGCTGCTCACCCCGAGCGAGTTCGACGTCCTCACCGCGCGCCTCTTCGGCTCGGTGACCAAGGCCGACGCCTCCTACCTGCCCGTCGCCGTCCCGCTCGTCCTCGTGGCCGGCGGCCTCCTGTGGGCGCGGGCCCGGCGGCTCAACGTGCTGGCGCTGGGCAAGGACGCGACGACGTCGTTGGGCCTGAGCCACCGGGGCGAGCTCGTCAAGGTGCTGCTCCTCGTCGCCGTCCTCATGGCCGTCTCGACCGCCCTCGTCGGGCCGATGACCTTCTTCGGCTTCCTCGTGGCGACCCTCGCCTACCAGTTCGCCGACACCCACGACCACCGCCACGTCTTCCCGGTGGCCGTGCTCGTCGGCTTCGTCGTCCTGGCCGGCGCGTACTTCGTCATGAACCACGTCTTCTACGCCCAGGGCGTCGTCTCGATCATCATCGAGCTCGTCGGCGGCACCGTCTTCCTCGTCGTCATCCTGCGAAAGGGACGCCTGTGATCACCCTGAGCGACGTCCGCAAGGACTACAGCAGCGAGGTCGTCATCGGCCCCGTCGACCTCACCATCCCGGCGGGCGGCATCACCGCCCTCATCGGCCCCAACGGGGCGGGCAAGTCGACGCTCCTCACGATGATCGGGCGGCTGCTCGGCCTGGACGCCGGCACCATCGAGATCGCCGGCTACGACGTGACGAGCACCGCCTCCAAGGACCTCGCCAAGATCGTCTCGGTGCTGCGCCAGGAGAACCACTTCATCACCCGGCTCACCGTGCGCCAGCTCGTCGCCTTCGGCCGCTTCCCCTACTCCAAGGGACGCCTCACCGCCGTCGACGAGGAGCTCGTCAGCCAGGCCATCGACTTCCTCGAGCTGGGGGACCTGGAGGACCGCTACCTCGACCAGCTCTCCGGCGGGCAGCGCCAGCGCGCCTACGTCGCCATGGTGCTGTGCCAGGACACCGAGTTCGTCCTCCTCGACGAGCCGCTCAACAACCTCGACATGCGCCACTCCGTGCAGATGATGAAGCACCTGCGCCGGGCCGCTGCCGAGCTGGGGCGCACGATCGTCGTCGTCCTCCACGACATCAACTTCGCCAGCCACTACGCGGACTACATCTGCGCGGTCAAGGACGGGAAGGTCGCCGAGTTCGGCACCTGCGAGTCGATCATGACCGACGTCGTCCTCACGCGGGTCTTCGACACCCCCGTCCAGGTCATCGAGGGGCCGAACGGCGCGCTGGCCGTCTACTACTGACGGCGGCTCCCGGCTCGCGAGACCCCCGGCCGGTGCGGCGGCGCCCGCCGTAGACTGCTCCGGTGCCTCCGACCTCTCTCCCGGTGCGCCCGGACCTGGCGGGCCTGACCCCCTACGGGGCCCCGCAGCTCGACGTCCCGGTGCTCCTCAACGTCAACGAGAACCCCCACCCGCCGTCGGCGGAGGTGGTCGCCGACCTCGCCGCCGCCGTCGCGGAGGTGGGCCCCGGGCTCAACCGCTACCCGGACCGCGACTTCCTCGCGCTGCGCGCGGACCTCGCCGACTACCTCGGTGTCGAGTCCGGCGCCACCGGCCTGGCCGCCGAGAACGTGTGGGCAGCCAACGGCTCCAACGAGGTCATGCTCCACCTCCTCCAGGCCTTCGGTGGCCCGGGCCGCACCGCGCTGTCCTTCGCGCCCACGTACTCGATGTACCCCGAGTACGCCCGCGACACGATGACGGCGTGGGTGACCGGCCGCCGCGAGGAGGACTTCACCCTCGACCCGGAGCACGCCGTCGCCCAGCTGCGCGAGCACCGCCCCGCCGTCGTGCTCCTCGCCAGCCCCAACAACCCGACCGGCACCGCGCTGCCGCTCGCGACGATCGAGGCCGTCGCCGAGGCGGCGCTCACGACCGGGCCGGCAGGCCCCGACGGCGCCCCCACGGCGAGCGTCGTCGTCGTCGACGAGGCCTACGCCGAGTTCCGTCGCGAGGGCACGCCCAGCGCCATGGCGCTGCTCGGCCGCTACCCGCACCTGGCCGTGAGCCGGACGATGTCCAAGGCCTTCGGTCTCGCCGGCGCCCGCGTGGGCTACCTCGCGGCGGCGCCCGCGCTCGTCGACGTCCTGCGGGTCGTGCGCCTGCCGTACCACCTGTCCGCCGTCACCCAGGCGGTCGCGCGGGCCGCGCTGCGCCACCGCGGCGCGCTCATGGCGCAGATCGCCGAGCTGCGCGCCGAGCGGGACCGCACGGTGACGTGGCTGCGCGAGCAGGGCTTCACGGTCGCGGACTCGGACGCGAACTTCGTCCTCTTCGGACACCTCGAGGACCGTGAGAGGGTGTGGCAGGGGCTGCTGGACCGGGGAGTTCTCATCAGGGTCGTCGGTCCGCCAGGATGGTTGCGGGTATCGATCGGTACCGCTGCGGAGATGGCCGCCTTCCGGGCGGCCCTACAGGAGGTGCTCGGGCTGTGACTGGGACGCGAACCGCGCGACTGGAGCGCACGACCTCGGAGTCGAGCGTCGTCGTCGAGCTCGACCTGGACGGCACCGGCCGGACCGACATCTCGACGACGGTGCCCTTCTACGACCACATGCTCACCGCGCTGGGCAAGCACTCGCTCATCGACCTCACCGTCCGCGCGACGGGCGACACCCACATCGACGCCCACCACACCGTCGAGGACGTCGCCATCACCCTGGGCGAGGCGCTCAAGGTGGCGCTGGGGGACAAGCGGGGCATCTCCCGCTTCGGTGACGCCCTCGTGCCCCTGGACGAGGCACTGGCGCAGGCCGTCGTCGACGTCTCCGGGCGGCCCTACCTCGTCCACAGCGGGGAGCCCGCCGGGCAGGAGTACCACCTCATCGGCGGCCACTTCACCGGCTCGCTCACCCGCCACGTCTTCGAGTCGATCGCCCACCACGCGGCCATCGCCATGCACGTGCGCGTCCTCGCCGGGCGCGACCCGCACCACATCGTCGAGGCGCAGTTCAAGGCCGTGGCGCGGGCCCTGCGCCTCGCCGTCGCACCGGACCCGCGCGTCGAGGGGATCCCCTCGACCAAGGGTGCGCTGTGAGCGAGATCCCGGCGGTCGCCGTCGTCCTCACGCCCGTCGCGTCCGCGTCGGCGCTCGCGGGGCTGTGCGCCATGCAGGACGTCGACGTCCATGTCGTGCCCTCGCGCTCCGGTGCCGTCGCCGTCGTCGAGCTCGAGCCGGCCCCGGAGACCGCGCCCACGGACGAGTGGGACATCAGCGAGCTGCTCGGCACCCCCGGTGAGGAGGTGCCGGCCGCGGCCGACGAGGTGGCGCGCACGCTCTCCCGTCTCACCAAGGCCGGTGTCGTCCTCATCACCGCCTCCCTGGCCCAGGACGCCGGCTTCGAGCGCGGCCTGTCCGGGCAGCTCACCGCCCGCCGGTACGCCGGCGGGGAGCGCGGGGAGGACGTCGCCGTGGGGCTCGTCCTCGCCGGCGCCGACGACGTCGTGGAGGACCTGGTCCTGGGCCGCGTCCGGGTGACCGACGTGCCCGGCCACGCGCGCTCGGGCGACCTCCCGCGCTGGAAGGCAGCGCGGATGTTCGCCAAGGGCCTGCGCAAGCCCCGCCCCTGAGCGCGTAGACTCCTGCGGTGACCAGCCAGCCGAACGTCGTCGTCCTCGACCACGGCTCGGGCAACGTCCGCTCGGCAGTCCGGGCGATCGAGCGTGCCGGGGCCCACGTCGAGCTCACCTCGGACCCCGACGTCGTCGCCGAGGCGGACGGTCTCGTCGTCCCCGGTGTCGGGGCCTTCGCCGCCGTCATGCGCCAGCTGCGCGAGGTCGGCGGACCCCGCATGATCGAGCGCCGCCTCGCCGGTGGGCGCCCCGTGCTGGGCATCTGCGTCGGCATGCAGGTGATGTTCGCCGCAGGTAAGGAGCACGGGGAGCACGCGTCCGGCCTGGACCAGTGGCCCGGCACCGTCGACCGGCTCGCCGCCCCGATCGTCCCCCACATGGGCTGGTCGCCCGTCCGCGCGCCCGAGGGCTCCACCCTGTTCGACGGGCTGGAGGACGAGCGCTTCTACTTCGTCCACTCCTACGCCGTCCAGGAGGACCCGACGTCGGACTTCGAGTCCGGCTCGCCGCTCGAGCGCCCCCTCGTCACGTGGGCCGAGCACGGCACCCCCTTCGTCGCCGCCGTCGAGAACGGCGCGCTGTCGGCCACCCAGTTCCACCCCGAGAAGTCCGGCGAGGCCGGCATCCAGCTGCTCCGCAACTGGCTGAGCACCCTGCGCTGACGCGCCGCGCGTCGCGCCGACCGAGGAGAATGTGCATGTCCCGCCGCCTTGAGCTGCTCCCTGCCGTCGACGTCGTCGACGGCCAGGCCGTCCGCCTCGTCCAGGGCGAGGCCGGCTCCGAGACCTCCTACGGCGACCCGGGGGAGGCGGCCCGCGCGTGGGCCGAGCAGGGCGCGGAGTGGATCCACCTCGTCGACCTCGACGCCGCCTTCGGGCGCGGCTCCAACGCCGAGCTGCTCGCCCGGATGGTCGACGAGCTCGACGTCGCCGTCGAGCTCTCCGGCGGCATCCGCGACGACGAGAGCCTCGCCCGCGCCCTGGACACCGGCGCCCGCCGCGTCAACCTCGGCACCGCCGCCCTCGAGAACCCCGAGTGGACCGCCAAGGCCATCGCCCGCCACGGGGACCGCATCGCCGTCGGGCTGGACGTGCGCGGCACGACCCTCGCCGCGCGCGGCTGGACCCGCGAGGGCGGGGACCTGTGGGACGTGCTCGCGCGCCTGGACGCCGACGGCTGCGCCCGCTACGTCGTCACCGACGTCAAGAAGGACGGCATGCTCACCGGCCCGAACCTCGACCTCCTGCGTGAGGTGTGCGAGCGGACCGAGGCGCCCGTCGTCGCCTCCGGCGGCGTCTCCTCCCTCGAGGACATCGCGGCGCTGCGCACGCTCGTCGACGCGGGCGTCGAGGGCGCCATCGTCGGCAAGGCTCTGTACGCCGGCGCCTTCACCCTTCCCGAGGCGCTGGACGTCGCGGGGCGTCCGTGAGCCCGCTGCCCCCCGCGATGATGCCCGGCGGCCAGGCGGACTCCGCCGGCCAGCCGTGGGCCGGCCGCACCCTCAAGGCCAACCCCTTCTCGGGTGACGACGGCACCGCGCCCGCCCAGCTCGTCGCGGCGCTCGCCACCGCCGACGAGGCGGAGCGGCTCGTCGCCGTCGCCGACGTCCTGCGCACGGCGCGGGTCATCGTGCCCGTCGTCGCCCACGCCCACCCCGGGCGCGAGGAGGACGGCTCCGTCGCCGGGCACACGAAGCACGGCTCGGGGGACCCGCAGACCGACGCCTGCGCCTCCGCCGCCATGGTCTCCGTGCGCACCCCCGACGGGCGCGCCGCGCTGCCCGTCTTCAGCTCGGTCGAGGCGATGCAGGCGTGGGACGCGACCGCCCGGCCCGTCCCGGTCGAGGGGGTGCGCGCCGCCCTGGCGGCCGTGTCCGACGCCGACTCGATGCTCGTCCTGGACGCCGCCGGACCGGTGACGGTGCTCCTCGGGCGGCCCGCCGTGTGGTCGATCGTCCACAACGAGCCGTGGCTGCCGTCGTGGCGCGACCCCGAGCTCACCCAGGTGGCCGTCGACGCGCTGCGCGGGATCACCGAGCTCACCGCCGTCCGCCTCGAGCGGGGGGAGCGCAGCGAGCTGCGGGCGCTCCTCGCCCTGGCGCCCGGCCTGAGCCGGGACCAGATGATGGACGCCGTCACCCGTGCCCAGGAGGCGCTGAGCGCCGACCCGGTCTTCACCGACCGGGTCGACTCCCTCGAGCTCTACCCGATGTCCGTCGCCGGCTGACGCTGGTGTGCTGACCGGCGCCGGAGCACACTGGGACGGTGTTCATCGAGCGCCCGTCCGCCGTTGGTGAGGACCTCGCCGCCTACGAGGCCGAGGAGGAGGCGGTCTGGGGCTTCGTGCCGAACTACGCCGGGTGCTTCGCACCCCGACCGGAGGTCGCGCGTGCCTGGCGCGCGCTCAACGTGACGATCCGGGCGGGGATGGACCGGCGCCGCTACGAGATCGCGTCGATCAGGGCCGCACGTGCGGTCCGGTCGACGTACTGCACCGCCGCGCACGCCAAGGCCCTGCGCGACGTCTGCGGTGACGAGGACACCGTCCGCGCCATCGCCACGGGGGAGCGGCTGGAGCCGGTCGACGCGGCCGTGCTCCGCCTCGCGGCGAAGGTGGCGGCCGCAGCCTCCGTCGAGCAGTCCGACGTCGCGGAGCTGCGGGCGCTGGGGCTGAGCGACGCGGAGGTGGCGGACGTCGTCTACGCCGCGGCGGCACGTGCCTTCTTCACCGCCGTCCTCGACGGGCTGGGCGCCCGGCTCGACCCGCAGACCGCGGCAGCCTTCGACCCCGAGCTGCGCCGGGCCATGGTCGTCGGGCGGGAGCCCGCCGGCTGACCGTCAGTTCCCCGCGGCGTCCCGGCACGAGGTGATCGGCTCGAAGGCCTCCTCGGCGAGGAGGTCGTGGAGCGTGCTCACCGGCACCAGGTAGCTGTTGCCCCACACGTCCATCGCGTAGACGACCCCGACGACCTGACCGTCGCTGCCGAGAACCGCGCTGCCCGAGGACCCGTGGTCCACGCGCGCGTTGGACCGGCCGACCATGCCGAGGTCCGAGCCGAGGGTGTCGAGCTCGTAGCCCAGCACCGAGCCGGCCGCCGTCGTCAGCTGGCCACCGCGCGGGTAGCCGACGACGGTGATCTCGTCCCCGACGGCGGCGTCGACCTCCGCGAGACCCGGCACCGTGGTGAGGGGCTCGGCGGTGCGCAGGAGGGCGAGGTCGGCGACGTCGGCGACGCCTGCGGAGACCGCGTCGATCTCCCGGCCGTCGTAGGTCGTCACCTGGAGCCGGTCGGCGTCGTCGACGACGTGCCGGTTGGTGATGACGGTGCGCTCGTCGAGCGCGAAGCCGGACCCGGTCGTCAGCTCCCCGCACCCGACGTTGCGGATACGGACCGCCATCCGCTCGGCCGCGTCCACGCCGTCGGGGGACAGGGCGCCGGGGTCGGCGAGCTGGGGCGCCTCGACGTCGGGGACGAAGTCGTCGGGCAGGTCGCCGGGCATCGCGGGCACGACGCCGCAGCCCGCGAGGACGGCGAGCGTGGCGAGGCCGAGGGCGGCGCGGCGTGCGGTCCTCACTGGTCGTCCAGCCTCTCCTGCAGGCTCGTGTGAGCCTCGTCCGCGAGGGCGCAGCGGCCCGCGACCTCCTCGCGCAGCGCGGCGAGGTCGACCTTTGGCTCCGCGGGCTCCTCGTCGTCGGCGTCCTCGTCGTCCGAGGCCGACGCCGAGGGGGACGGCGTGGGCGACGGCGTGGGCCGGGCCGCCTCCTCCAGGTGCGTGATGAGGTCCTCCTGGCCGGCGATGCACTCGTCCATCGTTCCCGCGACGGCGGCCGCGTTCGCCGAGAGCTGGGCTTGGTACTCGGCCACCTGCCGCTGCACCTCGCGGTCGTCGCCCGTCTGGGCGACGGCGTCGGCGAGCTCGTGGATCTGCTCCTGGGCGACCTCGAGCTGGCTCTCCACGAGCGCGAGGGTGCTGCGCGACTCCTCGAGGTCGGCCCGTACCTGGCCGAGCTCCCCGCCCAGCTCCCGGGAGGTCTCCTCGAGCGTCACCGCCCGGTCCTCCCAGGCGCGTGCGAGGGCAAGCAGGTAACCGGCCGCGGCGACGGCGAGGACGAGCGCGACGGCCAGGACGGGCACGACCCACCGCCGGCGCCGGTGATCTCGCGCACCGTCCCGCTCCTCCTGGTCCGCCACGACCGGGAACTCCGCGGGTACGCTGGGGATAGGGGCTGTCTCGGGGCCCTGGTCCCTGTGCGTCCGGCTGCTCATGCGTGCTAGTCTCTCAGACTGACCGACCGGAACGCGTGTTCCGGTGTGCAAGCGGAGATTCTCCCACCTTGTCTCGACAGTCTCGCAAGAGCGACAGAGTCCGGGTCCAAAGGTCGCTGAGGGGTAACCCTCAGCACGGGTGACACCGTGCAGCGACCCCTGTGAGGCCTCCGTGCGCACCTGTGGACGGAGGCCTTCTTCGTTCGCAGACAGCGACGAGCAGGAGGAGCAGCACATCAGCGAGCCCCGTATCAACGACCGCATCCGTGTGCCGGAGGTCCGCCTTGTCGGACCCGGCGGCGAGCAGGTGGGCGTTGTCCGTGTGGAGGACGCCCTGCGTCTGGCCCAGGAGGCCGATCTCGACCTCGTGGAGGTCGCACCCGATGCGCGCCCGCCCGTGGCCAAGCTCATGGACTACGGCAAGTTCAAGTACGAGTCGGCCCAGAAGGCGCGCGACGCCCGTCGCAACCAGGTCAACACCGCGCTCAAGGAGATCCGGTTCCGCCTCAAGATCGACCCGCACGACTACGCGACCAAGAAGGGTCACGTCGTGCGGTTCCTCGAGGGCGGCGACAAGGTCAAGGTCATGATCATGTTCCGTGGCCGCGAGCAGTCGCGCCCGGAGATGGGGATGCGCCTGCTGCAGCGCCTCGCCGAGGACGTCAGCGACCTCGGCTCCATCGAGAGCTCGCCCCGTCTGGACGGGCGCAACATGACGATGGTCATCGGCCCGCACAAGAAGAAGCAGGGCGGCCGCAGCGACCAGCGCCGTGCCCGCGACAAGCGGGAGGCCGACGAGGCTGCCCAGGCCTCGGGCGACGCCCCGGAGGTCGCCGAGAACACCCCGGCCAGCGACGAGGCCACCCAGGCCCCGGACGAGGCCACGCAGGAGGCGTAGCAGCCGCTACGTCAAAGCCAGGTACCGGCGCGAGCCGGCAGACACGGCCGTGCCCCGGCGCGGCCCGAATGAGGAAGACGATGCCGAAGAACAAGACGCACTCCGGTGCCAAGAAGCGCTTCCGGGTCACCGGTAGCGGCAAGCTCATGCGTGAGCAGGCGAACCGCCGGCACCTCCTCGAGGGCAAGTCCAGCCAGCGGACCCGCCGCCTGGCCATGGACAAGGCCGTCTCCCCGGCGGACGCCCCCGGGATCAAGAAGCTTCTCGGCAAGTAACAAGCCGCCCCATACTGAAGGAGAAACGACGTGGCACGCGTCAAGCGGGCGGTCAACGCCCATAAGAAGCGCCGGACGACACTCGAGCGCGCCAGCGGTTACCGCGGCCAGCGCTCGCGTCTGTACCGCAAGGCCAAGGAGCAGGTCACTCACTCCCTGACCTACAACTACCGCGACCGCAAGGCCCGCAAGGGTGACTTCCGGCGGCTGTGGATCCAGCGCATCAACGCTGCGGTCCGCTCCGAGGGCATGACCTACAACCGCTTCATCCAGGGTCTCAAGGCCGCGGGTGTCGAGGTGGACCGTCGCATGCTCGCCGAGCTCGCGGTGAACGACGCGGCGGCTTTCGCGCAGCTCGTCGTGGTGGCCAAGGCCAACCTGCCCGAGGACGTCAACGCGCCTGCCGCCTGACGTTCCTCATGACCGAACGCCCGGACCTGCTGACCAATCCCCGATCCGATCGGGTGCGGATGGTCAAGCGGCTGTCCGGGCGTTCGGCGCGTCTGCGCCACGGCCAGTTCCTCGTCGAGGGGCCGCAGGGCGTGCGGGAGGCCGTGCGCCACGCGCCTGAGCGGGTGCGCGACCTCTACCTCACCGAGGACGCCGCCGAGCGGCACCCGGAGATCCTCGCCGCGGCCGACGGGGCCGTGGCCCACATCCACCTCGCCACCCCCGAGGTGCTGGCGGCGATGAGCGGGGACGCCCAGGGCATCCTCGCCGTCGTCCGCGCCGAGCCGGCGTCGCTGCCCGACGGCGGGCTGCGACTCGTGGCGGTCCTGCCCTGGGCGGCCGACCCGGGCAACCTCGGCACCATCGTCCGCGCCGCCGACGCGGCGGGGGCCGACGCCGTCGTGCTCGGCCCAGGCAGCGTGGAGCCGCTCAACCCCAAGGCGGTGCGCTCGACCGCGGGCTCGTTGTTCCACCTGCCGGTCGTGCCCGTCGAGGACCTCGCGGCGACGGTCCGCGCGCTGCGGGCCGACGGCGTCAGGTGCTCGCCGCCGCCGCGGACGGCGAGTGGGACATCGACACCCCGCCGACGCCGCCCTCCGCGCCGCCCCTCCCCGCCGCCCCCTCCCCGCGGACCCCGCTCTTCCCGCCGACAGCCGGACTTCTCCGGCCACCCGGGTCCCGGACTCCGCTCTTCCCGCCGACAGCCGGATTTCTCCAGCCACGGGGTCCCGGCCATGCCCGACCTGCGCCGCCCGACGGCCTGGCTCTCGGCAACGAGGCCCACGGGCTACGTCCCGAGGAGCGGAGCTGGCCGACGCCGTGGTCGGCGTGCCGATCCACGGCCTGGCCGAGTCGCTCAACGTCGCCACGGCGGCGACCCTCTGCCTCTACGCCTCCGCCCGCGCCCAGCGCCGCTGAGGCGCCCCGCCCGGGCGCCCGTGGCACGATGCCGAGATGCGCCTCTTCGCCGCGCTGCGCCCGCCGCTCGACGTCCTCGACCACCTCGAGCAGGCGCTGCAGACCGTCTCACCGCCGTGGCTGGGTGCCGGCCCGCCGCCGCTGCGGTGGGTCGCGCCCGAGCAGCGGCACGTGACGCTCGCCTTCTACGGCGAGGTTCCCGACGGCGCGCTGGAGGACCTTGCGGGCGCGCTCACCGCCGTCGGGAGCGAGTACGGGCCGCTGCGGCTCCAGCTCGCCGGGGCGGGCATCTTCTCCCGCGCGACCCTGTGGGTGGGGGTGCGCGCCCTCGACGACGACGCCGCGCTCGTCCGGCTCATGGCCGACTGTGGCGCCGCCGCCGAGGGCGTCTCGCACCTCGAGCCGCGCGACCGCCACCGCGCCCACCTCACGGTGGCCCGGCTCAGTGCCCGCCAGCACCGGGAGGAGGCGGACCGGCGACGACGGTCGCGGCGGGGTGAGGCACCGCGTGCACCGTCGATCGACCTGCCCGCGCTCGCCCACGCGCTGTCCCTCTACCGGGGCCCGGAATGGGAGGCGGGGGAGATCGAGCTCGTCCAGTCCCACCTCGGAGCTCGTCGCGGTGGTGGGCCCCACCACGAGGTCGTGGCCACGCTCCCGCTCGGCCGATAGCGCGGCCGTCGGCGCACGGGTTGGGGGCGGTGTGTCGGCGCAGGAATCCGGCTGTCGGCGGAGGGGGCGGCGGAGGAATCCGGCTGTCGGCGGAGGGGGCGCGGAGGAATCCGGCTGTCGGCGTAAGGGGCGGCGGGGGAGGCGGGACGGGCGTTGGGGCTTGTGGGAGGATGCACCTATGCGCGGCGATCGTCGATTTAGCGGGCCCGTTCGGGTCCTGCGCTGACGCGCGCAGCCCGAGCGGGCACGACGACTACAGTCCTGTGCTGGATGCCGACAGGCACGACGACGCTCGGAAGGTTCGCATGACCACCCCACCCCTGTCCCCGCTCGACGCCGACGGCGTCGCAGCAGCCGTCGAGGAGGCGCTGTCCGCCGTCGCGGCGGCGACCACGCTGGAGGAGCTCAAGGCCGCGCGCCTGGCCCACACCGGTGACCACGCCCCCCTCACCCTCGCCAACCGCGAGATCGGCCGGCTGGAGCCCAAGGACAAGGCCACCGCCGGCAAGCTCCTCGGCCAGGCCCGTGGCCGCCTCCAGAAGGCGATCGCCGCCCGCCAGGCCGAGCTCGAGGTCGTGGAGGAGGAGCGGCGGCTGCGCGAGGAGCGCGTCGACGTCACCCTCCCGGTCGAGCGCCGCCCCCGCGGGGCGCGCCACCCCCTGGAGACCATCCAGGAGGAGATCGGCGACTTCTTCACCGCCATGGGCTGGGACATCGCCGAGGGACCTGAGGTCGAGCACGAGTGGCTGAACTTCGACGCCCTCAACCACGGCCCGGACCACCCGGCGCGGCAGATGGCCGACACCTTCTACGTCCAGGGCACCGCCGAGCAGGACACCCCCGGGCTCGTGCTGCGCACCCACACCTCCCCGGTGCAGGCGCGCACCCTGCTCAGCCGCGAGCTGCCCATCTACATCGCCTGCCCCGGCAAGGTGTTCCGCAACGACGCCCTCGACGCCACCCACACCCCGGTCTTCCACCAGGTCGAGGGTCTGGCCGTGGACAAGGGCCTGACGATGGCGCACCTCAAGGGCACCCTCGACCACTTCGCCCGCGCGATGTTCGGCCCCGAGGCCCGGACCCGTCTGCGTCCGAGCTTCTTCCCCTTCACCGAGCCCAGCGCCGAGATGGACCTGTGGTTCCCGCAGAAGAAGGGCGGCCCGGGCTGGATCGAGTGGGGCGGCTGCGGGATGGTCAACCCGCAGGTGCTCATCGCCGCGGGCATCGACCCGGACGTCTACACCGGCTTCGCCTTCGGCGTGGGCACCGAGCGCGCGCTCATGCTGCGCCACGGCATCGCCGACATGCACGACATCGTCGAGGGTGACATGCGCTTCTCCCTCCAGTTCGGCACCACCGGAAAGGGGAACTGACATGCCCTACGTCCCGCTGACCTGGCTCGCCGAGCACGTCGCCGTGCCCGAGGGCACCACCGCCGCCGACCTCGCCGCCGACCTCGTGCGCGTCGGCCTGGAGGAGGAGGCGGTCATCCCCCCGGCCGTCACCGGCCCGCTCGTCATCGGTCGCGTCCTGTCGGTCGAGACCGAGGAGCACAAGAACGGCAAGGCGATCAACTACTGCCGCGTCGACGTCGGCCCCGAGCACAACGACGCCCCCGGCGAGGGCAAGGAGCCCGCGGACGTGCCGTCCCGCGGCATCGTCTGCGGCGCCCACAACTTCTCCGTCGGTGACGACGTCGTCGTCGCCCTGCCCGGCACCACGCTGCCCGGCGACTTCCACATCGCCGCCCGCAAGACCTACGGGCACACCTCCGACGGCATGATCTGCTCGGCCCGCGAGCTCGGCCTGGGCGAGGACCACGACGGCATCATCGTGCTGAGCGAGTTCCTCCCCGACGTCCCGACGCCGCAGCCCGGCGCCGACGCGATCGCGCTCCTCGGCCTGGGTGCGGAGATCCTCGAGATCAACGTGACGCCCGACCGCGGCTACTGCTTCGCCATGCGCGGCGTCGCCCGCGAGTACTCCCACGCGACCGGGGCGGCCTTCACCGACCCCGGCCTGCCCGAGAACCTCCCCGCCGGCCCGCCGCCGGCCGCCACCGAGGACGGCTTCGCCGTCGAGGTCGACGACGCCGCGCCCGTGAACGGCAACGTCGGCTGCGACCGCTTCGTCACCCGCATCGTCCGGGGGATCGACCCGTCCGCGCCGTCGCCGTCGTGGCTCACCGAGCGGCTCGTCCAGGCGGGCATGCGCCCGATCTCCCTGGCCGTGGACGTCACCAACTACGTCATGCTCGACCTCGGCCAGCCGCTGCACGCCTACGACCTCGCGACGCTGAGCGCGCCGGTCGTCGTGCGGCGCGCCGCGGCGGGGGAGGAGCTCACCACCCTCGACGACGTGCGCCGCACCCTGCATTCCGAGGACCTCCTCATCACCGACTCCCCGGACGGCGCGCGGGGCGCCCGCATCCTCGGCCTCGCCGGCGTCATGGGCGGGGCGGAGACCGAGGTCGGTCCCGGCACCACCGACGTCCTCATCGAGGCCGCGCACTTCGACCCCGTGTCCGTCGCGCGCACCGCGCGCCGGCACAAGCTGCCCAGCGAGGCCGCCAAGCGCTTCGAGCGCGGCGTGGACCCGCAGCTGCAGGCCGTGGCCGCCCAGCGCGCCGTCGACCTCCTCGTCGAGCACGGCGGCGGCACCGCCGACCCGGCCGTCAGCGACCTCGACACGACGTCCCGTCCCGCCCCCGTCCGGCTGCGCCTGGACGAGCCGCGCCGGCTCACCGGCGTCGACTACCCGGCGGAGCAGGTCGTCGAGCTCCTCACCACGATCGGCGCGACGGTGAGCGAGGCGGACGCCGACGGCGTCGTCACCGTGACCCCGCCGAGCTGGCGTCCGGACCTCGTGGGCCCGGCCCACCTCGTCGAGGAGGTCGCGCGCCTCGCCGGCTACGACACGATCCCCTCGATCCTGCCGGCCGCGCCGGCGGGCCGAGGGCTCACGCCGGGCCAGCGCCACCGCCGCGACGTCGCCCGCGCCCTGGCCGACTTCGGCCTCGTCGAGGTGCTGTCCTACCCCTTCGTCGGGGACACCCACGACCGTCAGCAGCTGCCCGCGGACGACGAGCGCCGCCTCGCCCTGCGCCTGGCCAACCCGATGGCCGAGGACGCGCCGGCGATGCGGACCTCCCTGCTCGACTCGCTCCTCGACACCGCGCGCCGCAACGTCAGCCGCGGCCTGGAGGACACCCGGGTCTTCGAGCTCGGGCTCGTCACCCGCCCCGCCGGGGTGGGCGCCGCGTCCTCACCGGGAGTGGACCGCCGTCCCTCCGAGGAGGAGATCGCCGCCCTGCACGCCGCCGTCCCGCACCAGCCGCGACACGTCGCCGGCGTCCTCACCGGCAAGGTCGTCCCCGACGGCGCGCGCGGCCCCGGCCGCAGCGCCGACTGGGCCGACGCCGTCGACGCCGTCCACGCGGTGGCCGGCGCGGTGGGCGTGAGCGTCGAGCTCGCCGCCGCCGAGCGCGCCCCCTGGCACCCCGGCCAGTGCGCCGCGGTGTCCGCGGGCGGGCGGGTGGTCGGGTACGCCGGCCAGCTGCACCCGCGGGTCGTCGCCGCCTTCGACCTGCCCGCGGGCGCGGTCGCCTTCGAGCTCGACCTCGACGCGCTCACCGCGGCCGCCGGCGACCAGCCGGTCCAGCCGACGCCCGTGTCCACCTACCCGCCGGGCAAGGAGGACATCGCGCTCGTCGTCGACGACGCGGTGCCCGCCGCCGAGGTGCTCGCCGTCGTCCGCGAGGGCGCCGCGGAGCTCGGTGAGGAGGTGCGCCTCTTCGACGTCTACACCGGCGAGCAGCTCGGTGAGGGGAAGAAGTCGCTGGCCTTCGCGCTGCGGCTGCGTGCCGCGGACCGGACGCTGACGGCGGAGGAGACGGCCGCCGTCCGCGAGCGGATCGTCACGCTCGCCGCCGAGCGGGTCGGGGCGGTGCTCCGTGGCTGAGGTCGCCGCCGCCCAGACGGCGCTCGTCACCGGGGCCTCCCGCGGCATCGGCCGCGAGCTCGCCATCGGCCTGTCCCGCGCCGGCCTCGACGTCGCCCTCCTCGCCCGCGACGAGCGGCTCCTCGAGGCGACGGCGGAGGAGGTCCGGGCGGCCGGCCGCCGCGCCGTCGTCCTCACCGCCGACGTCACCGACGCCGACGCCGTCCGGGCCGCCGTCCGGCGCGCCGAGGACGAGCTCGGGTCGGTCGACCTCCTCGTCAACAACGCCGGCGTCATCGACGCCGAGGTGCCGCTGTGGGAGACCGACCCGGAGCGCTGGTGGTCGGTCGTCGAGACCAACGTGCGCGGACCCTTCCTCCTCAGCCACGCCGTCGTGCCGGGGATGCTCGCCCGCGGCGGGGGCCGGGTCATCGACGTCAACTCCGGCTCCGGCACCCGCGACTTCGCCGAGGCGACGGCCTACACGGTCTCCAAGACGGCGCTGTTCCGGATCGGCGGCGCGCTCCACGAGGCCGGCTTCGAGCAGGGCCTGCGGGCCTTCGAGCTCGCGCCGGGCGTCGTGCGCACCGACATGACCGACTCGATGCGCCTCCACGAGGGGCGCACCGACTGGACCGACCCGGCCGACGTCGTCGCGCTCGTCGTGACGATCGCCCGCGGCGAGATCGACGCGCTGTCCGGCTGCTACGTGCGGGCCGGCACCGACACGCCGGACTCGTTGCGCGAGCTGGTCGCCCGCGGGCTGTCCGGTGACGAGCGCCGCCTGCGCATCGTCTAGCGGCTCCGGACGAGCGTGAGGGGTTCGGGTCCGTCACGGACCCGAACCCCTCACGTCTGTGCCACCGTCAGCGCGGCGTCGTGTCCCCGTCCGCGGCGTGCCTGCCGTGGGTCGGGTCCTCGTCCGGGTGGGGCAAGTCGGCCGTGTCCCGGGTGAGGTCACCGTCCGCGGAGAGGTCGGGGTCGAGGGCGTCGGCGTCGGCGCGCTCGCGCTCCACCTGGTGACGTGCCTCCTCGGCGGCCTCGGTGCGCTTGCGGGCCTCCTGCTCCAGGCGGTCCGCCTCGACGCGGGCGCGCTGCGCGTCGGCCTGCTGCTGGAGGGCAGCGGCCTCCCGTTCCCGCGCGGCGATGTCCTGCTCCTCCGCGTGCGCCCGCAGGTCGCGCGCGTGCTCGCGGTTCTCGCGCTCCTGACGGGCGCGCTCCTCGTGCTGCCGCTGCTTGCGCTTCTTGGAGGCCGAGAGCACGACGGCGATGACGATCGCCAGCACCACGACCCCGATGACGATCCAGACCCAGGGTTCCATCACACACTCCTGTTCGTAGAGGTCCGCCCATCGAACTGGAGAAGTGGCCCGGCCGCGACCGGGGCGGTCCCGACACGCGAGGTAGGGCCTGCCCCACCACGAGGACGCCGGGACGCCCTCCTGACTGCGCCGGCGCCGCCGGGAAGGCTGGAGCCATGACCACCACACCGCGTCCCACCGCCACCGCAGACCACCCCGGCCACCCCCTAGGATCGACCGGTGGCCCCGGCCGGCCGCACCGAGAAGAGGCAGACATGACCGCGAGCTCGCGCCCGCGCCGGCTCCTGCGGCGCACCGCCCGGGAGAGCCGCTACCTCCTGCTGTCCTTCCCGCTCGCCGTCGTCGGCTTCGTCCTCGTCGTCACGACCGTCACGGTCGGCGTCACCGCGCTCGCCGCCTTCCTCCTCGGCCTGCTGGTCCTCGCCGCGGGTCTGGCCGCGGCCAGGGCGGTGGGCGGTCTCGAGCGCCGCCGCCTCGCCGAGGTCGGGTTCCCGCTGCCCGCCGTGCTGCCGTACCGAGGTGGCCGGCGGGGGACCGCGTGGGTCCGGGGACGCCTCACCGACGGGCAGGCCTGGCTCGACCTGCTCTTCCAGGTCCTCAACTTCCCGATCTCGATCGCGTCCTTCGTCCTCACGATCACGTGGTGGGCGGTGGGCCTCGGCGGCCTCACCTACCCGCTGTACTCGTGGGCGCTGCCTGAGGGCGACATCGGCCTGGCCGACCTGCTCGGCGCGTCCGGCCCGGTGCTCGACAACGCGATCACCGTGCTCACCGGCGTCCTCTTCCTCGCCTCCGCACCGTGGGTGGTGCGCGGCCTGGTGCACGTACACCACGCCTGGGCGCGGCTCACGCTCGCCGGCACCAGCCACGCCGCCCTCGAGCAGCGGGTCAGCACGCTCACCGAGAGCCGGGCCGCCGTCGTCGGCGCCGAGGCGGAGACCCTGCGGCGCATCGAGCGCGACCTCCACGACGGCCCCCAGCAGCGTCTCGTCCGCCTGTCGATGGACCTGCAGGCCGCCCAGCGCCGCCTCGCCGACGGGGACCGCGAGGCCACCAGCGCCCTGCTCACCGAGAGCCTCGAGCACGTCCAGGGCAGCCTCGCCGAGCTCCGGACCCTCTCGCGGGGCATCGCGCCGCCGATCCTCGTCGACCGCGGCCTCGCCGCCGCCGTCGTCTCCGCCGCCGGGCAGAGCCCCATCCCCGTCCAGACCGACATCGCCCTCGCCCCGGGCCAGCGCCTGGCCCCCGCGCGCGAGTCCGCCGCCTACTTCGTCGTCACCGAGGCGCTGACCAACGCGGCCAAGCACTCCGCCGCCACCCGGGTGGCCGTGCGCGTGGGCGTCGACGACGACGGCGTGCTCCGCGTCGTCGTCGCCGACGACGGAGTGGGCGGGGCGCACCCGGGCAAGGGCCACGGGCTGGCCGGGCTGCGGGACCGGCTCGCCGGCGTCGATGGCGAGCTCCACGTCGAGAGCGCGGACGGACGCGGCACCGTGGTGAGCGCGGCGATCCCGTAGCATCCGCCGCGTGCGCGTCGTGCTGGCCGAGGACTCGGTCCTGCTGCGCGAGGGCCTCGTCCGCCTCCTCGAGGAGGCGGGGTGCGAGGTCCTCGCGGCCGTCGGCGACGGCGAGCAGCTCGTCGCCGCCGCGCGCGAGCACCGGCCCGACGTCGCTGTCGTCGACGTCCGGATGCCGCCGTCGTTCACCGACGAGGGCCTGCGCGCGGCGCTCGCCGTCCGTGAGGAGCTGCCCGGGACGGCGGTGCTCGTCCTGTCCCAGTACGTCGAGGAGTCCTACGCGGGTGACCTGCTCGCCACCGGCGGGGGAGTGGGCTACCTCCTCAAGGACCGCGTGTCCGCGCTCGCGGAGCTCTCCCAGGCACTCGAGCGGCTCGTCGCCGGCGGCACAGTGCTCGACCCGACCGTCGTCTCCCAGCTCTTCGCCGCGCGGCGGGCCCGCCCGCTGGACCGGCTCACCCCGCGCGAGCGGGAGGTCCTCGCCCTCATGGCCGAGGGCCGGACGAACCCCGCGATCGCCCGGGCGCTGGTCGTCACGCCCAAGGCGGTGGAGAAGCACGTCTCGGCGATCTTCGACAAGCTCGACCTGCCGCCCTCGACCGACGACCACCGTCGCGTTCTCGCGGTGCTCGAGTGGTTGCGGGGACATGAGGACGGAACCTGACCGCATCCGGACGTAGCGTCGCGTCATGGTGACGGACCACGACATCGCCCGGTGGCGGCTGCGCACCCAGCACCTCACGGAGCCCGCGCCGGACGCCGATGCCGTCGTCCGCGGCCTGCTCGCGGTCCAGGGGGAGAACCGGCAGCAGGCGGGGTGGGCGGTCGCGTGCCGGACCGTCCGGCCCCGGGCCGCGGAGCTCGACGCGCTCCTCGCGGCCGGGGACGTCGTGCGCACCCACGTGCTGCGTCCCACGTGGCACCTCGTCGCGGCGGAGGACATCGGGTGGCTCCTGGAGCTCACCGCGCCGCGGGTGCGTCCGGTGGTGCTCCGCCAGCTCACCGAGCTGCACGGGTGGGGCCCGGCCGAGCTCGAGCGCGCGGCCACCGTTGTGTGCGAGGCGCTGGCGGCGCAGCCCGACCAGGACCGCGGGCAGCTCGGCGCGGCGCTCGCCGAGCGGGGGCTCGCCGCGTCCGGCCAGGTCCTCATGCTCCTGCTCGGCCTCCTCGAGCTCGACCGGCTCGTGTGCAGCGGCCGGGAGCGCGAGGGCACCCACACCTACGCGCTGTTCGGTGACCGGGTGACCGCCTCGCGGCGGCTGGACCGGGAGGAGGCGCTCGCCGAGCTCGCCTGGCGCTACGTCGCCGGGCACGGGCCGGCGACCGCGCGCGACCTCGCCTACTGGGCGACCCTCACGCTCACCGACGTGCGGCGCGGCCTCGACCTCTGCCGCGACCGGCTCGAGACCTTCACCCACGACGGCCGCACGTACTGGCACACGCCGGGCTCGGCGCCGTCCGGCCCGGGGACGCCCGCCGGGCACCTCCTCCAGCTGCTCGACGAGACGTACCGGGGCTACCAGGACAGCCGGATGGTGCTCGACGCCGCGGGCGTGGTGCCCCGCGGACGGGAGGCGGCGATCGGGATGGCGCTCGTCGACGCCCAGCTGGTGGGGAGCATGCGGCGCACGGTCGGCGCGCGGGTCCGCTTCGACGTCGTGCCCTACCGGCTCCTCTCCACCGCCGAGGAGGCCGCGCTCGAGGAGGCGGCCGGGCGCTACGGGAGCTTCCTCGACCGTGAGCACGAGCTGCGCGTCCACCGGTAGAACCGGACGAAAGTCCCTCGCGACCGGTGCGCCGGGCGGCGACAGTGGACGTATGCGCATCCTCGTCGTCGCCGCGTCCAAGCACTCCTCGACCGCCGAGGTCGCCGACACGATCGCCGCGGAGCTCGAGTCCCGCGGCCACGTCGTGCGACGGGAGCCGGTGGAGACCGCCGAGGCCGGTGACGCCGAGGCGGTGGTCCTCGGCTCCGCGGTCTACATGTCGCGGTGGATGGCCCCGGCACGCGACTTCGCCGAGCGGAACGCCGCGGCGCTCGCGGCCCTGCCCACGTGGGTGTTCTCCGTCGGCCTGGCCGGCGCCGAGGCCGACGACCCGCTGCGGATCGAGACGGCCGTGCTCTCGGGGGTCGACCCCGTCGGCGCGGCGACCTTCGACGGCCGCCTCGACCCGGCGGTGCTCAACCTGCGCGAGCGCTCCGTCACGCGCCTGACGAGGGCGCCCCAGGGCGACCAGCGCGACTGGACGGCGATCCGCGCGTGGGCGCGCACGATCGACCGGGAGCTGCGCGAGCACCTCGCCCCGACGCCGTGAGCCGACGGCGGTAGGCGGCTCCCTTCGGCTTCTCACACCGGCCCGCGCGAGGGTGTGCGTTCTTCCTAACGCACGGTTCACCGCGGGAACGACCCGACGAAACACGGCACTCCTAGCGTCCCTGGTACCGACCGGGACCTACTGGAGGAGCCGCCATGACCGCGACCACGAGAACACCCCACGGTGACGAGCTCGCGCCGCACCCGTCCGGCGCCGCACCGGCCGGCACCGCCTCCGACGCTCCCGGGCACCGGCGCCCCGGCCGGTGGATCGACCACTGGGATCCCGAGGACGCCACCTTTTGGCACGACGGCGGGCGGCGGGTCGCGTCCCGCAACCTGCGGATCTCGATCTTCGCCGAGTTCGTCGGCTTCGCCGTGTGGGCGCTGTGGTCCATCGTCGTCCCGCAGCTCCCGGCCGCCGGCTTCGCCCTGACTATCGACCAGCAGTTCTGGCTCGTCGCCGTGCCGAGCCTCGTCGGCGCGACGCTGCGCATCCCGTACACCTTCGCCGTGCCACTGTTCGGGGGCCGCAACTGGACGGTGGTTTCCGCGCTCCTCCTCCTGCTCCCTACGGTGGCGCTCGCCCTCGTCGTCCAGCGCCCGGGCACCTCCTTCGGCGTCCTGCTCGCCGTGGCGGCGCTCGCCGGCTTCGGCGGTGGAAACTTCGCCTCCTCGATGGCGAACATCTCCTTCTTCTACCCCGAGCGGGAGAAGGGCAAGGCGCTGGGGCTCAACGCGGCCGGCGGCAACCTCGGGACGGCCGCGGTCCAGCTCGCGGTGCCCCTGGTCATCACCGTCGGGGCCGGCGTCGCGCTGGAGCGGGCGGGGCTCATGATGGTGCCGTTCATCGTGCTCGGGGCCGTCCTCGCGTGGCGCTGCATGGACAACCTCTCGGCGGCGCGGGCCGACCCCCGGTCCTTCGCCGCGGCCGCGCGGAACAAGCACACGTGGATCATCTCCTTCCTCTACATCGGCACCTTCGGCTCGTTCATCGGCTACGCCGGGGCGTTCCCGATGCTGCTGGGAGCCCAGTTCCCCGGGGTCGGGGTGTCGATCGCCTTCCTCGGCGCGCTCGTCGGCTCGCTGACCCGCCCGCTCGGCGGCGTCATCGCCGACCGGGTGGGCGGGACTCCCGTGACGATCGCCGCGTACGGCACCATGGCGCTCGGGGCCCTCGGCGCGATCCAGGCCCTCGAGCGGGACAGCTTCGGCCTGTTCTTCGGCTCCTTCCTCCTCCTCTTCGTCGCCACCGGCGTGGGCAACGGCTCGACGTACCGGATGATCCCCGCGGTCTTCCAGGCCAGCGCGGCCGCCGCGACCGGCGACGGCGCGACCGGCGACGTCCGCGCCCGCGCCCGGCAGGCCGCGGCGGGCTGCATCGGCATCGCCGGGGCCGTCGGGGCGTTCGGCGGCTTCCTCATCCCGCGCGGGTTCGCGGCGTCGACCAGCATGACCGGCTCCCTCGTCCCGGCGCTGTGGGCCTTCATCGGCATGTACGCCGTCATGGCGGTCGTCGCGTGGGCCGTGTACCGGCGTCCCGGTGCGGCGCTCGCGGGCGCGAGGATCTGAGCGGGTGCGGAGCATGACGCCGACGCCCGCCGTGCGCACGATCGCGGAGCCGACCACGGCCGACACCCACTGCCCCTACTGCGCGCTCCAGTGCGCCATGTCGCTCACGGCCGAGCCGGACCGCACCGTCACCGTCGCCCCGCGCCAGTTCCCCACGAACCGGGGCGGCCTGTGCCAGAAGGGCTGGACCAGCGCCGCCGTGCTCGGCGCCCCCGACCGGCTCACCACCCCGCTGCTGCGCGGGGACGACGGCGAGCTGCACCCGGCGAGCTGGGACGAGGCGCTCGACGTCGTCGCCGGCTCGATCAGCCGGATCCAGCAGGAGCACGGCCCAGACGCCGTCGCGGTGTTCGGCGGCGGTGGCCTGACGAACGAGAAGGCGTACGCGCTCGGCAAGTTCGCCCGGACCGTGCTGCGCACCGCGAACATCGACTACAACGGCCGGTTCTGCATGGCCTCCGCCGCCGCCGGTGCGAACCGGGCGTTTGGCGTCGACCGGGGGCTGCCCTTCCCGCTCACCGACCTCGCCGGTGCCGACGCCGTCCTCCTGCTGGGCTCCAACCTCGCCGAGACGATGCCCCCGTCGGTGCAGCACCTCGCCGGTGTGCGCTCGCGCGGCGGGCTCGTCGTCGTGGACCCCCGCCGCAGCGCGACGGCGGCACTCACCGGCGAGCCCGTCCCGGCGACCGGTGGTGCCGGGCCGGTGGGCGACCAGGGCGTGCACGTGCAGCCCGTCCCCGGCACGGACCTCGTCGTGCTGCTCGCGCTGCTGCACGTCGTCATCGCCGAGGGGCTCCTCGACATGGAGTACGTGACGGCGCGCACCACCGGATTCGGCGACGTGCGGCGCTCCGTGGCCGCGTGGTGGCCCGAGCGGGCGGAGACGGTGTGCGGGGTGCCCGCCGGTCGCCTACGCCACGTCGCCCGGCTCCTCGCCGCGGCGTCGCCCGCCCGCGGCGGGGCGGGCGCGTACGTGCTCACTGGGCGCGGTGTCGAGCAGTCGACCCAGGGCACGGCGACCGTGACCGCCGCGATCAACCTCGCCCTCGCGCTCGGGCTCCCGGGCCGCCGGGGCTCCGGCTACGGGGCCGTGACCGGTCAGGGCAACGGGCAGGGAGGGCGCGAGCACGGGCAGAAGGCCGACCAGCTCCCCGGCTACCGCTCGATCAGCGACCCGGTGGCACGCGCCCACGTCGCCGCGGTGTGGGGCGTCGACCCCGTCTCGATCCCCGGCCCCGGGCGCCCGGCCGTCGAGCTGCTCCGGTCGCTCGGCGCCCGCGGCACCGGCACGTATACCGAGGACGGGCGCCCGCGCGCGCTGCTCGTCCACGGCTCCAACGTCGTCGTCAGCGCCCCCGACGCCCGGCAGGTCGAGGCGAACCTTCGCGCCCTGGACCTTCTCGTCGTGTGCGACGTCGTGCCCTCCGAGACGGCGCTGCTCGCCGACGTCGTCCTGCCCGTCACGCAGTGGGCGGAGGAGGAGGGCACGATGACCTCGCTCGAGGGCCGCGTCATCCGCCGGCGCCGGGTCCTGCCGGTGCCCGGCGACGCGCGCTCCGAGCTGTGGGTCCTCGCCGAGCTCGCCCGCCGCCTCGGCTCGGCGGTCCCGTTCCCCGCCGAGCCCGCCGCCGTCTTCGCCGAGCTCGCGCGCGCGTCGGCGGGCGGCGTCGCCGACTACTCCGGGCTCAGCCACGCACGCCTCGACGCGGACGAGGCAGCCGGCGGCCCGGGCCTGTTCTGGCCGGTCCCCGCCACCGACGACGCCGCAGCGCCCCATCCCGGCACACCCCGCCTGTTCCTCGACCGCTTCGGCACGCCGGACGGGCGGGCGCGGATGGTCGCCGTCGACCACGTCGGCCCGAGCGACGACGTCCGCGCCGACGCCCCGGTGTACCTCGTCACGGGTCGCGTCCTGCAGCACTACCAGTCGGGCGCGCAGACGCGCCGCGTCCCCGAGCTCGTGCGCGCCGCGGCGGCACCGTTCGTCGAGATGCACCCGGTGCTCGGCGCACGCCTCGGGATCGCCGACGGCGAGCAGGTGCGGCTCACCTCGAGCCGCGGCCACGTCGAGGCCGCGGCGCGGTGGACCGACCGTATCCGCCCCGACACGGTGTTCATGCCCTTCCACTGGGGTGGCACCAGCAGCGTCAACCGGGTGACGACCGACGCGACCGACCCCGTCTCCGGCATGCCCGAGTTCAAGGTGTGCGCGGTGGACGTGCGCCGCGCGGAGCGCGCCGACGACACGGAGGTGGTCGCATGAGCCCCGTCGACGCCCCGAGGAGGCGCGTCGTCGTCGTCGGCAACGGCATGGTCGGCTCCCGGTTCGCGAGCGACCTCGTCGCGCACCTGAGCGACGACGAGGCGGGCGCCGTCGAGATCACGGTGCTCGGCGCCGAGGAGTACGAGCCCTACAACCGCGTCCTGCTCAGCGAGGTCGTCGCCGGGAAGGTCGACCTTGCGGCGATGGGCCTGCCCGGCGCGGACGACGACCGCGTGGCGGTGCGCCGCGGTACCGAGGCCATCGCCATCGACCGCTCCGCGCGCCGCGTCATCACCGCCGACGGCGCCTACCCCTACGACGCCGTCGTCCTCGCGACCGGCGCCGCGGCCCGTGTCCCGGACATCGCGGGGATCACCGATGAGGCAGCGGGCCTCCCGCGTGGCGTGCACGCCCTGCGCACCTTGGACGACGCGCGCGGGATCGTCGCCGCGTCGGTCAACGCGCGGCACGCCGTCGTCATCGGGGCGGGCGTGCTCGGCCTCGAGGTGGCGTGCGGCCTGGCGTACCGGGGAGTGCCGGTGAGCGTCGTGCACGGCGGCGCGAGCCCGATGGACCGTCAGCTCGGCCCCGACGCCGGGCGCGTCGTCGAGGCGAGCCTGGCCCGCCTCGGGGTGCACACGTGGACGAACGCGCTGACCGAGACCGTCCGCACCGACCGGCACGGGCGCGTCTGCGGGGTCGAGCTCCGCACGCCCGACGACGCAGGGGCTGCGCCGTCGTCCGGCGCGGCGGGAGGAACGAGCCTCGTGGACATCGGAGCGGACCTCGTCGTGCTCGCATGCGGCACCACGCCCGAGACTGGCCTGGCGCGAGCCGCGGGCCTGACGGTGGGCAGGGGCGTGGTCGTGGGCGAGGACCTCGCCAGCCCGGATGACCCGCGCGTCTTCGCGATCGGGGACTGTGCAGAGCCGCCCGAGGGCTCCACCGGCCTCATCGCGCAGGGGTGGGACCAGTCGCGGCGCCTCGCCGCCGCTCTCGCCTCGGAAGTCCGGCCACGTGAGGACGCGCCCTCCGGCGGGTCCCCGGCCGCCGACCGCCTCCCCGGCCACCGGCCGCGGGCAGGCACCGGCGACGGGGACCGACCCAGCATGGCGCTGCGGCTGGCGACGAGCGCCGTCGTGCGTCCGGTCGCGCCCGAGACCGGCGGGCCCGCCGGAGCGGCCGCCACCGGCGTCGACGTCGTCCGCGTCAAGGCCGCCGGCCTCGAGATCGTCACGATGGGGGTGTCCGGTGCAGGTCGCGCGCCCGAGCACCGGACGCTGACGCTGAGCGACCCGGCGGCTGGGCGACACGTCGAGGTCGTGGTCGCCGACGGGCTGCTCGTCGGCGCGACGTGCGTCGGTGCGGCGGACGTCGGCGCCGACCTCACCGCCACGTACACCCGGCGTGTCCCCGTCCCGGCGGACCCGGCCCACCTGCTGCTCCGGCCGGTGGGACCCCCTCCGGTCCAGGCGACGACTCCCACTCAGATGCCCGACCAGACCACCGTCTGCCAGTGCAACGGCGTGACGAAGGGTGACCTCGTGGCGTGCTGGCACGACGGGGCACGCAGCGCGGACGACCTCGCCCGGGGGACCCGCGCCACGACCGGGTGCGGCGGGTGCACGGACGTCGTCTGCGGCATCGCGGACTGGCTCGCGGCCGCGGAGCCGCCCGACGGCACGGTCCGCCACGCCGTGGCAGAGAGCACCGGGCGATGACCGGTCCCGGTGCGGGCGGGCGGTACCGCCGTCCCGCCCACGCCCCCCGTTCTCACACGGGCCTCACGTCCTTCGAGAGACACGATTTACGTCGTGGCAACACTCGCGGAACGGCCGGGAAACCGTGGCTCCGTAGCGTCGTGAGCAACGTCCCCGGACCACACACCCGTACTGGACGGGAGCGAGGCCCCCTCGCCCCACCACATGTCAGGAGCTCGCTGTGACCGGACCCCAGACCGATCCCGTCCCGCAGGGGCAACCCACCCGCCACCTCGTCGTCGTCGGCGGTGGCATGGTCGCCCAGCGCCTCGTCGAGGCGGTGCGCGACCGTGACCACGCCGGTACCTGGCGCATCACGGTGTTCGCCGAGGAGCCCCGCGCACCGTACGACCGTGTCGCGCTCACGAGCTACTTCTCGGCACGCAACCCCGAGGAGCTGACGCTGGGGGACCCGGCACTGTGGGACGACGAGCTCGTCACGCTGCACCACGACTGTGCCGTCACCGCGATCGACCGGGAGGCGCGCACGGTCACCGACCGCTTCGGCCGGGTCCACGGCTACGACGAGCTCGTGCTCGCCACCGGCTCCTTCGCGGCCAGGCCGCCGGTCCGCGGGACCGACCTGCCCGGCGTCTTCGTCTACCGCACCATCGACGACCTCGCTGCCCTCAGCTCCTGGGTCGAGCGCAAGCGGGTCACCACCGCAGCCGGGTGGGAGCGCCCCGTGCGAGGTGCCGTCATCGGTGGGGGGCTCCTCGGTCTCGAGGCGGCGGGCGCGCTCAAGGCGCTGGGTGCGCAGGCCACGGTCATCCAGTTCGGCACGCACCTCATGGACGCGCAGATCGACCTCGGCGGTGGGCAGGCGCTCAAGCGGCTCATCAACGACATGGGCATCGCGGTCCGCTGCGAGACCGCGACCAGTGCGATGGTGGCCTCCCGGCGCACCGGGGACGTCGGACGGCTCGACTTCGCCGACGGCGGGCGCCTGGACGTCGACGTCGTCGTCCTCGCCACGGGCGTGCGGCCGCGCGACGAGCTCGTCCGCGCCAGCGGCCTGCCCGTGGGGGAGCGGGGCGGCGCCGTCGTCGACCTCGCGTGCCGGACCGCCGACGAGCACGTGTGGGCGATCGGGGAGGTGGCGTGCATCGAGGGCCGGTGCATCGGCCTCGTCGCACCGGGCTACGCCATGGCGGAGGTCATCGCCGACCGCCTCCTCGGCGGGGAGGCAACCTTCCCCGGTGCCGACACCGCCACCAAGCTCAAGCTGCAGGGCGTGGACGTCGCGAGCTTCGGTGACGTCTTCGCGCGCACCGAGGGCGCGATGGAGCTCGTCCACGCCGACCCCGTCGCCGGCATCTACAAGAAGCTCGTCCTGTCCGACGACGCGCGCACCCTGCTCGGCGGCGTGTTCGTCGGCGACGCCAGCGCCTACGCGACGCTGCGCCCCATGCTCGGCGCGGAGCTGCCCGGCGACCCGGGCCTGTTCCTGCTGCCTCAGGGTGCCGGATCCGCCCCGACGCTCGAGCTGCCCGACGACGCCACCGTCTGCTCGTGCAACAACGTCAGCGCCGGCACCGTCCGCGGCGCCGTCACCGAGCACGGGTGCACCGACCTCGCGGGCGTCAAGGCCTGCACCAGAGCCGGCACCTCCTGCGGCTCGTGCCTCCCGCTCGTCAAGAAGATCACCACGACCGAGCTCCAGCGGGCCGGCGTCGAGGTCTCGACCGCGCTGTGCGAGCACTTCGAGCTCTCCCGCGCCCAGCTCTTCGACGCCGTCCGGGTCGCCGACCTGCACACCTTCAGCGAGATCATCGGGCGCTTCGGCGACGGCGGACGCGGCTGCGACATCTGCAAGCCCGTCGTCGCCTCGATCCTCGCCTCGCTCGGCAACGGCCACATCCTCGACGGCGAGCAGGCGGCACTGCAGGACACCAACGACCACGTGCTGGCGAACATCCAGAAGGACGGCACCTACTCGGTGGTCCCCCGCATCCCCGGCGGCGAGATCACCCCGGACGGGCTGCTCGTCATCGGCCAGGTGGCCAAGGACTTCGGCCTGTACACGAAGATCACCGGCGGCCAGCGGATCGACATGTTCGGCGCACGGATCGAGCAGCTGCCCGACATCTGGCGCCGGCTGGTCGACAACGGCTTCGAGTCCGGCCACGCGTACGGCAAGTCGCTGCGCACGGTGAAGTCGTGCGTCGGGTCGACGTGGTGCCGGTTCGGCGTCCAGGACGCCGTGGGCATGGCGGTCGAGCTCGAGCTGCGCTACCGCGGTCTGCGCTCGCCGCACAAGCTCAAGCTCGGGGTGTCGGGCTGCGCGCGCGAGTGCGCCGAGGCACGCGGCAAGGACGTCGGCGTCATCGCGACCGACAAGGGCTGGAACGTGTACGTCGGCGGCAACGGCGGCTTCACCCCGCGGCACGCGCAGCTGGTCGCGGAGGACCTCACCTCCGAGGAGCTCCTCCGGACCATCGACCGCTTCCTCATGTACTACATCCGCACCGCCGACCGGCTGCAGCGCACCGCCGCCTGGGTCGCGGACTACGAGGGCGGGCTCGAGGCCATCCGCGAGGTGATCATCGAGGACTCCCTCGGGATCGGCGCCGACCTCGACGCCGCCATGGCACGGCACGTCGACGCCTACGAGGACGAGTGGAAGGCGGTGCTCGAGGACCCCGACAAGCTGCGCCGCTTCGGCTCCTTCGTCAACGCGCCGTCGGAGCCCGACCCCGACCTCGCCTACGTCGTCGAGCGCGGCCAGATCCGTCCGGCGACGGCCACCGAGAGGGCGGTCGCCCGCGAGGACGACGCCGCACCCACCCTGATCGCCGGTACCACCCTGGAGGTGCGTCGATGAGCGCCCTGTCCCACGCCCCGCAGCCCGGCCTGGACGACGACGTGGAGACGTGGGAGGCCGTCTGCCTGCTCGACGACCTCCTCATCGAGCGCGGCGCCGCCGCCCTCGTGCACGGCACCCAGGTCGCCCTGTTCCGGCTGCCGGACGACACGGTCCGCGCGGTCCAGCAGCGAGACCCGTTCTGCGGCGCGAACGTCATGTCCCGCGGGATCGTCGGGACGCGCGGCGGCCGCCCGACGGTCGCGAGCCCCATGTACAAGCAGGTCTTCGATCTCGCGACCGGCCGGTGCCTGGACAGGGCCGGCTTCGAGCCGGTGGACGCGGTCGAGGACCTGCGCACCTGGCCGGTCACGGTGCGCGACGGCGTCGTGCACGTGGCCGTGCCGTCCGCGCCCGGACGCGAGGTGGCGTGATGACCACCCTCCTCGGGCTCGAGCTGGCGGGCCGGACCGTGCTCGTCGCCGGTGGCGGCCGTGTCGCCGCCCGCAGCGTCCGCGCGATGCTCGACGACGGCGCGCTCGTCCGCGTCGTCGCGCCCGGCCTGTGCGCGGACCTCCGACTGCTCGTCGACGACCCTGCGTCCGGTCGGTCCCTCACCTGGCTGGCGCGCGAGGTGCAGGAGACCGACCTCGACGGCGTCTGGCTGGCGCTCGCGGCGACGGACGACCCGGCGGTGGACCGGGCGGTGGCCCGGTGGGCCGAGGAGCGGCAGACGTGGTGCGTCGACGCTGGGGCCGTGCGCGACCGCACCGCCCCCACGCCCACGAGCACGTCGGGCGGCGGTCGGCGCGGACGCCGTCGCGCGTCCGGTGGAGTGGGTTCGGTCGTGCTCGTCGGGGGCGGGCCCGGGGCGGTCGACCTGCTCACCGTGCGCGGACGCCGGGCCCTCGCCGAGGCGGACGTCGTCGTCACCGACCGGCTCGGCCCGGTCGACGTGCTCGACGAGCTCGCGCCCGGGGTCGAGGTCGTCGACGTCGGCAAGACCCCGGGCCACCACCCCGTCCCGCAGGAGGAGATCAACGCGATCCTCATCGCCCAGGCCCGCCGCGGCCGGCGCGTCGTGCGGCTCAAGGGCGGGGACCCGTTCGTCTACGGCAGGGGAGGTGAGGAGGTCGCGGCGTGCCAGGCCGCCGGGATCCCCGTCGAGGTCGTGCCCGGCGTCTCGAGCGCGCTGAGCGTCCCCGCGCTGGCCGGCATCCCGCTGACCCACCGCGGGACCGTCGCCGCGTTCCACGTCACCAGCGGGCACGACACCCTCGACGAGGCGGCGCTGGTCTCCGCACGAGACCGGACGGCGACCCTGGTGATCCTCATGGGCGTCTCGCAGCTGCCCCGCCTCATGGCCCAGCTGCTCACCGCCGGGGCCGACCCGGGGCTGCCGGTCGCCCTCGTCGAGAACGGCTCGACGCCGCGACAGCGCGTCACGCGCGCGGTGCTGGGCGACGTCGTGAGGCGCGCGGCCGAGGTCGGTGTCCGCTCCCCGGCGGTCATCGTCGTCGGGGACGTCGCCGCCGAGGGCCGGCTCGCCCAGGTGCTCGTCGCATGAGCGGGGTGGCCGTCGAGCCGGCACCCGCGCCGGACGAGCGCATGCTGCGGCAGGTCATGGCGGGCTGCACGGTGCTCGTCACGGCGGATCGGCGCAAGGAGGAGCTCGGCGCGGCGCTGCGCCGCCGCGGCGCGCAGGTTCGCTACGCGCCGGCACTGAGCATGGTCCCGCACGTCGACGACGACCGGCTGCACGCCGCGACGCTCGCCCTCCTCGACGACCCGCCCGACGTCGTCGTCGTGACGACGGGGATCGGGTTCCGCTCGTGGATCGAGGCGGCCGACGCCCACGGCATCGCCGACCCGCTCCTGGCGGTCCTCGCCGGCGCGCGGATCGTCGCGCGCGGCCCCAAGGCGCGCGGCGCGATCCAGGCCGCGGGCCTCACGGCCGACTGGGTGGCGGAGTCGGAGAGCTCCGCGGAGATCGCCGACCTCCTCCTCGGAGAGGGTGTCGCGGGCCTGCGCATCGCCATCCAGCACCACGGCGCGGGCGCCGACGGGCTGGACGTCGTGCTCGCCGAGGCGGGAGCGGCCGTCGCGAGCCTCGTCGTCTACCGGTGGGGCCCGCCACCGGACCCCGACGCCCTGCACGCCTCGGTGCTGGCGGCGGCGACCGGCGAGATCGACGCCGTCGTGTTCACCTCCGCGCCGGGCGCCGAGGCGTGGCTGAGTGCGGCCGAGGAGCAGGGTCTCGGTGCGCCTGTCGTCGACCGGTTCCGGAACGGGATGGTGGCGGCGGCGGTCGGCCCGGTGACGGCCCGTCCACTCGAGCGCCGAGGCGTGACCCCGCTCCAGCCCGACCGGGGCCGCCTCGGCGCGCTCGTGCGCTGCCTCGTCGCCCACTACGAGCACGCGGAGACGGTGGCGCTCGCGACCGTCGCCGGTCCCCTGCAGATCCGGTCGCGCCTCGCCGTCCTCGACGGTGAGGTCCTGCCGCTGTCGCCGAGCTCCCTGGAGGTGCTCCGCGTCCTCGCCTCCCGCCGCGGCGAGGTCGTGTCCCGCGACGAGCTCCTCGCGGCCCTGCCCGGCGACTCGTGCGACCCTCACGCGGCGGAGGTCGCCGTCGCGCGGCTGCGGGAGGCCGCCGGCCGCCGCGACCTGGTGAAGACCGTGGTGAAACGCGGCTACAGACTGGAGCTCACATGACCACGCAGACCTCGGTCCGGCCGACACCGGAGCGCTCGGGGGCCGCGGCCCCCGTCCTCGTCGGCTGCTCGCACGGGACCAACGACCACGTCGGCCGACAGGTGGTCCGCAGCATCCTCGACGACGTCCGCGCCGCCCGGCCAGGGCTGGAGGTTCGGGAGGCCTTCGTGGACGTGCAGCAGCCGGAGGTGGCCGACGTCGTGACGTCGGTGGTGACGGCCGACGGCGGCGGGAGAGGTGCGGTCGTCGTGCCGCTCCTGCTCTCGGGTGGGTACCACGTCGAGGTGGACATCGCCGAGGCGGTCGCGGCCCGTGACGGATCGCCCGGCCGGGCGGTGGCGACCCCGGCGCTCGGACCGGACCACCGCCTCGTCGACCTCCTCGCGCAACGGCTCACCGAGGCCGGGGTGCGACCGCACGACGCCGTCGTGGTGGCCGCTGCGGGATCGAGCCGCAGCGGCGCCGCCCGCGACGTCGAGAGGGTCGCCGCCGGGCTTCGCGAGTGGCACCCCGGGCCGGTGGCCGTGGGCTACGGGGCCAAGGCACAGCCCTCGGTGCCAGAGGCCGTCGCAGCCGCGCGTGCCGCGCTCGCCGACGCGGCGGGCCCGGAGCAGCGGGACGGGGACGCCGTCACGCCCCAGGTCGTAGTCGCCGCGTACCTGCTCGCGCCGGGGTACTTCTACGACCGGGTGCTGGAGGCCGGCGCCGACGTCGTCACGGCACCGCTGGGCGCGAACCCCCGACTCACCTCGATTGTGCTCGACCGCTACGACGCCGCAGCCGCCACCATCGACACGGGGAAGTGAGTGCGCCCGCGTCGGACAGTTCCGCTGCCGGCGTCGGACGATCCTGCAGACTAAGCCGCTGTTGCCGGCCGTGGTTGCACTGGCCGAACGTACCTGTGCCGCACAGCGCGACGACCGTACCCGCTCGCCGGAGGCCAACGTGAGCGTCTCGGATAGCGCCCCCTGTCCGGCTACATGGCCGGACGGGGCTTGCGGGACGGTCCGAGAGTGAGCGGGTGCGTCAGGGCAGGTCAGCGGCGGGGGTCGCCGTTGGTGGTTCCTCTTACGGGAAGTCTTCAACGCGTCTCGCGTCAGAACGCGACGACCGCTCCTTGTGGGGTCTGGGAGGCGTCGGTGTCCGGCTCGGCGGCCTGGCCGAGGGCGGCGAGGTAGCGCTCGGCGTCCAGTGCGGCCGCGCACCCGGTGCCGGCGGCGGTGATGGCCTGGCGGTAGGTGTGGTCCACGGCGTCCCCGCACGCGAACACCCCCGGGAGGGTCGTGGCCGTGGATGGCGAGGTGACGACGATGTAGCCGTTCTCGTCGAGGTCGACCTGCCCGGCGAGCATGTTCGTGCGCGGCATGTGCCCGATGGCGACGAACACCCCGGTGGCGTCCAGCTGGCGCTCCTGGCCGGTGAGGGTGTCGCGCAGGGTGATTCCGGTGACCTTGTCGGTGCCGTGGATCGCGGTGACCTCGCTGTTCCAGGCGAAGTCGATCTTCGGGTTGGCCATGGCGCGGTCGGCCATGATCTTGGAGGCGCGCAGTTCCTCGCGGCGGTGGACGACGGTGACCTTGGAGGCGAATTTGGTGAGGAAGGTGGCCTCCTCCATCGCGGAGTCACCGCCGCCGACGACGACGATGTGCTGCTCGCGGAAGAAGAACCCGTCGCAGGTGGCGCAGTAGGACACTCCGCGGCCGGTCATCTCGCTCTCGCCGTCCAGGCCGAGCTCCTTGTAGGCCGAGCCGTTGGCCAGGATCACCGCCCGGGCCCGGTAGATGTGACCCTCGGCGGTGGTCACGGTCTTGACATGGGCGGCGAGGTCGACGGAGGTGGCGTCGTCGTAGATGACGGTGGCGCCGAACTTCTCGGCCTGGGCCTGCATCTTGTCCATGAGCTCGGGGCCCATGACGCCCTCGGGGAACCCTGGGAAGTTCTCTACCTCGGTCGTGTTCATCAGCGCTCCACCGGCCGTGACGGCGCCGGCGATGATGACCGGGGCGAGGTTCGCGCGGGCGGCGTAGATCGCGGCGGTGTAGCCCGCCGGACCGGAACCGACGATGACCACTTCGTGCACGCGGCCGGAGTCGATCGCCTGGGCGGCGGGGGTGAGGCTGCTCAGCTCGATCACGGGGCTTCAGGCCTTCGCGGGGAGGAGCTCGGCCAGCAGGCCCTCGATCCGGCCGCGGATGTCGTCGCGGACCTGGCGGACGGTTTCGATGCCTTGGCCGGCGGGGTCGGTCAGCTCCCAGTCCTCGTAGCGCACACCGGGGAAGTAGGGACAGACGTCCCCGCAGCCCATGGTGATGACGACGTCGGAGGCTTCCACGGCGTCGGGGGTGAGGATCTTGGGCTTGTTGGCGGTGATGTCGATGCCGACTTCCTTCATCGCCTCGACAGCGACGGGGTTGATCTGGTCGGCCGGGGAGGAGCCAGCGGAGCGGACCTCGACCTGGCCATCGGACAGGGCGGTCATGAAGCCGGCGGCCATCTGGGAACGGCCGGCGTTGTGGACGCAGACGAACATGACGCTGGGACGGTCAGACATGGAGGGTCTCCTTCAGTGGGTGGGGGTCAGGCGGGGGCCAGGGTGGTGACCCGGCGGGTGAGGTCGGCCAGCGCCTCGTCAAAGGCCGCGGCGTTGCCGGCGGCCACCGGGTCGGGCACCGACCAGTGGATGTCGATCGGGGTGGTGAGCTCCTCGTGGGCGCTGTCGCAGACACTGATGACCAGGTCACCCGCGCCCAGCACGTCGCTCACGTGCTGAGGTGCCACCCGGGGCAGGGCCAGGCGGTGGCGCCGGGCCACCTCGAGGGCGACCGGGTGGATCGTCTCGGCGGGGTGGGTGCCGGCCGAGGTGACCGGCACCGCACTTGCGCGGCGCCACAGCGCCGCGGCCAGGTGGGAGCGGGCGGAGTTGCGGGTGCACACGAACACCACGCGGGCCACCGCGCGCTGGTCGCGCGGGATGATGTGGTCCAGCGCCCCGGGGACGAGCTGGACGTAGTTGCGGCGCCGGTCAGCCTCGGACTTCTTGCGGCTGATGATGCCCTCGCGCTGCAGGACTCCCAGGTGGTGGGCCACCAGATTCGAGGGCGCGGTGAGGATCTCGGCGAGCTCGGAGGGGGAGGCGTCCCCCAGGCTCAGCACATCGACGATCCGCAGCCGGGCGGGGTCGGCCAGCGCGGCGTGCAGCCGCGCCCGCCCCTCCACGTCACTCCAGTCAGCGTTCATTGACTCAATGATGACTGACTGATTCGCGATTGTCTAGCCCCAGTGCGGCTCAGGGGCCGAGGAGGGTGAGCCAGCCGGCCAGGGCGAGCAGCGTGACCGCGAGGACGGGGATGGTGAGGACGATGCCGACCTTGAAGTAGGTGCCCCAGCCGATGTGCATGCCCTTGCGGTCCAGGACCGAGAGCCACAGGAGGGTGGCGAGTGACCCTATGGGGGTGATCTTGGGGCCGAGGTCGGCGCCGATGACGGCGGCGTAGGCCATCATCTGCTCGGTGAGCCCGCTGGTTGCGGCGGCCTCGATGCCCAGGGCGGCGATGAGGGTGGTGGGCATGTTGTTCATCACCGAGGACATCCCCGCCACCAGGAAGCCGGTGCCGGCCGCGGTGGCCAGGCCCCCGTGCTCGGCGATGCCCGCGAGGACCTGGCCGAGGTAGTCGGTCAGGCCCTCGTTGCGCAGGCCGTAGACCACCAGGTACATGCCCAGGCTGAACATCACGATCTGCCACGGCGCGGACCTGACCACCGACCACACCGCGATCGTCGGCTCCGAGGTGGTGATGGTCCCCGCCGGTGCGGGGGTGGTCCTGCCGCCAGGAGCAGAGGTGGTGCCGGGCGAGGGCCGGCCACCACCACCGCGCACCGGGACCGTCACCAGGTCGTCGTCGGTGGCGGCGGGACGGATCGGGGCGCGCCGGAAGAGCGGGCGCGGGCGGCGGGCGGCGATGAGCGCCAGGACGACGGCACACAGGGCGGCCACGGCGGCCACGGGGATCCCGATGGCGTCGGCGGCGAAGTAGCCGACCAGCAGCGCGCCCAGGACGACGACGCCCGCGCGGAACGTCGTCGGGTCGGTCACCGCCTCGGGCGGGCGACGCAGCGCCGTCACGTCGTAGCGGCCGGGGATGGACTTGCGGAAGAACAGCCGCAGCACCACCAGGCTCGCGCCCAACGAGACCAGCGCCACGGGCACCATGACCAGGGCGTAGCGGGCGAAGCCGATGCCGAAGAAGTCGGCGATGACGATGTTGACGAGGTTGGACACCACGAACGGCAGGCTGGTGGTGTCGGCGATGAAGCCGGTGGCGATGACCAGCCCGAAGGCCACCGCCGGGGAGAACCGCAGCGCCAGGATCATCTGGAAGACGATCGGGGTCATCACCAGGGCCGCGCCGTCGTTGGCGAACAGCGCCGCCACCGCCGCCCCGAGGACGACGATGAGGTTGAACAGGGCGCTGCCGTTGCCGCGCGCCCAGCGTGCCACGTGCAGGGCGGCCCACTCGAAGAAGCCGGCCTCGTCCAGGATCGAGCAGATGATGATGACCGCGACGAAGGTCAGCGTCGCGTTCCACACGATGTCCCACACCACCGGGATGTCACCGAGCTGGACCACCCCGGCGATGAGCGCGACCGCCGCGCCGCCCAGCGCGCTCCACCCGATACCGAGGCCCTTGGGCTGCCAGATCACCAGGACCAGGGTGGCGAGGAAGATCCCCACGGCTAGCAGCACGGCGCACCCCCGACCGCAAAGCGGGAGGTCCCGGCCGGCTGGGCGCCGGGTGCCTCATGTCGAGAGTCGAGTGCGGGTGTCACCGTCTGGTGTCCTTCCGTCGCGCGGTCGAGCCCTGCCCTCAGGGGAGGGCAGGGCTCAACCTGGGGGTGTGGTGGGTCAGAGGGCGGTGCGGCCGTGGGCGAAGCCGGTGGGGAAGCCGATGAGCGCGGGCTCGGCCGTCGTCCCGCAGCAGCCGCCGGCCGTCTCCGGGGCGATGCTCAGGCTGCCGTCGGCCTCGAGGACCGGGGTCGCGGTGGAGCACACCCCGGTCTCGGGCAGCTCGAGCTCGAGCGTCGTCGCGGCGGCCGTGTCGCCGGCGAGCTGGGCGACGATCGAGCGGACCTGCTCATACCCGGTGGCCAGGAGGAACGTGGGGGCGCGGCCGTAGGACTTCATGCCGGCGATGTAGAAGTCGGGCTCCGGGTGGGCCAGCACGTCCGCGCCGTGCGCGGGAACCGTCCCGCAGGAGTGGAACTCCGGGTCGATGAGCGGGGCGAGCCGGCTCGGTGCCTCGACTCCCGGGTCCAGGTCCAGCCGCAGCTCACGCAGCATCGCCAGGTCCGGGCGGAAACCCGTCGCGCCCGCGACGGCGTCCACCGCCAGTCGGCGCTCACCCTCGCGCGTGGCGAGCGTCAGGTCCAGCCGGTCCCCGACCGGCCGCATCGCGGTGATCGTGGCCGACGCCATGAGCTCGACCTCACCGGCCTCCACCGCCCGCCGCAGCTGGGAGCCGAGCATGCCGCGGGTCGGCAGCCCATCGGCGTCACCGCCGCCGTAGGCGCGCTCGACCGAGGAGCCCCGCACCAGCCAGGTCACCCGGGTGGCCGGCTCGGCGCGACGCAGCTGGGCCAGGGACAGCAGCGTGTTCGCCGCCGAGTGCCCGGCGCCCACGACCACGACGTGCTTGCCGGCCGCCCTCTCCCGGTCCCGCCCGAGCACGTCGGGCAGTGGACCGAGGAGGAAGGAGGCGGCGTCGGTCTCGCCCGGTGCTGGCAGTCCGGCCGTGCCCAGCGGGTTGGTCTGGGACCAGGTGCCCGAGGCGTCGATCACGGCCCGGGCCCGGTAGTCCACCACCTCGCCGTCGACCGTGGCGCGCACAAGGAACGGGCGCTCGGCGCGGCCGCGGCCGTGGGTCTTGTCCAGGCCATCGCGGCTCACCGCCACCACCCGTGCCCCTGTCACGATCCGCCCCTGCAGGGCGGCCGTTCGGGCCAGCGGCTCGAGGTAGTCACTGACCAGCTCACCACCGGTGGGCAGGCGCTTGGGGGCCGGCTCCTGCCAGCCCTCCTCCTCCAGCAGGCCGCGCGCGGCGGCGTCGACGTTAAACTGCCACGGCGAGAACAGCCGAACGTGGGCCCACTGCCGCACCGCCGCGGCCACCGAGTCCCCGGCCTCCAGCACCAGCGGCTCCAGGCCCCGCTCGACCAGATGGGCGGCGGACGCCAGGCCCACCGGGCCGGCGCCGATCACGATCACAGGCAGCGACGTCGTTGTAGTCGAGGACATGGCTGGTCCTTCCCCAGAGGGCACGACCCGCGCCCTCACATTGATGGTTCTCGATGAGACCAGCGCAGCATGGCAGATCGTATCGACAGACGTCAATGTGTAGGGAATGATGGTGTCATGACGGCGATCCAGGGCACACCCGAGCTTGAGGCAGCCTGCTGCGCCCCGCTCATCCGCGAACCCCTCGCGGATGCTGAGGCCCGCGATCTCGCGACGATGTTCAAGGCGCTGGCCGACCCTGCTCGCCTGCGTCTGCTCTCCCTCATCGCCTCTCACCAGGGGGGCGAGGCGTGCGTATGCGACCTCACCGAGCCGGTCGATCTGTCCCAGCCGACCGTCTCTCACCATCTGAAAATCCTCACCGACGCCGGGCTACTCACTCGCGACAAGCGCGGCAAGTGGGCCTACTACGCCGTCGTCCCCGACGCCCTCGACGCCCTCGGCGAGATCCTTCGGGTCGAACACCAAGGCAACCGTCCCACCAGCTGCTGCTAACGACGCTCCGTCCCGGTGAAGGATCCCCTTGTAGAACGGGACCAGACACCAGACGATGGCCTGGTGACCGAGCCTGCTGAACGGCCGACCGTGGTGCTGGTGATGTCCGAGTGGAGCGTCGAGTATCCGCTGTGGGACCGCTCTCCTGGCGGACTCGGTCTCGTGGACCCGGAGGCGCTCGGTGTGTCGCCGAGCCTCGCCCAGCGACTCCGCGCTTGGAACGGCGAGCACAACGACGCCCCAGACGGTCCTGAGAACTTCACGTGGCCGAGTCCGCAGGCCGGTGTCGAGTGGCGGCGGCGAGGGCTCGACCTGGCCTACGCGCTGCAGGACGAGCTGGGGCCGGACGTCGAGGTTCTCTACTTCGAAGACGGCAACGACAGACCTGTCCGCGGACGCCGAGGCGCATAACCGTTCGATGTTCCTCCTGCGGGACGTCTGAGGAGCGCTAACCCCACGCGATAGGTGCGAGCCGCGAGCGATGCACGTCTCGTACCACCAGGTGCACCTGGCACCCCTGGACGTCTCGCCAACATTCGGACCCGAGGCGCTAGGTGGTTTCGCGGTGCGGCTCGCTATCGGCACCAAGAGTTAGGCGTCCTCCGGCCAGAGCTCCACGAGGTACCACTCTGCCAGCTCGCGGACGGTCGAGTCATGTTGGACCCGCGTCCTAGCGCGCTGACTCGGACACGGTACCGACCAGGTGCCGCTTCGGTGAGGACCGGGTCGTGGAACTCGAAGGTCGTCGGAGCGGACGGGATGAGCGGCTCGCGGACCACCATGCTGAGCTCCTCATGCTCCTCCCACTCAGCATCGGTGGCCGCGCATTGGCAAGCGAATCGGCGGTCATTTTCTCGGAGGTGGACTCGGAGGCTTGTAGTCCGGGTGCCCCGGCGTATTCCTCGCGCCCTGGAAGTCGACGAGGAGCGCGTTGTAGTCGGCCACGTCGGCCGCGTGGAGCTCGTGGAACAGATTATAGAGCCAGCTGTACAGTTCCTCGAGATCTTGCGAATAGTCCCTAACTAAGGGTGCTAGTGGGATCTCTGCTGGTTGCTCCCTGAGGAATTCTTTCGCAATAGCAGGCCAGTCACGGAACTCGAGTGCCGCTTCACGGTCAAGGTGGACCGTAAACTCGGGCTGGCCAACAAGTTTCATCGTCATGCCAAATGGCGGAATCCGGTAGTGTACGAGATAGTCTCGCAACTTCTGCAGGAAGGGGCCACGGCCGCGGCTCGCCAAGTAGGTGACCTTGCTCCTGAACTCTTCGACGAAGGGCTGGCCTGGGTATTGCTTCACAAGATTCCGCGTGTGATCTACGAGCATCTTCACCGCCGAAAGATAGTTGTGCATTCTCCTCAATAGTTCGTCGAAGTAGAGTTCCCGCGCTTCCTGACGCCCGTCACCATGACTAATAATCTCCAGTGCAACTTCCGGGTTGGTTTCGAACGAGGCGATGAGCGTGAGCAGCTCGGCTTCATTCGCACTCAGCACTTTGTGCACGCGCTGCAGCGAGTCCCACCGATTACTCGCGATACGTCCTGCGTGGTTCTGCAGACGCGCGTACTGCGCGGCACGGTCGGCTGCCCATGCTTCGTCGGTCTGGATACTCTCGGGGACTTGCTCGTCAGTCACGTTGGCAATACTGCTATCTGCGCACGGGTCACGGTGGACGGCACGCCGCTCGCACCTTCCTGTCCGACCGTCAGTCAGGTGGCTCTCCGATTCGGATCTCGAGAGTGATTCCGCTCTATGCGCTGGATGGCGTGGCCCAGGGGAGGGATGACGGTGCCCCACCCTGCGTCGACCACGTCACAACAGGTTCACCGCGCAGGAGAACCGCGCCAAGGCGGCCATTGCTGGAGAGAAGTTCGCCCGCAAGCCACGGTTCCCAGAGACCACCGCCGACAAACCCGTCCTGGATAAGCGTCACTGGCTCGCGCCCGCCGGTTGGTCGGGCTCAAGGACTACGTCACCAACACTCCCGCCGCGTTGATGCCCGCCGGGTAGGTGATCTGCTCCGACCACGACTGTGGCAGGTGGATCAGTCCTTCCGGATGAGCAAGACCGACCTGCGCGCCCCGCCCATGCTCCACCGCCCACGCGACTCGATTGAGGCCCACCTGACCATCGTCTTCACCGCCCTCGCGGTCTCCCGCGAGGTCCAGGGGCCGCACCGGCCTGACGCTCCGCAACGTGGTGCGCCAGTAGCGCCCGCTCGCCGACCATCGCGATCAACGGTGCTACCCAGACCCTCCCGTTCACCCTCCCCGCCGAACAGCAAGCCCTCCTCGACGCAAGCCATGGGCCCCGCACTCCGCACTAAGCGAATGAGCCCATAGGCTTGATCTTGCTCGACTGCTTGAAGCGCTACAGGCGCGTCGGGAGCTGGCGCGCCCTCGCGCCTGGCCAACGACGTCAAGGCTGCAACTGCGGGCGCTATCCTCGGCGAGTGACAAGCCACATAGGCGACCAAGAGTGGCAGCACCCCGTGGGTGCGGATCACAGCGCGGCTTTAGCCCACCCCCAAGGAGCTGTTGAGGGCCGAGATTTTCTGGGCAGCGTTCAGTCGGCTCAAGCCGACGTGCGCTCCGCGGAGAATGCGCTAACTCGTGCCGTCCAGCGACGCGATCAGTTGGTACTAGCTGGCCTTGACAGTGGGCTCTCAGTCAGAGCCCTCGCACGGGCGCTTGGGACGGATCGGCGTGTAATCGTGGGCATTAAGGCACGCGCGGCAACCGCAATTAGTGAGGCGCACAGCCGGGTGGAGACGGACGCCGGCCTAGCGCGCAAGCAGGCGGAGGCGGCCACCTCTTGGTTGAGCATCGCCGTCGAGCAGGTTGAGCGCGCGGAAGCCGCCGAGGTCGACGGCATGACAGACGGCATGCTGGCTGTCTTGGCTGCGCATGTTGCCACTGCGTGCGCTATCGGCGCGTTGGGGAGCTCGCACCCCGCCGTCGCTGACTATCTCGGCGATGGACAGTCTGGAAACGACGCACTGAAGAACAGCCGGGATCTCATGGCACACTTTGACAAGTACGTCGAAGGTGACGGCAATATGCAGAGGGCGAAGGTCGACGGCGTAAGGATCCCGAATCCGATCGACGCTCGACCTCCGCTGCTCCCGATGTGGGGTGGGGGGCCGAGCCAACAACTTGTATTCATCACCAAGACGTGGGTGAGAGACGACAGAGGCGAGTACTTGTTGCGGGATGGGGAACCCCTTCGTAGCGGCGACGGCACGCCGTGCATGGAGACCCTCGAAATCGCTCTTGACTTGCGGGGCGCGTTGAGCGCGACCGCCGCGTTGGTTGCGGTGGCCCGGAAGGCCGTCCAACTTACAGAAAACGAGGCGGTAGGCGCGCTATTGAGCAGGGCAAAACGCTGACACATATGGAGCGATGCCCTCGCTTTCTGCGCGGGTGTCGGTGAGTCTCGTCACGGCAGCCGGTCAGTGCCACAGGGACTGTGGGACCCTCGCCACTTTCCCTCGCCGGCCCCGGCCGACCTCATCGACTCGGCCTGGCCGCGCTCACAGTGCTCATTATTCGGCGGGACCTAGCCGCGGGTTACATGCGCGAAGGCAGCGCAGGTTCGCCGACGGATGACAACGCGGCTTTCACTCACGCCACTGCCAGCGGTTCGTGCCAGTCACGGATCCGCCATCGGCGCGTATCTCCCTCCGATTTGCGGCGACATCGAAGCTTGAGGCGTAGGCCTCGTGGTGAGATGTGTGCATGAGGGATACGTGGTTTCCGGGTCAGGCGGCGGGCCGCCTGGAGGAGGCGACGCTCATTGCCCTGCGCGGGATCTGTGCCGCAAGCGGGTTGCAGGGCGCACGACGAGAAGACACCACGGCGTCGACACCCGAAGGCTGGCCACTAGTGCTATCCGTGCGAATCCCCGAGCTCCGCGCGGCTCCAGGCGACCCTCATCTACAGGTGGGAGTGGTCTTCTCCGATGACGAGGTTGAGGTCCTCGGCGGCTGGGAGACCTTTGAATGGGTGCTCGATAGTGGGGTCGACCTGTTGCATCTTGCTCCTGAGCCTCAGCCTGGACCCGTCGCGTCAGCGGTCCACGCCTGGATCGAGGATCAGCTCGCCCGACCGGTCCTACAGGACGAATGGACAACCTTCACTGGCAGGATCCGCCGATCATGGCACTTCGGTGACACCGGAAGCGAAATCATGGGTGACCTCGGGACTAGATGGCTAGCGGCTCGCCGCAATCCTGATCGAGTCGTGCGATTGCGGTGAGCGGCCGGACTGTCGCAGCACCATAGTCGCGCCGATATCCCTCGAGAGGCACGTGCCGGCCGCAGCGCCTAGATCGGCGTCGCGCGCGCGGATCCTTCATCGGAACGAGCCCAGCGCCCCTTCCATGTGCCCGGGAGCCCTACGGACAAGACGACTCGCGTTCGGGTGATGCGGTAGACGTTCCGAGACCCAACTCAATGGTGCGTTGTGATAAGCGTGGGGGTCCGCAGCCGTCCGCGTTCAGTGGTGAGAGTTAGAGGTGGCAGCCACGCCCGGGTAGGTCCCGTGCACCGCCACCAGACCCGTCCGGCCAGCCACACCCCGAGAGGTCATCCTGGAGCTAGTGGCCTAGCCAGCCTCACCGTCTCCGTGCAAGAATCACCCATCGAGCACGCGGAGGTGTTGACCCCATGGGCATGCGAATTGCGCGAGCCGTCCTAACGGCGTTCGTCGGCCTGTTTGCCATCACATCGCTCGCTAGTCCAGCGCCTGCGGCTGACTATGGCAACGGGATCGGCGGGAACCCCGTGAATTGCTCCGGCAACTGGAGTGTTGGGGCGAGGGTTCCTGTCAAAGCAAGAGATGGCCGAGTGGTCGGTTATTCCCAGATGTGGTGGTCCAACAGTTGTCGCGCCAACTGGACCCGTGGCTGGACCGTGAGCGGTCAGGCAACGACGCTTGAGAGCACTATATTCCAGGGGATTCCGCCTGGTCCCACGCGGAAATTTGCGATCGCGCATGACTACGCCAGCGCTCATTTTACAATGTTCGTCCGCGCGTCTCCCAGCGAGAAAATGTGCGGAAGCACGAAAATGTGGGACGTTCGCACCCGAGACTGGGCATATTCGGGAACTTATTGCCGGACCTGATCGGCAACCATGCTCTACGGGGCGCTGAAGATTGCGCTGGCCTCTCCGTGCGCAGCGGGGCGCGACCTCGCACCCCTGCTCGATGCCCTGGCACGCAAGTCAGACCCATCAAGTGACGGGACGTGCATGACCATGCTCGAGCACCAGCCGGAGATCTTCCTCGTCGATGCCGGAAGCCGGGCGGTGTGACCGCAGTGCCCCCGCCACTGGGTGCCGCCTTCTTCACCGAAGGAGCCGCCGAGACTCTTCGCCTGCTGACGGAAGGCCTCCTCCACCGTTCACTAGATCGACCAGTGCATCGGACGGTGCTCGACGGAGCACGACGAATGGCCGCCACGCCGGACTGGACGTTCAAATGAGTTGACGCGCACGGAGCGCGACCAAGGGTCGTGTCGGAAGCCGAACCCGAAGCGACGGCGCCAACGCTGGCCCGTGAGTGCGAAGACTCGTGTCCCGGTTGAGGATCCCCTCCCGGGACGGCCAGCTCGGCCGCGCAGCGCCCTCGACCGCACCGGATGTGGTTGCGGTACCGGCTCATCATCAGAACCGCTGTCAACGTCACGATGATAACGAGCACAAGGACGAATGGCGCGACCACCGCAAGCGTGTACAGAGCGTATGCCTTGGGATCGAGCAGCGGACCCGGGCACTATCCCGGCTCGATCGCTACACATCAACTCAAGGCGAGCCCCTTGACGCGTGGTTCCTGGGGGCGTTTGCTGTCTAGCGATGGGGCCGGCGTCGGAGAGGCCTTGCCAGAAAGACATCGAGCAACACAATCGGATCGAAGTAGACATGAAAGCAGTGGTGTACGAGGGACCCCGTCAGGTCAGCACGAAGGACGTCCCGGACGCGAAGATCGAGCGACCCACCGATGTCCTGGTCAGGGTAACGACGACGAACATCTGCGGCTCGGACCTCCACATGTACGAGGGGCGGACCTCCTTCGAAGTAGGCCGGACGTTCGGTCACGAGAACATGGGGGAGGTCATCGAAGTCGGTAGTGGCGTGGAGAAGGTCAGGGTCGGAGACCGGGTTGTGCTCCCGTTCAACATCTCGTGCGGATTCTGTAAGAACTGCGAACGCGGCCTGACCAACTACTGCCTCACCACCCAGCCTGACCCGTCTGCCGCCGGAGCGGCCTACGGATTTGCAGACATGGGCCCCTACGGCGGCGGCCAGGCCGAGCTGCTCCGGGTGCCCTTCGGCGACCACAACGCACTGCGCCTGGGCGAGGACGCCGAGGAGAAGGAGAACGACTACGTCATGCTCTCCGACATCTTCCCCACCGGCTACCACGCCACCGAGATGGCCGGCGTGATCCCGGGCGACAGCGTCGTGATCGCCGGGGCCGGACCGGTCGGGCTGATGGCCGCCCTGTCCGCGACGATCAAGGGCGCCGCGAAGGTCATGGTGGTCGATCGCCACCCCGACCGGCTCGCGCTGGCCGAGCAGATCGGAGCGATCGCCATCGACGACTCCAAGACCGACCCCGTGCAGGCCGTGCTGGACGAGACCATGGGGCTCGGAGCCGACCGTGGCTGCGAATGCGTGGGCTACCAGGCCCACGATCCCCAGGGCAACGAAGACACCGCCGCCACGCTGAACATGCTCATCAACTCGGTCCGCTTCACCGGAGGAATCGGCACCGTTGGCGTGTTCGTCCCCCAGGACCCGGGGGCCAAGGGCGAATTGGCCAAGCAGGGCAAGGCAGCCATCGACTTCGGCACCCACTGGTTCAAGGGACAGACCATGGGCAACGGTCAAGCCCCGGTCAAGAAGTACAACCGCCAGCTGCGAGACTTGATCGCGGCCGGCAAGGCGACCCCTTCCTGGATCGTCTCCCATGAAATCTCGCTGGACCAAGCCGCCGACGCCTACAAGAACTTCGACTCCAGGTCCAAGGGTTGGACCAAGGTCCTCATCAAGCCCGGCATGTCGACCGAGAAGAAGGCGAGCTGATATGGCCGCGGATCTGCAGGGCAAGAGAGTCGCGATCCTCGCCGCGGACGGGGTCGAGCGCGTCGAACTCGAGCAACCCCGCGAGGCTCTGGACAGGGCCGGCGCTCAGACCGAGGTCCTCTCGATCCACGACGGCGAGATCAAGGCCCGCGAGAACGACCTGGATCCGGCGGGGACGTTCGGCGTCGACGGGCTGGTGGCTGAGGCCTCGGTGGCCGACTACGACGCCTTGGTGCTTCCGGGCGGCACGGTGAACCCCGATAAGCTCCGGGTCGACGAGGACGCTGTCGCCTTCGTCCGGGACTTCGTCGAGAGCGGCAAGCCGGTGGCGGCGATCTGTCACGGACCGTGGACGTTGATCGAGGCCGGCGTGGCCACCGGTCGCACCCTGACGTCCTTCCCGAGCATCCGCACGGATCTGCGCAATGCCGGCGCGAACGTCGTTGACCAGGAGGTCGTGGTCGACAAGAATCTCATCACCAGCCGCTCGCCGGAGGACCTGCCGGCGTTCTCCGAGGCGATCGTGTCCCAACTCGCGGGCACCACGGCAAAGGAAGAGGAGAAGTCATGAGTGTGACCAAGGGATTGCTGGTCAGGTTTGACGCGTTGCCCGGCAAGGAGGACGACGTGAAGGAGTTCCTTGACAGCGGCCGTGCGCTTGTTGAGGAAGAGCCGGCGACCACCGCGTGGTTCGCGATCCGCCTCGGGCCCTCCTCCTTCGGGATCTTCGACGTGTTCCCCGATGACGCCGGACGTGACGCTCACCTGTCCGGCCCTGTTGCGGTAGCTCTCGGCGAGCAGACCGGTGCGTTGTTCTCCGAACCGACGATCGAGAAGCTCGACGTGTTGGGCTCCAAACTTCCCGCCTGACACCACAGACCGGGAGTACTGACCCCGACATGAGGGGTCGCTGCGCGCGGTGACTTCGGGCTGACACAGCCCGTTGACGTCGTGGCAGCGGCCCCTTCTCTTGCGGCCTATCGCACATCCCTAACAGATCGAGGAACCGCGATGACAGGAACTGACGACGACGTTGCCCCGACGCGTTCACCCGAGGTAGCAGTGATCGGGGGCGGGATCGTCGGTCTGTCGACGGCGTACGCGCTGCGGGAGCAGGGCGTGCCGGTGCGCTTGTACGAGGCCGGTCTGCCCGGAACGGGTCAGTCCGCAGGCGAGTCGCGGATCTTCCGGCATGCCCACGACGACCCGCGACTCGTCGCTTTCGCGCGCGAAAGCCGCGGCGTATGGGATGAGTGGGCCGAACACTTCGACGTCGAGCTGGTCTCATCAGACGGTGTCGTGGCGATCGGCGACAGCGCCCTGGCGCGGCTGCGGGTGCTCGACCAGGTCGGCGGCGTGGAAGCGCACGAGATCGATGCAGCCGAGCTCGCCCAGCGAATGCCGCTGCTCGCTGGGTACTCGGGGCCAGCGGTGCTCGACGAGTCGGGCGGCGCGATCCGCACCCGCACCGCGATCACGGCACTCGCGGGTGCCCTCGCAGATGCCGTCACCACCGCAGAGGTCATCTCCATCGATCCCCGCGCCGATGGGACGGTCGAGGTGCGCAGCGTCACCGACCGGGCTGTCTACTCCAAGGTGGTCGTGTGCGCCGGCCGCGAAACTGCCCGCCTGGCCCGCAGCGTCGGCCTGTCGCTGCCGGTTCGCCTTGCCGCACACGTCCGGCTGACCTTCGACGTGAAAGCCGCCGCCCCGGCACGAGTCGCGTGCCTGCAGGACAGCAGCGGCGTCTTCGGCGAAGTCGGCGTGTACGCGACGCCGCTACCGGGCAACAGCAGTTATTCGGTCGGACTCAGCGAAACCGTCGGCGTCCGCGACGACGGAACGTTCATCGACCCTGCGGCGATTCGATCGCTGGACGAACGCGCGCGCGAATACGTGACACGGGCGCTGCCCGGTCTCCACCCAGAGCCGCGCGACTTTCTTCACTGCTGGGTGACCGACCTCCCATGGAGCGAGGACGGCGTGGCCGTGTGGGAGGCAGGCTCTGTCATTTTTGTGGCCGGTCACAATCTGTTCAAGCAGGCACCTGCGCTGGGTCGCGCTCTTGCCCGGGCTGCGACCGGCGGCGGTCTCGCCGCCGACCTCACGCCCGCCGCTCGCCTCGGCGAAGCCCTGCGATAGTTCGCCTGACCCCAGAACGGACGCACTCAATGGGTAAACGTCTCCTCGTCGAGGACAACGGCAGCCCGCCCTGGGTCAACCCAAAAGTTGCGGCTGGACAGCAGTCACAGGCTCAACCACCTTGTCATGGGGTGTCTTCATCGTGAGGATCGGTACGCGGAGGTGCCGCAGCGGGATCCGTCACTGCGGGATCCCGCTGCGGGATCGATGTGCGGGACATGAACGCTCCGCTGGCCATCAGGGCGCCGAGAGGAGGCGCTGAACCGCATCTGCAAGCTCCGCCACTGAACGCTCACCATTCAGCTCGACTGTCGCACCTCGCCGCAGCAACGGCTCGACTGTCTCGACGTAGTTCGCTACCTCCCCCGCTTCCACTTCCGACTTGCCATAGGGGTTGTTCGTCCGAGACCTCAATCGCTGCAGCAGCACCTGGAGCGGTGCGCTGAGCAGGACCACATGATCGAACCGGTCATAGAACCGGCCTTGGTTATCCACGGTGCCGGACACGACGACATCACGATGATCGGCCAAGAGCTGAGAGATCCGGGGTTCATCCCACGTGCCATCCGGGAGCGTCCATCCGCCGTAGTCGGTGTCGACGACGACGTGGCCGCGCCGCTCCAGTTCTCCGAGCACGGTCGACTTCCCGGTGCCCGACATCCCCGTTACGAGAACTCTCGCCACCATCGCGACTGTAGTGCCGAGTTCTCGCACCGGCGAGTGTCTGGGTTCGCCGAATGCCTCCGGTTGACGATCGTCGATCGGTGAGTCGATGCGCCTGTAACGGGGTGGGCGACGGCGCCCCCTGCGCGACAGCGGCACAGCTCCGCGTCGACTAGGAGCCGACTGTCACACCGGGCTGGCAAACTCCTGAGATGGAGCCTCAGGAGATTGCGGCGCTTGCTACCAGCGCCGGCGTGCTGGTCGCACTCGGCGGAGTCATCGTCTCGAACGTCATCGCTATTCGAGGTCAGCGCCTACAAGAGCGCGTGGCGAGGGAGGCGGAAGCTCACAATCGGGCCACCGCGCAACGGTCCGAAGCCGCTGCACGCTTACAGATCGACCAGACTGCCCGAGTCGTCGACGCATTGGAGACCTTGGCAGCGAAGGGCCTTCACGCTCCGGCGATATTGGCTCAGGAGCGCGCCGTTCGGTGGCAACTCCGACTCCACGCTGGGGACACGTACGTGCTCGAAAACACCGGCGGTGCTCCCGCGTACGCGGTGTCTGTCACCGGACACGAATCACTCATAGGGCCCGACCACATCAAAGGCGGTCCTGAGGTTCAGCCAGGTGAGGTCATCACCTTCATGGCAGCTGTCGTCTTGGCTACGTCGGACACCACGATCACGGTGCGATGGCGTGACACCGATGACGAGTCGGCTGACGAAATGACTTGGCGCTATCCGCTCCCTGACCGCTCTGCGCCTAGGTAACCGCGGCGTATGCGGCTCGGAGCGGTGATGTGTCCCGCCAACCGATGGCCCGCGGGGAGGCCTGAGCCCCGGCCCTGTCAGCCCTCCACGGGGTTGACGCGGGCGGACTCCTCGCGGATCGCAATGTCCCGCATGACTCGCAGGTGGTCCTCGGTCGACACGGCAGCGATGGCGTTGACCTCGAAGTTCTTCGCGATCTTAGTGATGCCGGTGACGATCAGGCCGAGCCCGACGAGCGTGAGGATGCCTCCGATGAGCGTCGCCCCGTCGCTGTCGTAAGAACCAATGCTGCTGAGCCAGATTGCGCCTCCGACTACCTCGGCGACGATGCCTGCTCCGAGGTATGTCCCGGTGTTCGACTCAACGTCCATGACCGACTCACTTCCTGTTGCTGATGGTGCATAGCTTGCGGGGGACGGCCGGCGGCCGACCCGATAGGCGATCTCCTGCGTTCTGCGTGCGTCTACACACCGATCGGCACGTACCGGGACTTATCAAGCCTTTGGGCGCTGACGCGCCCCCTCGCATGCCGCTCCCGCCGTCGTCGTCGGATTGGGAAGCCTTGGTGAGGACCAGTGCGATGACGGCCGTGTGGATCGCGCTCAGCATCGCCGCCGCGGTGGACTTCTGCGGCCTGAGGAGATTGGACCTGGCCTGACCAGTGCGGACACGGCCCGGGCTCGAATGTCGGTGGTCGGTCATAGCCTTGGAGCAGGACGGCAGAGCAGTCGAAAGCCCGCAGAGGGGGTGGGGTCGGTGAGCACCATCGATGACTTCGACCCGCACGCTGCCTGGCTGGAGGACCCGAGCACCCGCGAGCCGGTCGGTGATCAGCGCCGGGACCGGCTCGAGGAGCTGTGGGAGCGCGAGGAGGACGCCGCCGACGTGTTCGTCGGCGGCGGGGACACGCCGCCGCCGTCGATGGTCACCACCGAGCAGCCGAGCGTCGAGTCGGTCCAGCCGGTGTCGGCCGAGGCCCTGGCGGGCATGGCCCCCGACGGTCAGCTCCTTTCGGAGCTGGAGGACATCGACCCCCGCGAGGTCGACGAGTACTACCTCGTGGAGATGGCCGCCGGCTACCAGCGCATCGCCGCGTGGGCCACCGCCAAGCTCACCCGGGTGGCCGGTGAGCTCTCCCGGCGCCCGCTCATGACCGGCAGCGGCGCCCTGCCCTCGCACGTGAGGGGCGGGAACATGGCCGCCGACGAGCTCGCTCCGCGCCTGGGGCTGAGCCGCTTTGCCGCGCAGCGGATCGTGAGCAACGCCCGCGCCTTCGAGGACGTCTTCGCCCTCACCGGTCAGGCGCTGGCCGTGGGACACCTCGACGCCCGCAAGGCCACGACGATCGTGTCGATGCTCGAGGACTACCCGGTCGAGATCGCCGTCCTGGTCCAGGACTGCGTCATCGACGACGCCGGGACCCAGACCCACAGCCAGCTCGTCGAGGCCATCAAGAAGGCCGTCATCGCCGTCAGCCACGACGACGCCGACCTCTTCCACGCCAAGGCCCGCGCCAAGCGACGGGTCGAGCACCCCCGCCCGCTGCCCGACGGCATGGCCTGCATCCGCGCCGTCCTGCCGGCCACCGACGCCGCCGCCATCGACCTCGCCCTCGAAGCCGCCGCCCGCTCCGCACAGGCCGGCGGCGATGACCGCACCCTCGACCAGCTCCGCGCAGACATCCTCTCCCTCATGGGCCACACCGCACTCGAGCTCGGGTACGTCGGACTGCCACCAGGATCAGTGGTGGGTGCCGACCAGCCACGTCCCGATTATCCGGCGGGTGACGAGCCCGATACCGGAACGGTGCACGATGCCGACGGTGGAGCGGCGCAGGCGCCTGAGGGACCTGCACCGCAGGAGCCGGACGCTGTCGACCAACAGGTGGCGTCGGACCCGCATGGCGAGCAGGGGGAGCCTGACTTACTTGCAGCCCCGGTCGCCGAGATTCCCGTTCCGGAGGCCGATCCGGCTGGCGCCGACCCACCCGATCAGCGGTCAGAGGGGACAGGTGCGCCCACAGTCGGGTCGGCCGCTCCCGAGGTGCCACCAGACCCGCCCCCGCCTCCCGACGGCGATCCGCCCCCCGACGGTCCGGGCACCGTCCCCGCCGCTGGCACATGCCCGTCGGCCACATCGGCGGGCAGCGCGCCCAGATCCGCGTCCTCGTGCCGCTCTCGGTCCTGCTCCCGCCCGACATCGCCAGACAGCTCGGCCTGCCGGCGACGAAGCTGGCCGATGGCACCGGGGCGGAGCTCGCCCCACTGCCCGACGAGGACGCCATGCTCGCCCTCCTCGACCGGGAGCCCGCCGAGGTCGCCACGCTCGAGGGCTACGGGCCCATCTCTCCCGCCGTCGCCCGGGCCGTGGCGCTGGGCGGGACGTGGCGCCGGATCGTCACCGACCCGCTCAGCGGCACCGTCCTGGACCACGGACGCACCCGCTACCGGCCACCCGCCGAGCTCGCCGAGCTCATCCGGCTACGGGACGGCACCTGCGTCCGCGCCGGCTGCACCCACTCCGCTCGCGGCTGCCAGCTGGACCACATCGTCCCGTGGAACGCCGGAGGAACCACCTCCATGCTCGGCCTGGAGGACCTCTGCACCCACGACCACATCCTCAAGACCAGCGGCCAGTTCCAGCTCCGCCGCCTGGGCAACGGCGCCTACGAGTGGGTAACCCCCAGCGGCCACATGTACCGCCGTCACCCCGGGGGCCGGGTGACCCGCGTGCGCCGCCGCCAGCAGCACTTCGCGGACACCCCGACGTTCTAGGAGCCAGAGCCGGGGGTCGCGGCTATCAGGAGACCCGAGACCACGGCGCTGGCTCTCTGCGAGCATTTCGCTTCGACGGCTGAGAGATGGCAAGCCTCGCTGAGTCTCGGTCCGGCCGCCGGGCGCGCCGGGGCGGCCATGTGGCGCCTCATTCACCCGTGTGTATAGTTATGCGGGTGACTGTATCTGTAGCCGTGGCCGGGGCCAGCGGGTATGCCGGGGGCGAGGTCCTGCGCCTGCTCCTCGCCCACCCCGAGGTCGAGATTGGCGCGCTCACCGCGAACGCCAGCGCCGGCGACCTCCTCGGGCAGCACCAGCCCCACCTCCTGCCGCTCGCCGACCGCCTCATCGAGCCCACCGACCCCACGCGCCTGGCCGGGCACGACGTCGTCGTCCTCGCGCTGCCGCACGGCGCCTCCGGTGAGCTGACCGACGCGCTCGCCGCGCTCGACGGGCCCACGCCGCTGCTCCTCGACTGCGGTGCCGACCACCGCCTCGAGCACGTCGCGGACTGGGACCAGTTCTACGGCGGCACCTTCGCCGGCGCCTGGCCCTACGGCATGCCCGAGCTGCGGCACGCGGGGGAGAGCGGCACCGCGTCCGCGCAGCGCCAGATCCTGCGCGAGGCCCGCACCGTGGCCGTGCCCGGCTGCAACGTCACCGCCGTCACCCTCGCTCTCCAGCCCGGCGTCAGCGCCGGCGTCGTCGACCCGGGCGACGTCGTCGCCGTCCTCGCGAACGGGTACTCGGGGGCAGGTAAGTCCCTCAAGCCGCACCTGCTCGCCTCCGAGGGGATGGGCACCGCCATGCCGTACGCCGTGGGCGGCGGCCACCGGCACGTGCCCGAGATCGAGCAGAACCTGCGCCGCGCCGGCGCGGCGGACATCCGCCTCTCCTTCACCCCCACCCTCGTGCCGATGGCGCGCGGCATCCTCGCCACCGTCACCGCCCCGCTCACGCCGGGCACGACGACGGCGCAGGTCCGGGCCGCGTGGGAGGACGCCTACGCGGGGGAGACCTTCGTCCGCCTCCTGCCCGAGGGGCAGTGGCCCACCACCGCGGCCACCCTCGGCGCGAACACCGCCCACGTGCAGGTGACCGTCGACGAGCGCGCCGGCCGCGTCGTCGCCGTCTGTGCGATCGACAACCTCGTCAAGGGCACCGCCGGTGCCGCCGTCCAGTCCATGAACCTCGCGCTCGGGCTGCCCGAGCAGCTGGGCCTGACCACCGTGGGAGTCGCCCCGTGAGCGTCACCGCCCCCCAGGGCTTCCGGGCCGCCGGCGTCCCCGCCGGCCTCAAGAGCTCCGGCGGCAAGGACGTCGCGCTCGTCGTCAACGACGGCCCCTCCGCCGTCGCCGCCGCCGTCTTCACGACCAACCGTGTCGTCGCGGCCCCGGTCGTGTGGTCGCGCACCGCCGTCGGCGACGGGATCGCCCGCGCCGTCGTCCTCAACTCCGGTGGCGCCAACGCGTGCACCGGCCCGGACGGCTTCGCCGACACCCACGCGACCGCCGAGCACGTCGCCGAGCGGCTCGACGTCTCCAGCGGTGACGTGGTCGTCTGCTCCACCGGCCTCATCGGCGAGCGGCTGAACATGCCCGCGCTCACCGCCGGCATCGACGCCGCGGCCGCAGCGCTCTCCGCGGACGGGGGCGCCGACGCCGCCGAGGCGATCATGACGACCGACTCCGTCGCCAAGACCGTCCACGTGCAGGGCGAGGGCTGGTCGGTGGGCGGCATGGCCAAGGGCGCCGGCATGCTCGCCCCCGCGCTCGCGACGATGCTCTGCGTCCTCACCACCGACGCTGAGCTCAACCCCGCCCAGGCCGACGCCATGCTCCGCGAGGCCACCCGGCTGAGCTTCGACCGCGTCGACTCCGACGGCGCGATGTCCACCAACGACACCGTCATCCTCCTCGCCTCCGGCGCCAGCGGCGTCCGCCCGGACCCTGCCGCCTTCCAGAAGGCGCTCACCGCCGCCACCCAGCAGCTGGCCCGCCAGCTCATCGCTGACGCCGAGGGAGCCAGCCACGACGTCGCCGTCACCGTGACCGGCGCGACGAGCGAGACGGCGGCGCTCGCCGTCGCCCGCGCCGTCACCCGCTCCAACCTCTTCAAGGCCGCGATGTTCGGCAACGACCCCAACTGGGGCCGCATCATCGCCGCCGCCGGCACCGTCCCCGAGGACGTCGCCCCCTACGACCCGCTGCTCCTCGACGTCACCATCAACGGTGTCCAGGTCTGCCGGGCCGGGGGCGTGGGGGAGGACCGCTCGCTCGTCGACCTCGCGGCGAGCCGCGAGGTGCACGTCGAGATCGCCCTCCACGCCGGGGACGCCCCGCCCGTCACCGTGTGGACCAACGACCTCACCCACGACTACGTCCACGAGAACAGCGCCTACTCGACATGACCGAGCTCCCCGACAGCCTGCGCCCGGACCAGAAGGCCGAGGTCCTCCTCCAGGCCCTGCCCTGGCTGCGCCGCTTCGCCGGCACGCGCGTCGTCATCAAGTACGGCGGCAACGCGATGGTCGACGAGAACCTCCAGCGCGCCTTCGCCGCGGACGTCCTCTTCCTCCACCAGGTCGGCATGCAGCCGGTCGTCGTCCACGGCGGTGGCCCGCAGATCTCCGCGATGCTCGACCGCCTCCAGATCGCCTCGGAGTTCCGCGGCGGGCTGCGCGTCACCACCCCCGAGGCGATGGCCGTCGTCCGGATGGTCCTCACCGGCCAGGTGCAGCGCGACCTCGTCTCCCTCCTCAACGTCGACACCGCCCACGCCGTCGGCATCTCCGGCGAGGACGGCGGGCTGCTGCGCGCCGAGCGCCGCACCGCCGTCGTCGACGGCGAGCCGGTCGACGTCGGCCTCGTCGGCGACGTCGTTGAGGTCCACCCCTCCGCCGTCGAGGACCTCCTCGCCGCCGGCCGAATCCCGGTGATCTCGACGATCGCCCCCGACGTCACCGACCCCTCCCAGGTCCTCAACGTCAACGCGGACACCGCCGCCGCGGCGCTCGCCGTCGCGCTCGGGGCCCGCAAGCTCCTCGTCCTCACCGACGTCGAGGGCCTGTACCGCTCCTGGCCCGACCGCTCCTCGATCGTGCGGCGCATCGCAGCGAGCGAGCTCAGCGTCATGCTCCCCGACCTCGAGTCCGGCATGGTCCCCAAGATGGAGGCCTGCCTGCGCGCGGTGCGCGGCGGGGTGCCGCAGGCGCACATCATCGACGGCCGTCAGCCGCACTCGATGCTGCTGGAGATCTTCACCGACGAGGGCGTGGGCACCCTCGTCCTGCCCGACTGGGCCAGCAGCTCCACCCACCCGGAGGCACCGTGAGCGACATCGTCCCCGAGACCCAGCAGCCGGCGGCGGTGTGGGCCGAGCGCTACACCGGCGCCCTGATGAACACCTTCGGCCCGCCCCAGCGCGTCCTCGTGCGCGGGGAGGGGGCGTGGGTGTGGGACGCCGACGGCGGCCGCTACCTCGACCTCCTCGCCGGCATCGCCGTCAACTCCCTGGGCCACGCCCACCCCACCCTCGTCTCCGCGGTGTCCGCGCAGCTCGGGACGCTGGGCCACGTGTCCAACTTCTTCGCCACGCCCACCCAGGTCCACCTCGCCGAGCGGCTGCTCGAGGTCGTCACGCCCGGTGGCGCGCCGGCCGGGTCACGCGTGTTCCTCGCCAACTCCGGCACAGAGGCGATGGAGGCCGCGTTCAAGCTGGCACGCCGCCACGGTGAGGGCACCCGCCCGCGGATCCTCGCCCTCGAGGGCGCCTTCCACGGCCGGACCATGGGCGCCCTCGCCCTCACCCACAAGGCCGCCTACCGCGAGCCGTTCATGCCGCTGCCCGGCGGCGTCGAGCACCTGCCCTTCGGTGACGTCGACGCGCTGGCCGCCGCTATGGACGACGACGTCGCCGCCCTGGTCCTCGAGCCGCTGCAGGGGGAGGCGGGCGTGCGTCCGCTGCCCCCGGGCTACCTCGCCGCCGCCCGCGAGCTCACGTCCCGGCACGGCGCGCTGCTCGTCCTCGACGAGGTGCAGACCGGGATGGGCCGCACCGGGCGGTGGATGGCCCACCACCACGACCACGTCGGCGGCGGGGTCGTGCCCGACGTCGTCGTCCTCGCCAAGGGGCTCGCGGGTGGGCTGCCGATCGGCGCCGTCGTCGCCCTCGGGGAGCACGCCGCCACCCTGCTCGGCCCCGGCCAGCACGGCAGCACCTTCGGCGGGAACCCGGTCGCCTCCGCCGCCGCGCTGGCGACCATGCACGTCATCGAGCGCGACGGCCTGCTCACCGCCGTCACCGAGCGTGGCGGCCAGCTGAGCGAGGGCGTCACGGCGCTCGGGCACCCGCTCGTCGCGGGCGTCCGCGGCGAGGGGCTGCTCCTGGCGATCATGCTCACCGAGGCCGTGGCGCCCCAGGTGGCGCAGGCGGCCCTCGCGGCCGGCTACATCGTCAACCCGGTCGCGCCCGACGCCGTCCGCCTCGCCCCGCCCTTCGTCCTCAGCCACGAGCAGGCCGCCGGCTTCCTCGCCGACCTGCCCGCCGTCCTCGACACCGCCGGAGGTGCCGCATGACCGCCCATTTCCTGCGCGACGACGACCTGTCCGTCGACGCCCAGCGCTCCGTCCTCCAGCTGGCGCTGGAGCTCAAGGCCGGCACGGTCGCCCCGCGCCCGTTCGAGGGCCGTTCGGTGGCGGTGCTCTTCGACAAGGCCTCGACCCGCACCCGGGTGTCCTTCTCCGTCGGGATCCACGAGCTCGGCGGCTTCCCGCTCGTCCTCGACTCCGCGTCCACCCAGGTGGGCCGCGGGGAGTCGGTGGAGGACACGGTCCGCGTCCTCGACCGGCAGGTCGCCGCCATCGTGTGGCGCACCTTCGCCCAGGCCGGGCTCGACCGGGCCGCCGCCGTGAGCGCGGTGCCCGTCGTCAACGCCCTCACCGACGAGTTCCACCCCTGCCAGATCCTCGCCGACCTCCAGACGATCGCCGAGCACCGCGGCGGCCTGGCGAGCGACGGTCCCGCCCTGGCCGGCCGCTCGCTCGCCTACCTCGGCGACGGCGCGAACAACATGGCCCATTCCTACCTGCTCGGCGGCGTCACCGCCGGCATGGACGTGCGGATCGGCGCACCGGCCGACTACGCGCCCGACCCCGCGGTCGTCGAGCGCGCCCGCGCCATCGCGGCCGAGACCGGCGGCAGCGTGCTCGTCACGACCGACGCCGACGAGGCCGTCGACGGCGTCACCGCCGTCGCCACCGACACGTGGGTGTCGATGGGCCAGGAGGGTGAGGCGGGGGAGCGCGAGTCGCCCTTCGTCCCCTACCGGGTCGACGAGCGCCTCATGGCGCGCGGTGAGGACGCGGTCTTCCTCCACTGCCTGCCCGTCTACCGCGGGATGGAGGCGACGGCGGAGGTCGTCGACGGGCCGCGGTCGGTCATCTGGGACGAGGCGGAGAACCGCCGCCACGCGCAGAAGGCCGTCCTCGTGCACCTCCTCGGGGCGACGCCGTGAGCATGCCCGTCACCCGGCCGGCACGCCACGCCCTCATCGCGCGGCTGCTCACCCACGAGCGCATCTCCTCCCAGAGCGAGCTCAGCGCCCAGCTGGCCTCCCACGGGGTCCAGGTGACGCAGGCGACGCTCTCGCGCGACCTCGTCGAGCTGCGCGCCGGGAAGATCACCGTGCCCGACGGCCGGCAGGTCTACGCCCTGCCGCAGGAGGGCGCGGCCGGGGCGATGGCCCCGCCCGTCGCCCCCGAGCAGGGGCACAGCGCCGCGCGCCTGGCGCGCTGGTGCGGCGAGCTCCTCGTCTCGGCGGACCGGGCCGGCGCACTCGTCGTGCTCCGCACCCCCGCCGGCGCCGCCCAGCTGCTCGCCTCCGCCGTCGACACCGCGGTCCTGCCCGGTGTCCTCGGCACCATCGCCGGGGACGACACCGTCCTCGTCATCGCCCGCGACGAGGAGAACGGCGCCGAGCTCGCCGACCGCCTCCTCGCCCTCGCGGCCCCGACCACCCCTGGCCCGGCCCGCACGGCGGCCGACCGTACTCCCGCACCATCCATGGAAAGAGACCACGCATGACTGACAGCACCACCCCCGCGACCACCCCGACCTCCGGCAAGGAGCGGGTGGTGCTCGCCTACTCCGGCGGGCTGGACACCTCGGTGGCCATCGGCTGGATCGGCGAGCAGACCGGCGCCGAGGTCATCGCCGTGGCCGTCGACGTCGGCCAGGGCGGGGAGGACCTCGACGTCATCCGCCAGCGCGCCCTCGACTGCGGCGCCGTCGAGGCCTACGTCGCCGACGCCCGTGACGAGTTCGCCGACGAGTACTGCATGCCGGCGCTGAAGGCCAACGCCCTCTACCAGGACCGCTACCCCGTGGTCTCGGCGCTCTCGCGCCCGGTCATCGTCAAGCACCTCGCCCGCGCCGCCCGCCAGTTCGGCGCCACGACCGTGGCCCACGGCTGCACCGGCAAGGGCAACGACCAGGTCCGCTTCGAGGTCGGCATCACCTCCCTCGCGCCCGACCTCAAGTGCCTCGCGCCGGTCCGCGACCTCGCCCTCACCCGCGACGTCGCCATCGGGTACGCCGAGAAGCACAACCTGCCGATCGAGACGACGAAGAACAACCCGTTCTCCATCGACCAGAACGTCTGGGGCCGGGCCATCGAGACCGGCTTCCTCGAGGACATCTGGAACGCGCCCACCAAGGACGTCTACAGCTACACCGACGACCCGGCCTTCCCGCCGGTGCCCGACGAGGTCGTCATCACCTTCAAGGAGGGCGTCCCGGTCGCCATCGACGGCGTGCCCGTCACCCCGCTGCAGGCGATCCAGGAGCTCAACCGCCGCGCCGGCGCCCAGGGCGTGGGCCGCATCGACATCGTCGAGGACCGCCTCGTCGGCATCAAGTCCCGCGAGGTCTACGAGGCCCCCGGCGCGATCGCGCTCATCACGGCCCACCAGGAGCTCGAGAACGTCACCGTCGAGCGCGAGCAGGCCCGCTTCAAGAAGGGCGTGGACCAGCGCTGGACCGAGCTCGTCTACGACGGCCAGTGGTTCTCCCCGCTCAAGCGCTCCCTCGACACCTTCATCGACGACACCCAGCGCTACGTCACCGGTGAGATCCGCCTACTCCTCCACGGGGGCCGCGCCGTCGTCACCGGCCGCCGCAGCGACACGAGCCTGTACGACTTCAACCTCGCCACCTACGACTCGGGCGACACCTTCGACCAGTCCAACGCCAAGGGCTTCATCGAGATCTACGGCCTTACCGCCAAGCTCGCCGCCGCCCGTGACGCCGCCTTCGGCAACGCCGTGGACCTCGGCTCCGGATCGCTGGAGACGAGCAATGGCTGAGGCACCGCTGAGCCTGTGGGGCGGGCGCTTCGCCGGCGGGCCGGCCGACGCCCTCACCGAGCTGTCCCGCTCGACGCAGTTCGACTGGCGCCTGGCCCGCCACGACATCGCCGGCTCCCGGGCCCACGCCCGGGCGCTGGCGGCGGCGGGCCTGCTCGACGACGCCGAGCTCACCGGGATGCTCGAGGCGCTGGACCGCCTCGAGGCCGACGTCGTCTCCGGCGCCTTCGGTCCCCAGCCCGACGACGAGGACGTTCACACCGCCCTCGAGCGCGGCCTCATCGAGCGGGCCGGTCCCGCGCTGGGCGGCAAGCTCCGCGCCGGGCGCTCGCGCAACGACCAGATCGCCACGCTCGTGCGCTCCTTCCTGCGCGAGCAGGCACGTCTGCTGGCCGGGGGAGTGCTCGACGTCGTCGGTGCGCTCGTCGACCAGGCGGCGGCACACCCGGGCGCGGTCATGCCCGGACGCACCCACCTCCAGCACGCCCAGCCGGTGCTGCTGGCCCACCACCTGCTCGCCCACGCGTGGCCGCTGCTGCGCGACGTCCAGCGCTGGGTGGACTGGGACCGGCGCGCGGCGGTCTCGCCCTACGGCTCCGGTGCGCTGGCCGGCTCGTCCCTCGGGCTGGACCCGCGGGCGGTGGCGGCGGACCTCGGCTTCACCGACTCGGTGGAGAACTCCATCGACGGCACCGCCTCGCGCGACGTCGTCGCCGAGTTCGCCTTCGTCGTCGCGATGGTGGGCGTGGACCTCTCGCGGATCAGCGAGGACGTCATCGTGTGGGCCACCAAGGAGTTCGGCTTCGTCCGCCTCGACGACGCCTTCTCCACCGGCTCCTCGATCATGCCGCAGAAGAAGAACCCCGACGTCGCCGAGCTCGCGCGCGGCAAGGCCGGGCGCCTCATCGGCAACCTCACCGGTCTGCTCGCCACGCTCAAGGGCCTGCCGCTCGCCTACAACCGGGACCTCCAGGAGGACAAGGAGCCCGTGTTCGACGGCGTCGACACCCTCTCGGTGCTCCTCCCGGCCGTCTCGGGCATGGTCGCCACGCTCACCTTCAACACCGACCGCATGGCCGAGCTCGCCCCGCAGGGCTTCTCGCTCGCCACCGACATCGCCGAGTGGCTGGTGCGGCAGGGCGTCGCGTTCCGCGACGCGCACGAGATCGCGGGCGCGTGCGTCCAGGCCTGCGAGAACGCCGGCACCGAGCTGTGGGACCTCACCGACGACGAGCTCGCGGCGATCTCCCCGCACCTCACCCCCGAGGTGCGTGCGGTGCTCAGCGTCGAGGGCTCCGTGGCCTCCCGCAACGGGCGCGGGGGCACCGCGCCGGACCGGATCGCCGAGCAGCTCGAGTCGGCGCGTGCCGCACTCGCGCAGCTGCGCGAGTGGACGGGCGACGAGAGCGCCTGATGCTCGACCTCACCCGGGGATCGCTGGACGTGGCACCGCTCCTGCTCGGCGCGCACGTCACGGTGCGTGACGACGCAGGGGCGGTGACCGTCCGGCTCACCGAGGTCGAGGCCTACGACGGCGGCAACGACCCGGGCTCCCACGCCTACCGGGGCCTCACCCCGCGCACCGAGGTGATGTTCGGCCCGCCCGGGCGGCTGTACGTGTACTTCACCTACGGCATGCACTGGTGCGCCAACGTCGTGTGCGGGGAGGACGGGCGCGCCAGCGCCGTGCTGCTGCGGGCCGGGGAGGTGGTCGACGGCGTCGAGCTGGCGCGCTCGCGCCGCCCGGCCGCGAAGAAGGACGTCGACCTCGCCCGCGGGCCGGCCCGCATGGCCCAGGCGCTGGGCCTGGCCCGCGACGACAACGGCGTGGTCCTCACGCCCGGCGGGAGGGCCGAGCTCGTCGCACCTGCCACGGTCGCGACCGAGGTGGCGACCGGGCCGCGGGTCGGCGTCTCCGGTCCGGGTGGTGACGGTGAGACCTACCCGTGGCGCTTCTGGCTCCCCGGCGACCCCACCGTCTCGACCTACCGGCCGGGGGTGCGCCGTCGTCGTCGTCCCACGGACGGCGGACGAGCCGGGACGGCGGACGGGGCACACTAGACCCGGGGCCGGACCGGTCCCGACCGACCAGGAAGGTACGCAGACGTGAGTGACATCCTCGAGGAGCTGGAGTGGCGCGGGCTCATCGCCCAGGCCACCGACCGCGACGCCATCGGCGCCGCCCTCGCCGCGGGACCGGTCACCTACTACTGCGGCTTCGACCCGACGGCGCCCAGCCTCCACCACGGGCACCTCGTCCAGCTCATCCTCCTGCGTCACCTCCAGCGCGCCGGCCACCGGCCCATCGCGCTCGTCGGCGGGGCGACCGGGCTCATCGGTGACCCGCGCATGTCGGGGGAGCGCACGCTCAACGACCGCGAGGTCGTGGGCGAGTGGACCGAGCGCCTGCGCCGGCAGATCGAGCCGTTCCTCGACTTCGAGGGCGAGAACGCCGCGCGGATGGTCAACAACCTCGACTGGACGAGCGAGCTGAGCGCGATCGACTTCCTCCGGGAGATCGGCAAGCACTACCGGCTGGGCACGATGCTCGCCAAGGACACCGTCGCCCGGCGGCTGGCCAGCGACGAGGGCATCTCCTTCACGGAGTTCAGCTACCAGATCCTCCAGGGCATGGACTTCCGGGAGCTGCACCGCCGCTACGGCTGCACCCTGCAGACGGGTGGCAACGACCAGTGGGGCAACCTGCTGTCCGGGGTCGAGCTCATCCGCAAGGCCGACGCCACCGGCGTCCAGGCGATGACGACCCCGCTCATCACCAAGGCCGACGGCACGAAGTTCGGCAAGAGCGAGGGCGGGGCGGTGTGGCTCGCCCCGGACATGATGAGCCCGTACGCCTTCTACCAGTTCTGGCTCAACACCGACGACGGCGACGTCGAGCGGTTCCTCAAGATCTTCACCTTCCGCAGCCGCGAGGAGATCGCCGAGCTCGTCACCGCGGTGGCCGAGCGGCCGCAGGCGCGGCAGGGGCAGCGGGCCCTTGCGCAGGACGTCACCACCCTGGTGCACGGGGCCGAGGCGACCGAGCGGGTGGAGCGGGCCTCGAGCGCCCTGTTCGGGAGGGGCGAGCTACGGGACCTGGACCCTGAGACGCTCGGGCACGCAGTTGCGGAGCTGCCGCGCGGTGAGGCGGTGGTGGGGGAGTCCAACCTCGTCGACCTCCTCGTGGCGACCGGCCTGGCGAACGGGCGGTCCGCCGCGCGCCGGACCATCGCCGAGGGCGGTGCCTACCTCAACAACGTCAAGCTCAGCGACGAGGACCACGTGCTCGCGCCGGAGGACCTGCTCGCGGGGCGGTTCGTGCTCCTGCGCCGGGGCCGACGGAACCTCGCGGTCGCCGAGGTTCCCGGCGCCTGACCGCCCGGTGCTCACGACGACGCCCGCCTGCCTCTCGGCCGGCGGGCGTCGTCGCGTCTCGGGCGCGCACGTATAGCGGTGCGCGGGACACCTGGCCCGGCGGCACGCCGTGTGAACGACCGCACAGGGCTGGTTTCCCGCTCCAGATCGGTGTCGATGGCCGCTCGCGGCGGCAAAACCGCAGGTCAGCCCCGGTAAACGGGGCCGGATCAGGGCCTGCGCCCGGTCGTTTGACGGCGGCCCGCCGGCCCCGTAATGTTTCACCTCGTTGCCCCCCAGGGAGGCACGGACGCTAGGCCGAGAGGCTGGGCGGCCGGTCCCGGGGATGGCGAGTCCACACCGAAGCGAGTGACTGTGTCACGCCCACGGGATGTGGAACTGAGAGACGAGGGCCACGGAAACGCAAGTTGACGGGCCGGAATCGATCAGGTAAGTTTAAGAGGTTGCCCCGGTCCGGGGTTCGGGTCAGATGACTCGGGTCTCGGCGGTGTGTGTCTGTTTCTTGAGAACTCAACAGTGTGCCAAGTTTTTGATGCCAATATGGTCCTGGCGTCGGCTGGTTTGTCCATCGTCTGGTGGATGGGTTGGTTGGTGTCTGGGGTCGTTAGTTTGTTTGGTTGATGCTCGTCCGTGGTTTCCTTTCTGCGGGTGGGTGTTTGCCTGGATCGCTCGCCGTCCTTTTGGGTGGTGGGTGTTTCTTCGTATGGTTGTTACCTCTTTGGGGGTGGCGATAAACATTTACGGAGAGTTTGATCCTGGCTCAGGACGAACGCTGGCGGCGTGCTTAACACATGCAAGTCGAACGATGAAGCCCAGCTTGCTGGGCGGATTAGTGGCGAACGGGTGAGTAACACGTGAGTAACCTGCCCCTGACTTCGGGATAACTTCGAGAAATCGTGGCTAATACCGGATATGACACGTGCCTGCATGGGTGTGTGTGGAAAGATTTATCGGTTGGGGATGGGCTCGCGGCCTATCAGCTTGTTGGTGGGGTGATGGCCTACCAAGGCGACGACGGGTAGCCGGCCTGAGAGGGTGACCGGCCACACTGGGACTGAGACACGGCCCAGACTCCTACGGGAGGCAGCAGTGGGGAATATTGCACAATGGGCGAAAGCCTGATGCAGCGACGCCGCGTGAGGGATGACGGCCTTCGGGTTGTAAACCTCTTTCAGTAGGGAAGAAGCCTTCGGGTGACGGTACCTGCAGAAGAAGCGCCGGCTAACTACGTGCCAGCAGCCGCGGTAATACGTAGGGCGCAAGCGTTGTCCGGAATTATTGGGCGTAAAGAGCTCGTAGGCGGTTTGTCGCGTCTGCTGTGAAAACGCAAGGCTTAACCTTGCGCCTGCAGTGGGTACGGGCAGACTAGAGTGCGGTAGGGGAGACTGGAATTCCTGGTGTAGCGGTGGAATGCGCAGATATCAGGAGGAACACCGATGGCGAAGGCAGGTCTCTGGGCCGTTACTGACGCTGAGGAGCGAAAGCATGGGGAGCGAACAGGATTAGATACCCTGGTAGTCCATGCCGTAAACGTTGGGCACTAGGTGTGGGATCCATTCCACGGGTTCCGTGCCGCAGCTAACGCATTAAGTGCCCCGCCTGGGGAGTACGGCCGCAAGGCTAAAACTCAAAGGAATTGACGGGGGCCCGCACAAGCGGCGGAGCATGCGGATTAATTCGATGCAACGCGAAGAACCTTACCAAGGCTTGACATACACCGGAAAAGTGCAGAGATGTGCTCCCCGTAAGGTCGGTGTACAGGTGGTGCATGGTTGTCGTCAGCTCGTGTCGTGAGATGTTGGGTTAAGTCCCGCAACGAGCGCAACCCTTGTCCTGTGTTGCCAGCACGTAATGGTGGGGACTCATAGGAGACTGCCGGGGTCAACTCGGAGGAAGGTGGGGATGACGTCAAATCATCATGCCCCTTATGTCTTGGGCTTCACGCATGCTACAATGGCCGGTACAAAGGGCTGCGATACCGCGAGGTGGAGCGAATCCCAAAAAGCCGGTCTCAGTTCGGATTGGGGTCTGCAACTCGACCCCATGAAGTCGGAGTCGCTAGTAATCGCAGATCAGCAACGCTGCGGTGAATACGTTCTCGGGCCTTGTACACACCGCCCGTCACGTCATGAAAGTCGGTAACACCCGAAGCCGGTGGCCCAACCCCTTGTGGGAGGGAGCTGTCGAAGGTGGGACTGGCGATTAGGACGAAGTCGTAACAAGGTAGCCGTACCGGAAGGTGCGGCTGGATCACCTCCTTTCTAAGGAGCTCACCACATCATCGCCCGCTTCGTCGGGGTTCATCGGTGGTGTCAGGTGGCCACGCAGACACCGTATGTGTGTCTGGTGGTTGCTCATGGGTGGAACATCGAGGCTTGGCATGCTGTTGGGTCCTGAGGACACAGGCCACAGCCACCCCGCTTGCGGGTGTGGTTGGGTGTGTTTCTTCTGGTGGCCGCCTTCTGCCGGTCCTCACGCCGAAGTGTGTGGGGGACGGGGTTGGTCGGTGGGTTGCTTGAGAACTGTACAGTGGACGCGAGCATCTTTGATCTTTTGTGGTCAAGTTTTTAAGAGCATTCGGTGGATGCCTTGGCACTAGGAGCCGAAGAAGGACGTGGTGGCCTGCGATAAGCCTCGGGGAGTTGGCTAACGAACCGTGATCCGAGGATGTCCGAATGGGGAAACCCAGCTGGGGTCATGCCCAGTTACCCGCGCCTGAATGTATAGGGCGTGTGGAGGGAACGTGGGGAAGTGAAACATCTCAGTACCCACAGGAAGAGATATTCCGTGAGTAGTGGCGAGCGAAAGCGGATGAGGCTAAACCGGGGGTGTGTTAAAGACGGCAGTCGTTGCACCTTCGGGGTTGTGGGACCCGCTCACTCAGCCTGCCGGCTGGGTAGGGAGTAAAAAAGTGTTGTCATAGTCGAACGGTCTGGGAAGGCCGGGCACAGTAGGTGAGACCCCTGTAGACGAAATGGCATCACCTCCCGGTGGGGATCCCGAGTAGCACGGGGCCCGTGAAATCCCGTGTGAATCTGGCAAGACCACTTGCTAAGCCTAAATACTACCTAGTGACCGATAGCGGACAAGTACCGTGAGGGAAAGGTGAAAAGTACCCCGGGAGGGGAGTGAAATAGTACCTGAAACCGGATGCTTACAACCCGTCGGAGCCTCCTTAGCTGGGGTGACGGCGTGCCTTTTGAAGAATGAGCCTGCGAGTTAGTGGTACGTGGCGAGGTTAACCCGTGTGGGGAAGCCGTAGCGAAAGCGAGTCCGAATAGGGCGATTCAGTCGCGTGCTCTAGACCCGAAGCGAAGTGATCTACCCATGGGCAGGTTGAAGCGCGGGTAAGACCGCGTGGAGGACCGAACCCACTTAGGTTGAAAACTGAGGGGATGACCTGTGGGTAGGGGTGAAAGGCCAATCAAACTTCGTGATAGCTGGTTCTCCCCGAAATGCATTTAGGTGCAGCGTTGCGTGTTTCTTGCCGGAGGTAGAGCTACTGGATGGCCGATGGGCCCCAACAGGTTACTGACGTCAGCCAAACTCCGAATGCCGGTAAGTGTAAGCGCAGCAGTGAGACTGCGGGGGATAAGCTTCGTAGTCGAGAGGGAAACAGCCCAGACCACCGGCTAAGGCCCCTAAGCGTGTGCTAAGTGGGAAAGGATGTGGAGTTGCACAGACAACCAGGAGGTTGGCTTAGAAGCAGCCACCCTTGAAAGAGTGCGTAATAGCTCACTGGTCAAGTGATTCTGCGCCGACAATTCAGCGGGGCTCAAGCACACCGCCGAAGCCGTGGCATCAGCACATGTCCCCAGCGCCTCCCTCGTGGAGTGTGTTCAGGGGTGTTGATGGGTAGGGGAGCGTCGTGTGGGAGGTGAAGCTGCGGGGTGACCCAGTGGTGGATCCCACACGAGTGAGAATGCAGGCATGAGTAGCGAAAGACGGGTGAGAAACCCGTCCGCCGAATGACCAAGGGTTCCAGGGCCAGGTTAATCCGCCCTGGGTAAGTCGGGACCTAAGGCGAGGCCGACAGGCGTAGTCGATGGACAACGGGTTGATATTCCCGTACCGGCGAAACACCGCCCATACCGAGCCCGGTGATGCTAACCGCCCAACGCCCACTCGTCACCCTTCGGGGTGCGTGTGGGCCGCGCGCGGAACCCGAACCGGTAGTAGGTAAGCGTATTAACAGGGGTGACGCAGACAGGTAGCCTCCGCGTGCTTAATGGCTATGCACGTCCAAGGGAGCAGGGCGAGGTCCAGGCAAATCCGGGCCTCACACAAGCCTCAGACCCGATGGTGACCGCGAACGCGGGAAGCAGGGTGATCCTATGCTGCCAAGAAAAGCCTCGACGCGAGGTGTTAGCCGCCCGTACCCTAAACCGACTCAGGTGGTCAGGTAGAGTATACCAAGGCGATCGAGATAATCATGGTTAAGGAACTCGGCAAAATGCCCCCGTAACTTCGGGAGAAGGGGGGCCTGAGGGGTGAAGCCACTTGCTGGCTAGCCTTTGAGGGCCGCAGAGACCAGGGAGAAGCGACTGTTTACTAAAAACACAGGTCCGTGCGAAGTCGCAAGACGATGTATACGGACTGACGCCTGCCCGGTGCTGGAAGGTTAAGAGGACGGGTCAGCTCAACTTCGGTTGGGCGAAGCTCAGAATTTAAGCCCCAGTAAACGGCGGTGGTAACTATAACCATCCTAAGGTAGCGAAATTCCTTGTCGGGTAAGTTCCGACCTGCACGAATGGCGTAACGACTTCTCCGCTGTCTCAACCGTGAACTCGGCGAAATTGCATTACGAGTAAAGATGCTCGTTACGCGCAGCAGGACGGAAAGACCCCGGGACCTTTACTATAGCTTGGTATTGGTGTTCGGGACGGCTTGTGTAGGATAGGTGGGAGACTGTGAAGCAGCCACGCCAGTGGTTGTGGAGTCATCGTTGAAATACCACTCTGGTCGTTCTGAACATCTAACCTCGGTCCGTAATCCGGATCAGGGACAGTGCCTGGTGGGTAGTTTAACTGGGGCGGTTGCCTCCCAAAATGTAACGGAGGCGCTCAAAGGTTCCCTCAGCCTGGTTGGCAATCAGGTGGCGAGTGTAAGTGCACAAGGGAGCTTGACTGTGAGACTGACAGGTCGAGCAGGGACGAAAGTCGGAACTAGTGATCCGGCGGTGGCTTGTGGAAGCGCCGTCGCTCAACGGATAAAAGGTACCCCGGGGATAACAGGCTGATCTTGCCCAAGAGTCCATATCGACGGCATGGTTTGGCACCTCGATGTCGGCTCGTCGCATCCTGGGGCTGGAGTAGGTCCCAAGGGTTGGGCTGTTCGCCCATTAAAGCGGTACGCGAGCTGGGTTTAGAACGTCGTGAGACAGTTCGGTCCCTATCCGCTGCGCGCGCAGGAAACTTGAGAAGGCCTGTCCCTAGTACGAGAGGACCGGGACGGACGAACCTCTGGTGTGCCAGTTGTTCCGCCAGGAGCACGGCTGGTTGGCTACGTTCGGAAGGGATAACCGCTGAAAGCATCTAAGCGGGAAGCCTGCTTCAAGATGAGGTTTCCACCACCCTCGAGGTGGGAAGGCCCCCAGCAGAACACTGGGTTGATAGGCCGGACGTGGAAGCGGGGACTAAAGACCCGTGGAGCTGACCGGTACTAATTGGCCAACAACTTCACCACAACACAAAGATCAATTGTTGACGCGTCCACTGTACGGTTCTGGAGCCACCCACCCCACACACCACGCGTGTGTGGAGCGGCTGGACAACTCCACAGAGTTACGGCGGTCATAGCGAGGGGGAAACGCCCGGTCCCATTCCGAACCCGGAAGCTAAGCCCCTCAGCGCCGATGGTACTGCGTGGGAGACTACGTGGGAGAGTAGGACACCGCCGAACACCCATTCCCGTAAGGGCCGCAACGATGCGTTGCGGCCCTTACGTGTTTCTACCCGGGTGTACGCCCAGATGAAGAGAGAGATCGATGGACGACCACAGGAACAGCTCATCACGTGGCGAGGATCGCTCCGGGCGGCCCGACAAGGGGCAGCGCGGCGCAGCCGGCGCCCCCCGCGGTGCAGGCCAGGGTGGACCGCGCCGCGACGGCGGGCAGCAGCGCCCGTACCGCAAGAACGACGGGCCGCGGAGCTCGGCCCCTCGCCGCGAGGGCGAGAACCGCGGTGCGCGCGGCGACTGGACGCCCCGCTCCTCGAACGAGGGTGGGCGCACGGGCGACCGTGAGCGCCCCTACCAGCCGCGCCGCGACAACGACGGCCCTCGTCGCGAGAGCGACCGCCGGCCCGGTTCCGCCGACAGCGGTGCGCGTTCGCGCGGTGAGTGGGGCTCGCGCCCGGCGCGCGCGCCGTACAGCCGTGACAGTGGCCCGAGCCGCGGCTCCGACGACCGCCGCAGCGGCCCGCGCGACGACCGCAAGCCTCGCGGCGAGTGGGGCTCGCGTCCCACGAGCGACCGTGGTCCCCGCCGTGAGGGAGACGACCGACGGACCGGCCCCCGGGCCGACGACCGTCGTCCCCGTGGTGACTGGGACTCCAGGTCCTCTCGCCCCGGCTCCGACCGCGATCGCGGCCGCGCAGCTGACGACCGCGGCTTCGGCGCGCGGCGTGACGACCGCGGTGGCGAGTTCCGTCGCGATGGTGACAACCGTGGTGGCCGTGACTTCGGTGCGAGCCGTGGTGGCGATGAGCGTCGTGGTGGCCGTGACTTCGCTCCCCGTCGTGATGGTGACAACCGTGGTGGCCGTGACTTCGGTGCGAGCCGTGGCGGCGACACCCGTGGCGGTAGCCGAGACTTCGGTCCGCGCCGTGATGGTGACAGCCGTGGTGGCCGTGACTCCGGCGGTCCGCGCCGCGATGGCGAGAACCGTGGCGGCCGTGACTTCGGTGCAAGCCGTGGCGGGGATGAGCGTCGTAGCTTCGGTCCCCGTCGTGATGGCGAGAACCGTGGCGGTCGTGACTTCGGTGCGAGCCGTGGCGGCGACCCCCGTGGTGGCCGCGACTTCGGTGCGAGCCGTGGCGGCGACCCCCGTGGTGGCCGCGACTTCGGTGCGAGCCGTGGCGGCGACACCCGTGGCGGTGGCCGTGACTTCGGTCCGAGCCGTGGCGCTGACAACAACCGTGGCGGTCGTGACTTCGGTCCCCGTCGCGATGGTGACAACCGTGGTGGTCGTGACTTCGGTCCGCGCCGCGATGGTGACAACCGTGGTGGTCGTGACTTCGGTCCGCGCCGCGATGGTGACAACCGTGGTGGTCGTGACTTCGGTCCGCGCCGCGATGGCGATAACCGTGGCGGCCGTGACTTCGGTGCCAGCCGTGGCGGCGACCAGCGCCGTGGTCCCCGTGACTCCGGCCCTCGGGGCGAGGACCGTCGTCCTGGCAGCGCCGACGAGCGCCGTGGCGAGTGGAGCTCCCGCCCGCACCGTGGGAGCGAGCAGCCCTCCCGTGGCCGGGAGGAGCGGGGCTTTCGGCCCCGCGGTGACGACGACCGTCGCGGCGGACCGCGTCGCGACGACCGTCGCGACGACCCGCGCGCTCCCCGACGCTTCAGCAAGGAGGGTGGCGATGCAGCGGCCAATGCGCGAAGTGGCCGCCCCAGCCGCCCCGGTGAGCTCGACCCGCGCCGCGTCGAGCGCGAGCCGGAGCCGATCATCGATGAGGACGTCACGCCCGACATGCTGGACCGCGCCGCGCGCGCCCGGCTGCGGACGCTGACGAAGTCGAACGCCGACCACGTCGCCTCCCACCTCATCATGGCCGGCAGGCTCGTCGACACCGAGCCGGAGCTTGCCTACGAGCACGCCCGGACGGCTGTGCGCAGCGCCGGACGCGTCGACGTCGTCCGCGAGGCTCTCGCGCTCACCGCCTACGCCACCGGCCGGTACGCGGAGGCGCTGCGTGAGGTCCGCACCGTGCGCCGCCTGAGCGGTATGGACGCCCACCCGGCGATCGAGGCGGACTGCGAGCGTGGCCTGGGCCGCCCGGAGCGGGCGCTCAGCGTCATCGCCGAGGCCAAGGGCCGGAAGCTGCCCGTCGCCGAGGCGGTCGAGCTCACTCTCGTCGAGAGCGGCGCACGCGCCGACCTCGGTGAGCACGAGGCGGCCCTGCTCGTCGTGGAGCGACTGCTCCCGGCGGTCAAGGACGCCGAGCCCAAGCGTCGCCTCCAGCTGGTGCGCGCCGACCGTCTCGAGACGCTCGGTCGCCACGAGGAGGCTGCCGCTGTCCGAGAGGCCGCGGGAGAGATGCAGCTCGAGGACGAGGAGCTCGTCGTGGTCGACCTCCTCGGGGACGAGGACGAGGACGACGCGCCGGATCACCCGGTAGCGACGCAGCCCGAGCCCGAGGACGACGAGGACGGCACCGAGACGGACGCAGCCGCTGAGGCTGAGATCGAGCCCGAGGTTGCTCCCGAGACTGAGGACGAGGCCGTGGTTGAGGCCGAGCCGGAGCCGGAGCCGGAGCCGGAGGTCGAGCCCGAGGTCGAGCCGGAGCCCGAGGTTGAGGTTGAGCCCGAGGCCGAGGCCGCGGTTGAGCCCGAGCCGGAGGTTGAGGCCGTGGTTGAGCCCGAGCCGGAGGTCGAGCCGGAGGCCGAGCCGGAGGCCGAAGCTGCTGTTGAGCCCGAGCCCGAGTCGGACGCGGAGCTCGAGCAGGATGACGATGCCGACGAGCCCGAGCAGGTCCAGCTCGACCTGTTCGCCGACACCGAGGAGGAGCGCCCGTGACGGCAACTCTCACCGGCTCTGCCGTACCCGCTGATACCTACGACGTCGCCCTGTACGACCTCGATGGCGTCGTCTACCTGGGCGACGAGCCCGTCAACCACGCGCCGGCCGCCATCCAGGCGGCCGCCGCGCGGGGCCTGCGTCCGCTGTACGTCACGAACAACTCCTCCCGGGAACCGGAGGACATCGCCGCGCAGATCACCGGCTTCGGCATCCCCTGCGAGCCGCAGGAGATCGTCACCTCCGCCCAGTCGGTGGCTCTCCTCCTGCAGGACGAGCTCGAGCCCGGCGCCCGGGTGCTCCCGGTCGGCGGCAAGGGCCTGCGTACCGCGTTGAGCGCCGCGGGCTTCGAGCTCGTGACGAGCGCCGCGGACGCCCCGGCGGCCGTCGTCCAGGGCTTCGCGCCGGACCTGGGATGGCGTGACCTCGCCGAGGCCGCCTACGCCGTCGGCGCCGGAGCTCGCCACGTGGCCACGAACCTCGACGGCTCCATCCCCAAGGAGCGCGGAGTGGCACCCGGGAACGGTGCGCTCGTGCGCGCCGTCGTCGAGGCGACGGGCATCGAGCCCCTCGCGTCCGGCAAGCCGCTCCCGGCGATCTACCACCAGGCCGCGGACCGGCTCGGAGCCTCGACGCCGATCGCCGTCGGCGACCGGCTCGACACCGACCTCGAGGGCGCACGAGCCGCCGGCATGCCCGGGCTCCTCGTCCTCACCGGCGTGACCACCGCGCGCGACACCGTCCTCGCCCCGGCGCACCAGCGCCCCTCCCTCCTCGCCATCGACCTGCGCGGGCTGTTCGTCCAGCACCCGTCGCCGGTCGAGGTCGAGGACGGCTGGTGGGGCTCCGGTGCCGCCCTCGCGCGCGTGCACGACGGCGCACTCGAGCTCCTCGACGACCCCACCGGCCCGCTCGGCCCGACCGACACGCAGCGGCTGGGCGGCAGCACCCGCGCACGCGTCAGCCTCGACGGCTGGCGGGCACTGTGCGTCGCCGCGTGGGACGCCGCCGACCGCGGCACCCCGCTCGCGCCGGAGGCCGTCCCGGCCCTGGTGGTCGGCTGACCTCGGTTCCCGTGTCACGACCGACCACCCACGAGGGCACCGGACGCCGCGCCGAGATCGGCGCGGGCGTCCGGGCCTCCCTGGCCGCCGGGCTGGGCCTCTACCCGCTCGGCGTGGCCTTCGGCCTCCTCGTCGTCCAGGCCGGACTGCCGTGGTGGCTCGCCCCGGCGCTGTCCGTCGCGGTCTTCGCCGGCTCCCTCGAGCTCCTCCTCGTCGGGATGATCAGCGGGGGAGCCTCGATCGCGGCGATCGCCCTCACCACCCTCGTCGTCAACTTCCGGCACGTCTTCTACGCCTTCTCCTTCCCCCTGCGCGCCGTGCGCCACCCGGTGGCTCGCGCCTACTCCGTCTACGCCCTCATCGACGAGGCCTACGCGATGACCGCCGTGCGCCCCCACGGCTGGACGGCGTGGCGCCTGGTCTCGATGCAGGTGTCCTTCCAGGCCTACTGGGTGGGCGGCGGCCTCACCGGCGTCGCGGTCGCCTCCCTCCTGCCCGGACCGGTCCAGGGCCTGGAGTTCGCCCTGTGCGCCCTGTTCCTCACCCTCACCCTCGACGCGGCGCGCAGCCGCCGGGAGGTCCCGTCGCTGCTGCTCGCCGGGCTCGCCTTCACCTGCGCCGTCGTCGTCGCCCCCGACTCCGTCCTCCTCGTCGGGCTCGTCCTGCTCGTGGGGCTCCTCCTCGGCCGGTACGCTCTCACGAGAGGAGGGTCGGGTGGTTGAGCCGGGTTACGTCGTCGCCGTCCTCGCGACCGTCTTCGTCATCACCCTCGCGCTGCGCGCGGTGCCCTTCGCGATCCTCGAGCCGCTGCGCGACTCGCGTCTCGTCACGACGATGGCGGCCTGGATGCCCGCCGGCATCCTCGCCGTGCTCGCGGCCGCCACCTTCCGCTCCTCCGCCACCGGCGGGCACCTGCTCCACGCCGCTCTGGCCGCCGCCGTCACCGTCGCCGTCCACCTCACCGGCGGGCGCCGCACCCTGCTGAGCGTGGGCGCCGGCACCCTCACCTACGTCGTGCTCGTCAACCTCACCTGAGGGCGGCGCCGCCGGTCACGGCCGCCACGGCGGTACATTGGCGGGGGACCGGACCCTGCAGGACGGACGTGAGAAGGAGACCCATGC
>NZ_CBCOOR010000006.1:0-188543 GCF_965111665.1 Georgenia sp. Marseille-Q6866 | reverse complement strand
GCCCCGGCTGGACCCGCCGCCACCCGGCTCCACGCCCTACCCGCCGGACGTGGACGCCCCCGAGGTTCGCCTCCACGTCCGGCGGGTAGGGCGTGGAGCCGGGTGGCGGCGGGTCCAGCCGGGGCCACTCCGTGGGCAGGACGCCGACGACGGCCGGGGGCCGGGGGGCCGTCGGGGGGGACTCGGGGGGGGCCCGGGGGGCCGGGGGGGGGAGGCGGGGGGTGGGCGGTTACGGCACGTCGGCCTGGAACAGCGTGCCGGGGCCGTGGACGGTGAGCGGGCCGTCGTCGGCGCGCACGAAGGCAGCGTCCCCGTGGCGCAGACGCAGGGCGCCCGACGCTGCGGCGACCTCCATCTCACCCTGCAGGCACAGGAGCATCCGGGGGCCGCGGCCGGGTAGCGGGCGCGCGCCGTCGGCGCAGTCGCCGTCGGCCAGGGTGGTGACGGACAGCTCGAAGTCGTCCACCGGCGCGTAGAACACGCGGGTGGCCCCGTGGAAGACCTCCGGTGCCACGCGGATGGGCGGGGCGGCGACGTAGTCGACGCAGTCGAGGACCTCCCCGACGTCCACGTGCTTGCTCGTGAGGCCGGCGCGCAGGACGTTGTCCGAGGAGGCCATGATCTCGACCCCGAGGCCGGACAGGTAGGCGTGCACCCCGCCGGCGGGAACGAACAGGGAGTCCCCCGGCTGCAGCGTCACGGGGTTGAGCAGGAGCGAGGCGACGACGCCCGGGTCGTGCGGGTGCTCCTCGGCGAGCCGTCCGACGATCGCGTCGGCGCGGGGTGAGGGCGACCCGTCCGCCGCCCGCCGCCGGCACGCGTCGACGACGTCGGCCACCTCGCGCGCCGAGGGGCGGGTGGCGGGGTCGAGCAGGGAGGTGAAGGCCGTGCGCATCCCGCTCGGGGTGGGGTCGGCGACCAGGGCGGCGTGGAGGGACCTGGTGAGCGGCGCATCGAGGTCCGCGAGGAGCTCGGCGGCGCGGCGCGGGGCGCGGAAGCCGGAGACGGCCTCGAACGTGGTGAGCGCGAAGACGAGCTCGGGCTTGTGGTTGGCGTCGCGGTAGTTGCGCCACGGGGCGTCCAGCGGCACGCCCGCCCGGTTCTCGGCGGCGAAGCGGGCACGCGCCCGCTCGAGGTCGGGGTGCACCTGCAGGGACAGCGGCCGGCGCGGGGCGATGAGCTTGAGGAGGTAGGGCAGCTGGGCACCGAAGCGGGCCAGGACGTCGCGGCCCAGAGTGCCGGCGGGGTCTGCCTCGATGAGCCCGAGGACGTCACCGGCGCCGTCCGCCGCGCGTGCCGGGCCGCTCGGGTGCGCCCCGAACCACAGCTCGGCAAGCGGCGTCCCGTCCGGCTCCGTGCCCATGAGCCGGTGGATCGCCGAGGGTGAGCCCCACGCGTAGTCGCGCGGGACGCCGAGCACTCGCCGCATCTCCACCTCTCACCGCGGCAGTCGGGCGCCTGCCGGCCCGCCTACCGTATCGGTCGGTCGAGCGGGCGTGCCGCACCCCGCGCGCCGGTGGGGACGCGCGGGGTGCGGGCCGGGCTCAGGAGCAGCTGCTGGCGAAGCGCTGGGTGTTGTAGACGTTGCCGTTGACCGCCTGCGCCGTGCCGGCCGCGAAGAAGCGGTGGTTGGGGTTGAGGATGTTGGCGCGGTGGCCGGGAGAGTTCATGTACGCCTCGACGGCGGCGTCCGGGTCGTCCACGTAGCCGCGGGTGCCCCAGAAGATGTTCTCCGCGGCGGCCGTGCAGCCGACGGCACGGGCGTCGGAACGGATCGTGTCCGTCGTCGCGTGCTCGAAGCTGCCGGTGCGTCCCATCCACTGCGAGTGCGCGAGGGCTCCGGTCCGCAGGCCCGGCCACAGCCGCATCGGCGCGACGCCGGCGGCGACGCGCTCCTCGTTGACGAGGCGGAACATGCGCTCGTCGTAGGCGGTGAGCCCGCCCTGTGCGGGCGGCTGCTCGACGTGCCCGGCGCGCTGGGTGCGCAGGCCGATCGTGTCGGTGCGGTTGGCGTTCCAGTCCCCCACGAGGACGGCGTCGGTGTCGCGGCCGTAGCTCATGACGCGGTCCGCGTCACCGCCGGAGATCGAGTTCTTGATGTGGAAGACGTTGCCGCGGCGGATGCCGAGGGTGTCGCGCCTGTTGCCGTCCCAGTCACCGACGATCACCTCGTCACGCTGGCGGCCGTAGCTGACGACGGAGTCCGCGTCACCCCCGCTGATGGAGTTCTTCAGGTGGTAGACCGAGCCCCGGCGCACGCCCAGGGTGTCGCGGCCGTCGCCGTTCCAGTCCCCGACGACGACGACGTCGCCCCGCCGCCCGTAGGTGGTCACCCGGTCGGCGTCGCCGCCGGAGAGGCTGTTCTTGACGTGGTAGGTGGCGCCCCGTCGGACGGCGGGGGTGTCGACGCCGTCGCCGTCCCAGTCGCCCATGAGGACGGTGTCCCCCGCGCGGCCGTAGGTGACGACGCGGTCCGCCTCCCCGCCGGTGAGGCGGTTGGTGAAGTGGTACGTGGCGCCGCGGCGGACGGCGAGGGTGTCGACCCGGTCCCCGTTCCAGTCACCGACGTAGACGACGTCCCTGTCGCGCCCGTAGGCGAAGGCGACGTGCGTGCGTCCCTGCCAGCCGTTGGTCAGGTGGTACTGGTCTCCTCGGCCACCGATCTCCCCGCCGGTCGCTCCGGCCGCCGGCGCACCGACAGCGATCAGCGAGACGGTCAGCGAGGCCGCGATGACGGCCGCTCGTCGCAATGTCATGTTCTCCCCCGAACCGAGCCGCTGACGGCGGCCCCTGCTGTGACCCGGTCCACTGTAGGTCGCTCCTGCGACGTCGGCACTCTCGGTCCCGCTGGTGGATCGCGGCGGCCCGATGGGCAACACTTGCCCCATGCGAGGGATCATTCTGGCCGGCGGCTCAGGGACACGGTTGCACCCGATCACCCTGGGGGTGAGCAAGCAGCTGGTGCCCGTCTACGACAAGCCGATGGTCTACTACCCGCTGACCACGCTCATGCTCGCCGGGATCCGCGACGTCCTGGTCATCACCACACCGCACGACCAGGAGGCCTTCCAGCGGTTGCTGGGCGACGGCTCCCAGTTCGGGATCTCGATCTCCTACCAGGTCCAGGAGGTCCCCAACGGCCTGGCGCAGGCATTCGTCCTGGGAGAGGACTTCATCGGCGGCGAGCCGGCCGCCCTCGTCCTGGGCGACAACATCTTCTACGGCCCGGGCCTGGGCCAGACGCTCTCGCGCTTCTCCGACGTCCGCGGCGGGGCGATCTTCGCCTACCACGTGTCCGAGCCCAGCGCCTACGGCGTCGTGGAGTTCGACGCCGCCTTCAGGGCCGTCTCCCTGGAGGAGAAGCCCGCCCAGCCCAAGAGCTCCTACGCGGTGCCGGGCATGTACTTCTACGACAACGACGTCGTGGAGATCGCGAAGAACCTGGCGCCCTCGGCGCGCGGGGAGTACGAGATCACCGACGTCAACCGCGTCTACCTCGAGCGCGGGGACCTCCACGTCGAGGTGCTGCCGCGTGGCACGGCCTGGCTGGACACCGGCACCTTCGACTCCCTCGCCGACGCCACCGCCTTCGTCCGCACCGTCGAGGCCCGCCAGGGCCTGAAGATGGGCTGCCCCGAGGAGGTCGCCTGGCGTCAGGGCTTCCTCTCCGACGCCGAGCTCGCCGAGCGCGCCGACGCCCTGGCCAAGTCCGGGTACGGGAACTACCTGCGCAGCCTCCTCGAGCACGGCTAGCCTCGGTCGGGACCTCACCCAGCCGAGCACCGGAGCCCGCCTTGTCGATCGAGCACACCGTCGCCTTCCGCCTGTCCCACCCCGCCGGTTCCGCCGAGGAGGCGGCCTTCCTCGAGGAGGGACGCACGGTCCTCACCTCGATCCCCGGCGTGGAGGACTTCGCGGTCATGCGGCAGGTGAGCGCGAAGAGCCCGCTGGCCTGGCAGTTCCGGATGCGCTTCGCCGACCAGGCCACCTTCGACGCCTACGACTCCCACCCTGACCACGTCGACTTCGTCGCGCGCCGGTGGGTGCCGGAGGTCGCCGAGTTCCAGGAGCTCGACTTCGTCGCCCCCTCCGCCTAGGACGGGGACGGCTCAGCCGCCCGCGAGCACCGTGGGCGCGGCGACGGTCCAGCGCTCGGCCCAGTGGCCGATCGGCTCGACCCCGGCCGCGAGCAGCGCGTCGTGGCCGAGGACCGAGTAGGCGGGCCGGGGAGCGGGGCGCGGGAAGTCCGCGGACGTCGTCTCCAGCACCATGGCCGGGTCCTTGCCGAGCGTCCGGACGATCTCCTGGGTGAAGCCGTGCCACGACGTCTCCCCCGAGGAGGTGCCGTGGTAGGTGCCGGCGGGGGCGCCGGCGTCGACGAGGCGCACGAGAAGGTCCGCGAGGTCCGCCGTCCACGTCGGCTGGCCGACCTGATCGGCGACGACGGTCAGCTCGTCCCGCTCGCCGGCGAGCCGGGCCATCGTGCGCGGGAAGCAGCTGCCGTGGGCGCCGTAGAGCCAGGCGGTGCGCACGACGAGGTGGTCGGGGCACTCGACGCGCACCGCCCACTCCCCGGCAGCCTTGGTCCGGCCGTAGGCGGAGCGGGGCGCGAGGGCGGCTGACTCGGCGTAGGGGTGGGAGGCGTCGCCGGCGAAGACGTAGTCGGTGGAGACGTGGACCATCCGCGCGCCCGCGAGCCGCGCGGCACGCGCGAGGAGCTGCGGCGCCACGGCGTTGAGGGTGAAGGCCTTGTCCTCGAGCCCCTCCGCGTCGTCGACGGCGGTCCACGCCGCGCAGTTGACGACGACGTCGACGTCGCGGATGCGCTCGGCCACCTCGCCCGGGTCGGTGACGTCGAGGTCCTCCCGGCTCAGCGCCGTCACCTGCGCGCCGTTGTCGCGCAGGAGCGCGACGAGGTCGGTGCCGAGCATGCCTCCGGCACCCGTGACGATCCACCGCTTCTTCTCAGGGCTCACGGCGGCAGCCTACGTGCCCTAGCCTGAGCCGGACGTCGAGAGCAGGGAGAGTGCGCGTGGAGTTCCGTGAGCTGGCAGTGCCCGGAGCCTGGGAGATCACCCCGAGGCAGTTCAGCGACCCGCGAGGAACCTTCCTCGAGGCCTTCAGCGAGCCGCGCTTCGTCGAGGCCGTCGGCCACCCGCTCGACCTGCGCCAGGCCAACTCCTCGGTGTCGGCCGCGGGCGTCCTGCGCGGCATCCACTTCGCCGACGTCCCGCCGTCGCAGGCCAAGTACGTCATGTGCCCGCGCGGGGCGGTGCTCGACGTCGTCGTCGACATCCGCGTCGGCTCACCGACCTTCGGCCAGTGGGACAGCGTCCTGCTCGACGACGTCGACCGGCGCGCCATCTACGTGTCCGAGGGGCTGGGGCACGCCTTCTTCTCCCTCGAGGACGACTCGACCGTCATCTACCTGTGCTCGGCCACCTACGCGCCTGGCCGCGAGCACGGCATCGACCCGCTCGACCCCGCGATCGGGATCGAGTGGCCGACGACGGACCGCCAGGGCCGCCCGCTCGAGCCGCTGCTCTCGGACAAGGACCGCGACGCACCCGGCCTCGAGGAGGCGCGCGCCTCCGGCCTGCTCCCCCGGTGGGAGGACGTGCAGGCCCACCTGGAGACCCTGCGGGCGCAGGCCCGGGGCTGATCCCGGACCTGCGCCGCCAGATCAGCCGAAGTAGCTCTCGCAGGCCTCGCCGTCCTTATCGGCGTCGAGTCCGTGGACGTCGCGGCCGAGCTGCTCCATCCAGTAGTCGTACGTCCTCTGCGCATCCAGCTGGCTCTTGAAGTCATCGCAGTTCAGTTGAGGACTCACAGGCTTCACGCCCGGGGGAAGTGACGGCGCCGGGTCCGGGTCCGGAGTCGGCGTCGGCGTCGGCGTCGGCGTCGGCGTCGGCGTCGGATCAGAAGTCCCGATGGTGCGCCAGGTGCCGCAGTCCTCGGACCTGAAGCCCGCGTCCGAGCTCGAGATGGTCACGACCGGCCGCGGGTCGCCGTAGCTGTTGGCGATGATCTCGTCGAAGTACCCGCTGAACCCGGAGACGCGCTCCCAGTAGCAGCGGTCGCCACCTGCAGCCTGGTACGTCCCCGGCCGGATGTGCCCGCCGACGACGAAGGTGCCGCTCGTGAACGCGGTGGCGGGCGCGCTCGGGTACGTCGCCTCGACGCTCCTCCACGTGCCGCAGTCCTCGGTCACGAACCCTGCGTCCGACCGCTCGATCCGCACGATGGGGCTCGTGTCTCCGTAGCCGTTGGCGATGATCTCGTCGAAGGTGCCGCCGAAGCCGGACACCTTCTCCCAGTAGCACTGGTCGCCACCCGGGGCCCGGTAGACACCGGGCTGCACCGACGAGCCGACGCGGTGAGTCCCGTCCGTGATGGTGCGCACCGGGGCGGGGGCCGGCTCGGTCGGGCGCGGCGTCGCGACCCGGCGCAGACCGATGGTGTCCTTGCCGTCCTTGTTCCAGTCACCGACGAAGACGGTGTCCTTGGAGCTCCCGTAGCTCTCGACACGGTCCGCCGCCCCGCCCCGGAGCTTGTTGGCGAGGTGGTAGGTGTCCCCGCGGCGCACCGCGAAGGTGTCGTCGCCATCGCCGTCCCAGTCACCGACGAGGATGACGTCGCTCTCGCGGCCGTAGTTGACGACGGTGTCGGCGTCCCCGCCTCGCAGCGCGTTCTTCACGTGGTAGACGCTGCCGCGGCGCACCGCGAAGGTGTCGCGGCGGTCGCGGTCCCAGTCGCCGACGAGGATGGTGTCCTTGGCGCGGCCGTAGCGGAAGACACGGTCGGCGTCGCCGCCCGTCACCGAGTTCTTCACGTGGTACTCGGCCCCGCGGCGCACCGCGAAGGTGTCCTTGCCGTCCCCGTTCCAGTCACCGACGAGGATGACGTCCCCGCGGCGGCCGTACCTGAAGGTCTTGTCGGCCGTGCCGCCGGTGAGGGAGTTGGACACGTAGAACGTGTTCCCGCGGCGGATGGCGAGGGTGTCGCGCCCGTCGCCGTCCCAGTCGCCGACGAAGAGCTCGTCGGTGGCCTTGCCGTAGGTGAAGCGGTTGGCAGTGCCGGAGAAGTTGTTGGTGAGGAAGTACTCGTTGCCGTTCCCGCGGACGACCTCTCCCTTGGCCAGGGCGGGGGAACCGGCGCCGAGCGCCAGCCCCAGGGAGAGTGCCGCCACCGCCGCAGCGGACAGCGAACGTCGAAGGTTCACGTAGGACTCCTGAGTCAGAAAAGAGGCCCCCGTGCGAGCAGATCGTACCGCTCCGCTACGCCTGTCGACGCCAGTCCGCCACCCGGTCCGTCAACCGCTGCGGCGCACTCCGAAGGTGTCGCGACCGTCGCCGTTCCAGTCGCCCACGATCACGACGTCGTCGGCCTTCCCGTAGGTGAGCACCACGTGGGCCTCCCCTCCGGAGAGGGAGTTGCGCACGTGGTACTCGCGGCCCCGCCGGACGGCGAAGGTGTCGGTGCCGTTGCGGTCCCAGTCCCCCACGAGGACGACGTCGTCGGGACGGCCGTACCGGAGGACGACGTCCGCGTCGCCGCCGGCGATGCGGTTCTTCACGTGGTAGTCGGCGCCACGGCGCACCGCGAGGGTGTCGCGTCGGTCCCCGTTCCAGTCACCGACGAGCACGTCGTCGGCCGGGCGGCCGTAGAAGATCACGCGGTCGGCGTCCCCGCCCGTCATCGAGTTCTTCACGTGGTAGGTCCGCCCGCGGCGCACCGCGAAGGTGTCCTTGCCGTCACCGTTCCAGTCACCGACGAGGACGACGTCGTCGGGCCGCCCGTAGCGCACCGTGCGGAAGCGCTGGCCGGGGTGGGCGTCGTAGACGAGGTAGGTGCTGCCGCGGCGCAGGGCGAGGGTGTCCTTGCCGTCACCGTCCCAGTCACCGACGAGCACCTCGTCGGTGGTCAGGCCGAGACGGAAGGCGAGGTGGGCCTCGCCGCCGGTGAGGCTGTTGCGCAGGTGGTACTCGTCGCCGTCGACGAGGGTGGCGACCTGCTCGTTGAGCCGCGGGATGCGCGCGTAGATGTTGTTGCCCGGGCAGGTCGTCGCGCCGACGTCGCGGTGGGCGAAGACGCGCGGCAGGTTCTGCCCCGCGGGCCGGTGGGCCGTGCCGGGCGAGGTCATGCCGCTGGGCATGCTCATGTCGACGTCCGCCTCGTCGAACTTCCACGCGATGACACGGGCCATCGTGCTGAGGACGGAGTCGGGGGCGTAGACGCTGGAGTAGTCGCCGAGCACGGAGATGCCGAGCGTGCCGCGGTTGAAGCCGCGGGCGTGCGCGGCCTCGGGCATCCGGCCGGCCGGCGCGTTGAGCGAACCCGCCCGCCCCTCGAAGATCCGGCCGTACTTGTCGACGAGGAAGTGGTAGCCGATGTCGCCCCAGTCCCGGCTCACCGCGTGGTAGTGGTAGATCCCCCGCACGATCCCGGCGGACTGGGCGGCGGTGTAGCTGTTCGTGCCGGCCGTGTGGTGGACGACGGCGGCGCGCAGCGGGTCGTGCCGCGGCTTCCACGTCATCTTCGACTCGTCGGCACCCCAGCCGGCGCGGTGGGTCACCCGCGGACGGGAGACGAGCGCCCGAGCCTGGGTCGCGGCCGCGTCGGGAGCGGCGACCTCGGGCACGGCGGCCGCTGCGGCGGCAGGCCCCGGGGTGGCGTCGTGTGCTGGTGCGGCGGACGCGCTGGCGGCGGTCTCGGAAGCGCCGGCGGCGGCCTCGGCCGCGAGCTGCGCGGTCTCCTGCGGCGTCGTCGCGACCGCCTCCTCCCCGCCCGGCTCCGGGGGGATGAGGTGGAGGCGCAGGTCGTGGGGCAGGTCGCCGTCGCCGGCCGCCACGCGCAGCTGTACCCCGGTGGCCGCGCCGACGACGTAGGGCTCGGTCCCGCCCACGTCACCGGTCTCGGCGGCGTCGGGCTCGATCTCGGCCCACGGCGTCCACTCCCCTCCCGTGCGCACCCGCACGGAGAAGGTCTCGTCCGGCGCGTCCAGCCCGTCCCAGGTGACGGCGGCGACGGAGAACTCGGGGACGTCGAGCTCGTCGGTGACGACCGCCCCGTCCACCTGGAGGCGTGACGCGAGGTCCGTCGGCACGCCGTCGTCGTCGGTGAGCTCGAGGACGACGACGTCGTCACCACCCGCGGGCTCCTCCACCCCCTGTGCGGCCGGCGCGAGCGCCCCGACAGTAATGAGTCCGGCAATCGTGCAGCACAGAGCGATCCGCCCCCCGCGAACTGTCATGCCTGCGAATGTACCTCGCGGGCCTCAGCGGGCCAGCGAGGGCCACGACCTCGACCGAAGTCTCATCTTCCTCACACGTTCGCATGGCTAGTGTGTGCTCATGCAGATTTCGGTGATCGGTTGTGGGTACCTCGGTGCGGTGCACGCGGCGTCGATGGCGGAGCTCGGCCATGACGTCGTCGGGATCGACGTGAACGAGGACAAGGTGGCTCTGCTCTCGGCGGGCAAGGCGCCCTTCCACGAGCCCGGGTTCGAGGAGCTCCTGGAGCGCAACGTCAGGGCGGGGCGGCTGCGCTTCTCCACCGACTTCGCCGCCGTGGTTGGCGCCCGCGTCCACTTTATCGGGGTGGGCACCCCCCAGCAGGCCGGGTCCTACGCCGCGGACATGTCGCAGGTCAACGGCGCGGTAGCCAACCTGCTGCCCCACCTGGCCCCCACCGCCGACGGCCCGGTGCTCGTGGTGGGCAAGTCCACCGTGCCGGTGGGCACCGCCGCCGGGATCGCCGACCAGGTGACCGCCGCCGGTGGCGTCCTGGTGTGGAACCCGGAGTTCCTGCGTGAGGGCTTCGCGGTGCAGGACACCATCTCCCCCGACCGCATGGTCTACGGCCTCTCCCCCGACCCCGAGGCCGCTCGCGTCGGCCAAGAGGTCCTCGACGAGGTCTACGACAACCTCATCACCACCCAGGGCATCCCCCGCCTGCTCACCGACTACGCCACCGCCGAGCTCGTCAAGGTCGCCGCGAACTCCTTCCTGGCCACCAAGATCTCCTTCATCAACGCCATGGCCGAGCTGTGCGAGGCCACCGGCGCCGACGTCACCCAGCTCGCCGCCGCCATCGGCCACGACGACCGCATCGGCCACAAGTTCCTGCGCGCCGGCGTCGGGTTCGGCGGCGGCTGCCTGCCCAAGGACATCCGCGCCTTCATGGCCCGCGCCGAGGAGCTCGGCGTGGACGAGGCCCTGGGCTTCCTGCGCGAGGTCGACTCCATCAACGACCGCCGCCGCGACCACGTCGTCACCCTGGCCACCGACCTCCTCGACGGGGCCGTGGCCGGGAAGAAGGTGGCCGTCCTGGGCGCCTCCTTCAAGCCCGACACCGACGACATGCGCAACTCCCCCGCCCTGGACATCGCCCACCGCCTGTCCGCCGCCGGCGCCCACGTCGCCGTCACCGACCCCCAGGCCGGCCCGATCCTCGCCGCCCAGGACAACCACGGCCTCACCGTCGCCGACACCGCCGAGGACGCCATCAGCGGCGCCGACGTCGTCCTGCTCCTCACCGAGTGGCGCCAGTTCCGCGACCTGGACCCCGCCGTCGTCAAGGAGCTCGCCAACCGGCCGGCCATCGTCGACGGCCGCAACGTCCTGGACCCCGCCCAGTGGCGCGCCGCCGGCTGGACCTACCACGGCATGGGCCGTCCCTGACCGTCCGACCGACCGACCAAGGAGTAGTCCCGTGCGCGTGCTCGTGACCGGTGGTGCCGGGTTCATCGGTGCCAACTTCGTCCGCCAGACCCTGACCGAGCGTCCCGACGTCCAGGTCACCGTCCTCGACAAGCTCACCTACGCCGGCAGCCGCGAGTCCCTGGCCGGGCTGGACGTCGAGCTCGCCGAGGGCGACGTCGCCGACCGCGACGTCGTCGACCCGCTCGTGGCGCAGGCCGACGTCGTCGTCCACTTCGCGGCCGAGTCCCACAACGACAACTCGCTGGGCGACCCGTGGCCCTTCGTCCACACGAACATCGTGGGGACCTTCACCGTGCTCGAGGCGGTGCGCCGCCACGGCACCCGCCTGCACCACATCTCCACCGACGAGGTGTACGGGGACCTCGAGCTCGACGACCCGGCCAAGTTCACCGCGACCACCCCCTACAACCCCTCCTCGCCGTACTCCTCGACCAAGGCCGGCTCGGACATGCTCGTGCGCGCCTGGGTCCGCTCCTTCGGGGTGGCCGCGACCCTGTCGAACTGCTCGAACAACTACGGGCCCTACCAGCACATCGAGAAGTTCATCCCCCGCCAGATCACCAACGTCCTGGACGGGCGGCGCCCCAAGCTCTACGGCGCGGGCCTCAACGTCCGCGACTGGATCCACGTCGCCGACCACAACGCCGCCGTGTGGGACATCATCGACCGCGGCCAGGTGGGACGCACGTACCTCATCGGCGCCGACGGGGAGATGAACAACAAGGACGTCGTCGAGCTCGTCCTGGAGCTCCTGGGCAAGGACCCCGGCGACTACGACCACGTCGCCGACCGCCCCGGCCACGACCTGCGCTACGCCATCGACTCCCGCCCCCTGCGCGAGGAGCTCGGCTGGAAGCCCCGCTTCCACGACTTCCGCGCCGGCCTGGCCGACACCATCGAGTGGTACCGCACCAACGAGGCCTGGTGGCGCCCCCAGAAGGACGCCGTCGAGGCCAAGTACGCCCAGACCGGCCAGTAGCCGCCCCCGGCGCCCTCCCGCCGGCTCCCCTGCCCGCCGGTCCCCCTCTCCGCCGACAGCTGAGTTGTTACCGGGAGTCGGCTGTCGGCGGCTGCTCAGGACTGTTGCGCCGCACCGCCCTCTGCCAGACTTTTCCGGTGCCCGAGCTTCCGGAGGTGCAGGCCCTGGTGCAGGTGCTCGCCACCCGCGCCACGGGCCGGACGGTGCGCGCCTTCCACGTCACCTCATTCCCCGCCCTCAAGACCTACGACCCGCCGCCGACGGCGCTCGTCGGGGCCGCCGTCACCGGCGCCTCCCGGCACGGGAAGTGGCTCGACCTCACGACGACGACGCCCGACGGCGACCTCCACCTCGTCTTCCACCTCGCCCGGGCAGGCTGGGTGCGCTGGCACGAGACGACGCCCGCCGGGATGCCACGGGCGGGGAAGTCCGGGCTCGCGGCGCGCATCGTCCTCGACGAGAGCGCCTTCGACCTCACCGAGGCGGGCACGAAGAAGAGCCTGGCCATCCACATCGTCCGCGATCCCGCCGAGGTCGAGCGGATCGCCACGCTCGGGGTCGAGCCGCTCTCCGCGGCCTTCACCCGCGAGCGTCTCGACGAGCTGCTCGACGGGAAGAACCAGCAGGTCAAAGGCCTCCTGCGGGACCAGGGGGCGATCGCCGGCATCGGCAACGCCTACTCCGACGAGATCCTCCACGCCGCCCGGCTCAGCCCCTTCGCGCTGACGCGCACCCTCGACGCCGACGCCCGCGACCACCTGTACGGCAGCATCGGCGGAGTGCTCGAGGCCGCGATCGCCGCGGCGGTGGGCCGGGAGGCGGCCGAGCTCAAGGACGTCAAACGCTCGGGGATGGCCGTGCACGGGCGCACGGGCCAGCCCTGCCCCCGGTGCGGGGATCCCGTGGCGGAGGTGTCCTTCGCCGACTCCTCGCTCCAGTACTGCCCCACCTGCCAGACCGGCGGCAAGCTCCTCGCCGACCGACGCATGTCCAAGCTCCTCCGCTGAGCGCGCCCCCCTCACGCGCCGAGCGCTGACTTGTTACCGGCGCCGCCAATGCCACGCGCCCCAGCAACGAGGAACAACTCAGCGCTCGGCGCGGGGCTTTCGGGGCCAGCTGGGGTCAGGGCTCGCCGTCAGAGGGGGACGGTGGTGCCTTCGGCGGCGGCCTGGAGGATGGCTTCGATGACGGTGAGGGTGTGGACGCCCTGGTCCATGGTGACGATGTCGGCGCCGTTGCCCAGGACGGCGTCGCGGAAGTTCTCCTGCTCCACGGCCAGGGGCTCGCGCTTGGGCAGGGCGTAGCGCACGACGTCGCCCTCGGTGACGCCGCGGAAGTGGGCCACCCGGTCCCAGGTCGTGGGGACGGTGCCGTTGGCGTAGAAGATGAGGTCCCCACTCATCGTGTCCGCGACAAAGGCCCCGCGCTCACCGGTGACGACGGTGGTGCGTTCCTTCATCGGCGAGAGCCAGTTGACGACGTGGTTGACGATGACCCCGGACTCCAGCACCCCGGTGGCCACGACCATGTCCTCGTGCTCACGGCCCGAGCGGTGGGTCACCTGCGCCGACACCTGCCGGTAGGTGGAGCCGGCGATGAAGGCGGTGAGGTCGACGTCGTGGGTCGCCAGGTCCTTGACCACGCCCACGTCGGAGATCCGCGCCGGGAACGGGCCCTGCCGCCGGGTCTGGATCTGGTACACCTGTCCCAGCTCGCCGGCCGCCAGGCGGCGGCGCAGCTCCATGATCGCCGGGTTGCACCGCTCCACGTAGCCCACCGCCCCGACCAGGCCGGCCTCGCTGAACGCGGTCGCGACTCGGCGGCCGGCCTCCACAGTGTGCGCGATGGGCTTCTCGATCATCGTGTGGACCTCGGCCGCGGCCAGCGTCAGGCCCACCTGCTCGTGGTACACCGTCGGCACCGCGACCATGGCCGCGTCGATGCCCGCGGCGATGAGCGCCTCGACGTCGGGCAGCACCTCCAGCTCACCGGCCACCCCGTAGGTGTCACCGGCCGGGTCGGCCACCGCCACCAGCTCCACACCCTGCGTCGCCCGGATCACCCGGGCGTGGTGGCGACCCATCGACCCCAGCCCGATCAGGCCCACCCGCACCGGCCCACGCCCCGCCGTCGTCGTCATCACGCGCCCGCCCCGGCGACGGCGTTGACGCCCGCCACCACCCGCTCCAGGTCCCCCTGGGACAGGGAGGGGTGCACCGGCAGGGAGATCACCTCACCGGCCGCCCGCTCGGTCTGGGACATGTCCACCGCCGGCACGTACCGCTCCAGGGACGCGAGCCGGTGGGAGGGGGTGGGGTAGTACACGCCCGTCCCGACCCCGTGCTCCTCACGCAGCGTGGTGACCATCCGGTCCCGCTCGCCCGCCTCCACCCGGATCGTGTACTGGTGGTAGACGTGCACCGCACCCTCACGGACCGGCGGAGTCACCACACTGGACAGGTGCGCGTCGAAGAACGCCGCGTTCGCCTGCCGCTGCGCCGTCCAGCCACCCAGCTTGCCCAGCTGCACCCGCCCGATCGCCGCGTGGATGTCGGTCATCCGCACGTTCAGACCCACGACCTCGTTCGCGTACTGCCGCTCCATGCCCTGGTTGCGCAGCAGCCGCACCTGCCGCGCGACCTCCTCGTCCGCGCAGGCCACCATGCCACCCTCACCGGAGGTCATGTTCTTCGTCGGGTACAGCGAGAACATCGCGAACCGGCCCCACGTGCCCACCAGACGACCGTCCAGGCTCGCCCCGTGCGCCTGCGCGGCATCCTCGAAGATTTCCAGCCCGTGCTCCGCGGCCACCGCACCGATGCCGTCCATGTCCGCCGGGTGCCCGTACAGGTGAACCGGCATCACCGCCCGCGTCCGCTCCGTCACCGCCGCCGCCACCGAGTCCGCCGACAGGCAGAACGTGTCCGGGTCGATGTCCGCGAACACCGGCGTCGCACCGGTCAGCGCCACCGAGTTCGCCGTCGCCGCGAACGTGAACGACGGCACGATCACCTCGTCCCCAGGCCCGATCCCGCACGCGAGCAGACCCACGTGCAGCCCCGCCGTCCCCGAGCTCACCGCCTGGCACCGCTGCCCGCCCACCAGCGCGGCCGAGAACTCCTCCTCGAAGGCTGCGACCTGCGGCCCCTGGGCCACCATGCCCGAGCGCAGCACGGCATCGACAGCAGCCCGCTCCTCGTCCCCGATGAGGGGCTTGGCAGCAGGGATGAGGGGCTGGTTCATGCGGTGACCTCGCGAAGCTCGTCGTCGTGGATCTCGTAGCGCCGGCCGGTGGCCGGGCAGCGCAGCTGGTCGCCGTCGGGCTGGAGCCGCTGGCCGGCGTGGCCGACCCAGCCGATCTGCCGGGCGGGCACCCCGGCCACGAGGGCGTGGGGCGGGACGTCGCGGGTGACGACGGCGCCGGCCGCGACCGTGGCCCAGGCCCCGATCGTCAGCGGGGCGACGCACACAGCGCGGGCGCCGATGGCGGCGCCGGTCCCGATGGTGACGCCCACGGGCTGCCAGTCCTCGGCGGACTTGAGGGAGCCGTCGGCGTTGATGGCGCGCGGGTGGGTGTCGTTGGTGAGGACGGCCGCCGGACCGATGAACACGCCGTCGGCGAGCTCGGCGGGCTCGTACACGAGCGCGTAGTTCTGCACCTTGCAGTTGCGCCCCATGCGGACGCCGGTGCCGATGTAGGCACCGCGGCCGACGACGCAGCCCTCGCCGATCACGGCGCCCTCGCGCACCTGGGCGAGGTGCCAGACGCTCGCGCCGTCGCCGATCTGGGCGTCCGGCGCGACGTCGGCGGTGTCGGTGATCCGTGCGGTCATGCGTCCCTTCCCGGCTGCCGTGGCGCAGCGCTGGGCCCAGGCTAACGGAGCGGGGCGACGGTGGGCCGGGACCCGCTGGCGCAGGTCCGGCGGTCGGCTCGCCGGCGGCTGCGACAATGGGCGCCATGAGCACGACGCCGGTGACCGACGCGTGGCTCGTCGTCCCGCTGTACCAGGAGGCCGCCGTCGTCGGCGACGTCGTGAGACAGGCGCGAGCGACCTTCCCCCACGTCGTCTGCGTCGACGACGGCAGCCCCGACGAGTCGGCCGAGCGGGCGCGGGAGGCGGGCGCCGTCGTCGTGTGCCACCCGGTCAACCTCGGCCAGGGTGCGGCGCTGCAGACCGGTATCGACTTCGTCCTCTCCCGCACCGACGCCCGCTACCTCGTCACCTTCGACGCCGACGGCCAGCACCAGGTGGCCGACGCCGCGGAGATGGTGCGCCGCGCGCGGGAGGAGGACCTCGCCGTCGTCTTCGGCTCGCGGTTCCTCGACGGCCGCACGCGCCCGGGGCTGCTCAAGCGCATCGTCCTCAAGCTCGCGGTGTGGGTGACGAACCGGAGCACCGGCCTGCGGCTGACCGACGCGCACAACGGGCTGCGGGTCATCCGCCGCGACGCCGCCGAGCGGGTGGAGCTGCGGCAGGACCGGATGGCGCACGCGACGGAGATCGTGGCCCAGCTCGGACGCACCGGGCTACCGTGGGCCGAGCACCCCGTGCACCTGCTCTACACCGACTACTCCCGCGCCAAGGGGCAGTCGCTGCTCAACTCGGTGAACATCCTCGTCGACCTCGTCTTCCGCTGACCGGAGCCCCATGTCCGACCAGATCGTCATCCAGGTCATCCTGCTCGTCGGCGTCGGCGTCGTCGCGGCACTGCTCACGCGGACGACGGCGAACGCCCGGCACCAGGCGATCCGGCGGATCCTGCTCGTCGGTTTCGTCGCCGTGGCCGCGGCGTCCGTCGTCTTCCCCGACTGGCTCACCTGGCTGGCCAGGCGCGTGGGGGTCGGGCGCGGCGCCGACCTGCTCCTCTACGCGCTCGTCATCGCCTTCCTCTCCTTCATCGCCACGAGCTACCGGCGCCTGGGAGAGCTCGAGCGCCGGATCACCGTCCTCACCCGCGAGCTGGCCCTCACCCGGTCCCGGCTGGAGGCCGCCGAGGCGGAGCCGCAGGCCCCGCACGAGCCGTGCGGAGAGGCTCCTGCACAAACCCTCCACGATCGCCCCACCGCGTTGCCGCCAGCGGGCGGCTGACCAGCCGTAAGATCGACACTTGTGTCTGTCCGTACCCCGCGCCACGCCGCCTCCCAACGCCGCCCCTCCCGCTGGGCGCGCGGCGCCGGCCTCGCTGCGCTGAGCCTCGTCCTCTTCGGGACGAGCACCTTCGCGATCGCGTACAACGACATCCAGACGAACATCGACCGTCACGACATCGACGACCTCCTCGGTGACCGGCCCACGCAGGCCGGCCAGGAGGAGCCCGCGCCGCTGGACCCCGCGTCCGGAGAGGCGATCAACGTCGTCGTCCTCGGCTCGGACACGCGGGCCGGTGAGGTCAACGACGAGTACGGCACGACGCCGGAGGCCGGGCAGCGCTCGGACACGACGATGATCGTCCACATCTCCGCCGAGCGGGACCGGGTGGAGGTCGTCTCCATCCCCCGCGACACGCTCGTCACGATCCCCTCGTGCGGCATGGGCGACGGCACATGGACCGAGCCGAGCTACGAGACGATGTTCAACCGGGCCTTCGCCATGGGCGCCGACGGCGGCGGCCTCGGCACCGCCGCGGCCTGCACCATCCGCACCATCGAGGAGCTGTCCGGCGTCCTCATCGACGACTTCGTCATCGTCGACTTCGCGGGCTTCATCAACGTCATCGACGCGCTCGGCGGGGTGCCCATGTGCATCCCCGAGCCGATCAGCGACCCCAAGGCGAAGCTCGAGCTCGAGGCGGGCGAGCAGGTCCTCGACGGCCGCGACGCCCTCGGCTTCGCCCGCGCCCGCTACTCCTTGGGCAACGGCTCGGACATCGACCGGATCGGCCGTCAGCAGGAGCTCGTCGCCGCCATCGCCCGCGAGGCGCTGTCGAAGAACCTCCTCACCGACCTGCCCAAGCTCTACCGCTTCCTCGACGCGGCCACCTCCACGCTCACCACGGGGACCGAGCTCGGCTCCATCCCCACGATGGCGGGCCTGGCCTACTCCCTGCGCGGCATCGACCTCGAGAACATCGTCTTCGAGACGATGCCCCACCTGCCGGCCGGCAACCGCGTCGTCCCCGCAGCCGAGTCCGAGGAGCTGTGGGAGGCCCTGCGCGACGACGAGCCCATCCAGGGCGCGCTCAACGCCGCCGGCGAGGAGCCCACCGAGGAGCCGTCGGACGACGGGACCGGCGACACCGAGGAGCCCACCACCGAGGAGCCGCCGGTGACGGCGGAGCCCGAGGCCACCGAGACGCCGATCTGCCCCTGAGCGCCTCCCACACGCACGGCCGCGGCAGCACTACATTGGCCCAGCACGGACAGGCGGGAGTGAGATGAGTCAGGACGGACCTCGGGCGCGCGGACGCCGGCCACGGCCGGAAGAGCCTGCTATGCCCCCGAGCTTCGCGCCCGGAGGCTCAGCCCCCCGACCCGCCGCCCGAGGCGCCCGGCCGGTCGGCCCTCCGCCCAGCAGCACGGCCGACGCCCCCCGCGCGATGCCGACCTCCCGCCCCGCCGGGCCCGAGCGCCGGTCCGTGCGCGGCCAGGCCGACCCCACGTCGCCGCCGCAGCGACCGGCCCAGGCACCCCGCACTGCCGAGGCCCAGCGCGGTGCGTCCCCGCAGCGGCCCGCCGCCTACGCCCCGCGCACGGCCACGCCGCCGGAGGCCGCCACGCCCACGCGCCTGGCGGAGCCGCAGCGCCAGCCCGGCGCCACCCCCGCCCCGCGCAAGCGCCGCCGCCGCGGCCGCTGGGTGGCCGCCGTCGTCGTCGTCCTGCTCGTGCTGGTCCTCGCCTGGCCGGTGGGGCTGCTGTGGTGGGCCAACGGGCGCATCTCCCACGTCTCCGCGCTGTCGGGAGCGGCGAACACCCCCGGCACCACCTACCTGCTCGCGGGCTCGGACTCGCGGGCCGACGGCGCCGCGGACGACGCGACCGAGGGGCAGCGCTCGGACACGATCATGGTGCTCCACAAGCCCGAGTCCGGGCCGGCCGCGCTCGTCTCTCTGCCACGTGACACCTACACCGAGATCCCCGGGTACGGCGCCGCCAAGCTCAACGCCGCCTACTCCTACGGCGGCCCGGAGCTGCTCGTCGAGACGGTCGAGAGCCTGACCGGCCTCACCGTCGACCACTACGTCGAGATCGGCATGGCCGGCGTGCGCGACGTCGTCGACGCCGTCGGCGGGGTGGAGCTGTGCCTCGACTACGACGTCAACGACTGGCGCAGCGACCTCGTGTGGGAGGCCGGCTGCCACCCGGCCGACGGCGAGACCGCGCTCGCCTTCGCGCGGATGCGCTACTCCGACCCCGAGGGCGACATCGGACGCACCGATCGGCAACGCCAGCTCGTCTCCTCGATCATCTCCGAGGTCGCGACGCCGAGCACCGTCCTCGACCCGCGCGGGCACGTCGGGCTCATCGACTCCGCGCTCGGCGCCATCGTCGTCGACGACGACACCGGCATCATCGACCTCGGCCGGATGGCGCTCGCCTTCCGGTCCGCGACGGGGGCGGACGGTCTCATCGGCCCGCCGCCGATCGCCGATCTCAACTACCAGCCCGGCGGCGTCGGCTCCACGGTCCTCCTCGACCCGAACCTCGCCCCGGACTTCTTCGAGCGCCTCGCAGACGGCGAGCTCACCGGGGCCGACTTCGAGTAGCCGCCCCCGTCAGGCGAGGCGGGGGTACTCGATCGCCGGGCAGGTGTCCATGACGACGTCGAGCCCGGCGGCGCTGGCGCGCGCGGCGGCTGCCTCGTCGACGACGCCGAGCTGCAGCCACACCGCCCTGGCCCCGGCCTCGATCGCCTCGTCCACCACCCCGCCGGCGAGGGAGGAGTTGACGAAGACGTCGACGACGTCGATCTCGCCGGGCACGTCGGCGAGCCGCGCGTAGCCCTGCGCCCCGTGGACCGACTCGGCGCGCGGGTGGACCGGCACGATCTCCATGCCGAGGTCCTGGACGTAGGCCGCCACGCCGTAGGCGGTGCGGGCCCGGTTGCCGGACAGGCCGACGACCGCCCACCGGCCCGGGGTCCGGAGGAGTCGCTCGATGACGGCAGGGTCGTTGCGGTGGCTCATGCCCGGGCAACGCCCCGGCCGCCGCCCGCATTCCGGGGCCGGGCGGTCATCCGCGGTTCACCGGCGGTTCATGGCCGGTCCGTAGCGTCCCCGCCACGGGTCAGCGGCGTGGAAACTTCTTTCTGCAAACCGTTGCCCGCGTCAAGCGTTGCCCAATATGGTGAGGGCCGTCACGCCGGGGGGCGCGCTGCCGCCGGCCGTCATCGCAGACCAGGAGGAAGCGTGTCACCACTCACGTCCGTCCCCCGGAGGCTCGCAGCCTCCGCGACCGCAGCAGTGCTGCTGGCCGGGGGCGTCATCACCGCGGCACCCGCCGCCGCGCAGACCGCACCGGAACCCGTCGTCGTCGCCGGCATGCGGCTCGACGACGGCGGCGCCGCGATCGTCACCGACGTCGAGCACACCGTCGTCGCGCCCGGGCTCGACCACGTCCGCTTCGAGCGTCTCGACGGCGCCGGCTGGCTGCAGGTCAACGTCCTCAAGGCCGAGCTCGGCGACTCGATCCGCGCCGACCACATCGCCCCGCCCACCCTCACCGAGGGTGGCACGGTCACGGACATGGCCGAGCGCGCCGGTGCGGTCGCGGCCGTCAACGGCGACTTCTTCGACATCAACAACTCCTGGGCGCCGGCCGGCTTCGCGGTCGACGCCGAGGAGGGCATCCTCAAGTCGGCCAACCCCGGCCGCGGCCAGTCGGTCGCCTTCGACGAGGACGGCCTGGGCCGGGTGACGCGCCTCCTGCTCGAGGGCACCGTCGAGCTGCCGGGCACGAGCCTCCCGCTCGCCGGCGTCAACCTCTTCGCCGCCCCCGCGGGCGGCGTCACCGTCTACACCAGCCAGTGGGGTGACTACACGCGCGCCCGCACCCTCGCGGCCGGCGAGACGGGCGTCGAGGTGCTCCTCGACGCCGAGGGCCGGGTCACCGCCGTCGGCGAGCCCGGCGAGGGGCAACTGCCCGACGGCGTCCAGGCCGTCGTCGCCCGTCCCGGCGCCGCGGCCGACGCCCTCGCGGCGCTCGAGGCCGGCGACGAGGTCACCGTGAGCTACGCCCTGGACCAGGACGACGTCCGCGTCGCCGTCGGAGGCCAGCCCGAGGGCGAGCCGCCGGTCCTGGCCGACGGCGTCGTCGGGAGTGCCGGCGGGGAGTACAGCACGACCCGCCACCCCCGCACCGCCGTCGGCTTCAGCGAGGACGGCGCCACCGCCTACCTCGCCGTCGTCGACGGGCGGCAGGCCACCTCCCGGGGCCTGTCCCTCAGCGAGCTCGGCCAGCTCATGCTCGACCTCGGCGCCCACGATGCGCTCAACCTCGACGGCGGCGGCTCCTCCCAGATGAACACCCGCGAGCCGGGCAGCCAGGGCACCAGCGTCCGCAACAGCCCCTCGGACGGCTACGAGCGCGACGACGCCAACGGCCTGGGCCTCTTCCTCGCCACCCCCGGGTCCGGCGAGCTCACCGGCTACCGCCTCGAGACCCTCACCGCCGACGACGACGCCACCCGCCTCTTCCCCGGCCTGCACCGCACCCTCACGGCCTTCGGCCACGACGAGACCCTCTCCCCCGTCGACGGCGCCCCGCAGGCGTGGAGCGCCGGCTCCGGTGCCGCCACCGTGAGCGACGGCGTCGTCCGCGGCGAGGAGCCCGGCCACGCGACGATCACCGCCGCCACCGGCGAGGCCACCGGGGAGCTCGACGTCGAGGTGCTCGGACCGCTCGTCCGGCTCAGCGCCTCGGAGACCGTGGTCAACCTCGAGACCGAGGGCTCCACCGCCGAGCTCACCCTCACCGGCCACGACGCCGAGGGCTTCACCGCGCCCGTCGAGGCGCAGGACGTCACCGTGACCAACCCCGCGCCGGAGACCTTCGACGTCGAGCCGACCGGGACGAGGACCTTCCTCGTCACCGCCACCGGCGCGGAGGGCTCCACCGCCCTCACCTTCGCCGTCGGCGAGGCCGAGGTGGAGGTCGTCGTCGCCGTCCCGCTCGAGCTGCGGGTCATCGACGACCTCACCGAGGCGGAGGCGTGGACCTCCGCGCACGACCGCGCCCCCGGTGGCACCGTGACCGCCGGCGAGGGCCACGACGGCGGCAGCGGCCTGCGGATGACCTACGACTTCACCCAGTCGACCGGCACGCGCGGCCAGTACGCCGTGGCGCCCGGCGGCGCGATCGAGATCCCCGGCCGCCCGCAGAAGCTGTCCCTGTGGGTGAACGGTGACGGCAACGGCTCCCTCCTGCGGCTGCAGGTGCGCCAGGCCAACGGCGTCGTCGGCTGGATCGACGGCCCGGGCGGCTCCCAGTCCCTCCACGTCACGTGGGAGGGCTGGCAGCGCGTCGACTTCGTCGTCCCACCGTCCTTCGAGACACCGCTCACCCTCGAGCGGATCCGCCTCCTCGAGACGGTCGCCGCCAAGCAGTACACCGGCGAGGTCGGCTTCTCCGACATCTACGCCTACCTCCCGCCCGAGGGCGTCCCCGCGCCGACGACGCAGCGCGTCACCGACCCGCTCGTCGTGCCCACGGGCGCGACGGACGACGACGACCTGCGTGTCGCCGTCATGTCGGACGCGCAGTTTGTCGCGGCCAACCCGGACAGCGGCGCGGTCGAGGGGGCGCGCGACGCCTTCCGCGAGATCGTCGCCGAGGACCCGGACCTGCTCGTCATCAACGGTGACCTCGTCGACGAGGCGGCGCCCGAGGACTTCGACCTCGCCCGGGCGATCCTCGAGGAGGAGCTCGGCGACGCCGACTTCCCCTGGACCTACGTGCCCGGCAACCACGAGGTCATGGGCGCCTCCATCGACAACTTCGTCGCCGAGTTCGGCGAGACGTCGGGCGTCCGCGACCTCGAGGGCACACGCGTCATCACGCTGAGCTCGGCCACCGGGCGGCTGGCGGCCGACTTCGAGCAGGTGCGGATGCTCCGCGAGCAGCTCGACGACGCCGCCAGCGACGACGCCATCACCGGCGTCCTCGTCGTCAGCCACCACCCCACGAACGACCCGCTGCCGACGAAGAACAGCCAGCTCACCGACCGCCACGAGGCGGAGATGATCGACCGGTGGCTCGCGGACTGGCGGGCGGACACCGGCAAGTCGGTCGCGCACGTCGGGGCGCACGTCGGCGTCTTCGACGTCTCCCGTGTGGACGGCGTCCCGTACGTCATCAACGGCAACGCGGGCAAGGGCCCGTCCTCGACGCCTGCGAACGGCGGCTTCACCGGGTGGACGATGCTCGGCGTCGACCCCGACGCCGGCCACTGGCAGGACAGCGAGAACCCGTGGCTGTCCGTCGAGGTGCAGACCCGCGTGGACGAGCTCACGCTCACCGCGCCGTCCACCCCGCTGGCGGCGGGTGAGTCCCTCACCCTCGACGCGCAGGTCACCCAGGACGACACCCGCACCTTCGGGCTCACCTGGCCGATGAGCTGGGCGTGGAGCGGCTCCGACGGCGTGCACGTCGGTGCCGCCGCGGACGCCCCCGAGGACGCCGTCGCCGCCCTCGACCCGCGGACCGGTGAGCTCACCGGCCTGCGCACCGGCACCGTCGAGGTCACCCTCGCCGTCAACGACGTGACGTGGACGGTCCCGGTCGAGGTCGTCGGCGACGACGGCGAGGAGCCGGTCGAGCCGGTACCCGGGCCGCGCTCCGCGGAGTTCCACCTGTCGAACTCGTGGCGCGGCTCCACCGACGTGCACTTCATGTACGGCCGCTGGGCCGACGAGGTCCTCATCGGTGACTGGGACGGAAACGACAAGGACACGATCGCGGTCCGCCGCGGCAACGTGTTCCACGTGTCCAACGCCCAGCGCGGCGGGGACGCCGACGCCGTCATCACCTACGGCCGCCCCGGCGACACGATCCTCGTCGGCGACTGGGACGGGAACGGCACCGACACCTTCGCGGTCCGCCGTGACAACGAGTACCACGTGAAGAACTCCCTGCGCGGCGGCCAGGCCGACGTCACCTTCCACTACGGCCGGGAGAACGACGCGGTCATGGTCGGTGACTGGGACGGCGACGGGCGCGACACGCTCGCGGTGCGTCGCGGGGCCGACTACCACGTGAAGAACTCGGTCACCGCGGGCGACGCGGACCGCGTCATCCGCTACGGCCGCGCGGGCGACGTCACCCTCGCGGGCGACTGGGACGGGGACGGCACCGACACCTTCGCCGTCCAGCGCGGGCGGACCTACCACGTGAAGAACTCGCTGCGCGGCGGCGACGCCGACCACGAGGTGACCTTCGGACGTGCGGGCGACGAGGTTTACGTGGGCGACTGGGACGGCAACGGCACCGACACCATCGGCGTCCGCCGCCCGGCCTAGGAGGCCCTGCACCCCCGCCCAGCAGCGCCGACAGCCGGATTCCTCGGGAGGAATCCGGCTGTCGGCGTCAGGGTGGGGGCGGGGTGGGGGTCGGGGTGGGTGGCGGGTCAGCTGATGCGGCGGGGCCGGCCTGCCAGGCCTCCCAGGCGCTGGCGATGATGTCGGCCAGCCCGTGCTCCGCCTGCCACCCGAGGACCGCACCGATCCGGTCGGCGGAGGCGACGAGCCGCGGCGGGTCGCCCGCCCGGCGCTCGGCGACGTCGGCCGTGACGTCGAGCCCGGAGACCCGGCCGATCGCGGCGATGACCTCGGCCACCGATGCCCCCTGGCCGGTGCCGACGTTGAAGACCCGCTCCTCCCCCTGCCCGAGCTGATCGAGGGCGGCGAGGTGCGCGTGGGCGAGGTCGAGGACGTGGATGTAGTCGCGCACGCAGGTGCCGTCCGGCGTCGGGTAGTCGTCACCGAAGATCGTCGGCCGCTGCCCACGCGCAAGACGGTCCAGCACCATGGGGACGAGGTTGAGGACGGCGGGGTCCCCGAGGTCGGCCCACCCGGCACCCGCGACGTTGAAGTACCGCAGGCTGGCCGAGCGCAGCCCCCAGGCTCGCTCGGCGTCGGCGATGAGCCACTCCCCCACGAGCTTCGTCTCGCCGTAGGGGTTGATCGGCTGCGGGGTCGTGCCCTCGGTGACGACCTCGACGTCCGGCATGCCGTAGACGGCCGCGGAGGAGGAGAAGATGAGCCGGTCCGCCCCGACGGCCTCCATCGCGGCGAGGACGTTGGCCAGGCCGGTGACGTTCTGCTGGTAGTACCAGGCCGGGCGCTGGACCGACTCGCCCACCTGCTTGCGGGCGGCGAAGTGGATGACGCCGTCGACCTCGCGCTCGCGCATGACGAGCTCGAGGCGCTGCTGGGCGTCGCCGGCGGCGACGTCGAGCTCGACGAGCGTCGCCTCGCCGATGCGGTCCTCCCGCCCGGTCGACAGGTCGTCGACGACGACGACGTCCTCACCCCGCTCCAGCAGGAGCCGGACGACGTGCGCGCCGATGTACCCGGCTCCGCCGGTGACCATGATGCTCATGGGTCCAGGCTACCGGAGCGGGCGCCCGGAGTCCACCAAATCCGAACAGGCTCGATCAGGCGGAGAAGCCCGGCGTGTGGTTGCGGCTGGAGCGCAAGCGCGCGCCCTTGTCCTGCGCCTGCTGGCGCAGGTTCTCCTGGAAGTCGACCATTCGCGCCCGGAGCCGGAGGTCGGCGTCCGTCGTCCCCGCGGCGAGGATCCGCGCGGCGAGCAGGCCGGCGTTGCGCGCCCCGCCGATCGAGACGGTCGCGACGGGAACCCCGGCCGGCATCTGGACGATCGACAGCAGGGAGTCCATGCCGTCCAGGTGGCGCAGCGGCACGGGCACGCCGATCACCGGCAGCGGGGTGACGGCCGCGAGCATGCCGGGCAGGTGGGCGGCGCCGCCCGCCCCGGCGATGACGACGCGCAGGCCGCGCTCTGCGGCCTCACGGCCGTAGGCGAGCATCGCGTCGGGCATCCGGTGGGCCGAGACGACGTCGACCTCGAACGTCACGCCCAGCTCCTCCAGCGCGTCACCGGCGGCCTCCATGACGGGCCAGTCCGAGTCCGACCCCATGACGATCCCGACGTCCATCCCGATCTCCCTCTCGCTAGCCCGCGTGCTCGTCCTCGCCGCGCAGCAGCGCGACCGCGGTACGTGCCTCGGCCCGGACGGACTCGAGGTCCTCACCGTAGACGGTGACGTGGCCGAGCTTGCGCCCGGGCCGCACCTCCTTGCCGTACAGCTCCACCCGCGCGCCCGGGCAGCGGGCGAGCACCTCGCCCAGCGCGGCGCCCGGGTCGGGCAGGGCGCTGCCGAGGAGGTTGACCATGACGCTGACCGGCGCGCGCAGGTCGGTCGGGCCCAGCGGCAGGTCGAGCACCGCGCGCAGGTGCTGCTCGAACTGGCTCGTCACGGCGCCGTCGATGGTCCAGTGGCCGGAGTTGTGCGGGCGCATCGCCAGCTCGTTGACGGCGATCCGGGTGCCGCCGTCGTCGTCGGGGTACTCGAACATCTCGACGGCGAGCACCCCCGTGACGCCGAGCCCCTCGGCGATCCGGGTGGCGACGTCGACGGCGGAGGCCGCGAGAGCGGGGTCGAGCCCCGGTGCGGGGGCGAGCACCTCCGCGCACACGCCGTCGCGCTGGATCGTCTCGACGACGGGCCACGCGCGCATCTCGCCGCTCGGGCGGCGCGCGACGAGGACGGCGAGCTCGCGGGTGAAGGGGACGCGCTCCTCGGCGAGGAGGGCGTCCTCACCGGTGAGGGCGTCGAGCCAGTCCCCGGCGTCGTCGGCGGTGGCGACGACGCGCACGCCCTTGCCGTCGTACCCGCCACGGGCGGTCTTGACGACGACCGGCCAGCCGGTGGCGTCGCCGAAGGCGGTGAGCTCCTCGCGGGTGCGGACCGCGGCCCAGCGCGGGCACGGGATGCCGAGCTCGGTGAGGGCGGTGCGCATGACGATCTTGTCCTGGGCGTGACGCAGGGCGTGCGCGCCGGGACGGACGGCGACGCCCTCCGCCTCGAGCTGCCGCAGCAGCTCGCCGGGCACGTGCTCGTGCTCGAAGGTGAGCACGCGGGCGCCGGGGAGGATGCCGCGCACGGCGGCCTCGTCGTCGGCGCGACCGACCGGGGCGTCCGGAACCACCTGACCTGTCGAGCCGTCCGCGGCCTCGACCAGGACGCGCAGGTGCACGTCGAGCCCGATCGCTGCCTGCTGCATCATGCGGGCCAGCTGCCCGCCTCCCACGACTGCCACCACTGCTGCCACGGTTGGTGAGCCTACTGCCGGTACGCTGACAAGGTGACCTCGTCCCACACCGCGGCGGAGCTGCCCACCGGCAGCCGGGAGGACCGCGAGGCGGTCGGTGCCCGGGTGGTGGCGGGTACCCGGTGGCTGCGCTGGCGGCAGCGGGCGATCGAGATGCTCAAGTTCGGCGCCGTCGGCGGGGTGGCCTTCGTCGTCGACGTCGGGCTGATGAACCTCCTGCGCTTCGGTCCCGGTGAGGTGCTGGGCGACAAGCCGCTGACGGCGAAGGTGCTGTCGGTCGTCGTCGCGACGCTCGTGTCGTGGCTGGGCAACCGGTACTGGGCCTTCGCCACCTCGCGGCGGGAGGAGCGCGGGCGCGAGCTCGTGTGGTTCCTCCTCGTCAACGCGGGCGGGATGCTCCTCGCCGTCGGGACGCTGGGCGTCTCGCACTACGTCCTGGGCTTCACGTCACCGCTGGCGGACAACATCGCGGCGAACGGCGTCGGCCTCGTGCTCGGGACCCTGTTCCGGTACTTCTGCTACCGCCACGTCGTCTTCACCGCCCGCTGACCCACCCCCACCCTCGCCGAGCGCTGAGTTGTTACCCGGCCCGCACCCCACCCCCACCCTCGCCGAGCGCTGAGTTGTTACTCGGCCTGCTGCGGGCACGGCGACGGGCGGCGGGCGCGCACTGGCCGGGCGGGAACAGCTCAGCCCCGGCGTGACGGGCGCCCGGAACAACTCAGCTGTCAGCGATAGGGAGGCCGGGACCGGAGCGGGGAGAATCCGGCTATCGGCGCGGAAGGGGGCGGCGACGGGGAGGGCGGGTCGGAGCCTGACTACCAGCGGCGGCGGCGGCGGCCCATGCTCACGAGGGAGCCCTGCGGGAGGACGACGGCGGGGTCGAAGGTCTTCGGCACGGCCGAGAGGAAGATCGCGAAGACCGGCGGGCGCCGCTGCGCCAGCTCCAGCCGTCCGCCGTCGGCGGCGACGAGGTCACGGGCCAGGGCGAGGCCGCGGCCGGTGCCCTTCCCCGCGGTGACGTAGCGCTCGAAAATGTCGGGGGCGAGGTCGTCGGACACACCGGGTCCCTCGTCGCCCACCTCGATGACCACGCCGTGCTCGGAGGCCGAGAACCGCGCGCTGACCGTCGTCCGCCCCTCGCCGTACTTGAGGGAGTTCTCCAGCAGCGTCGACAGGACCTGGGCGAGCGCGCCGGGTGTCGCGAGGACCGCGAGGTCGGTGGTGTCGGGGAGCACGAGCTCCCGGCCGGCCGCGGCGAAGGTGGGCGCCCACTCCTCGGCCTGCTGGGCGAAGACGTCCTCGAGGCGCAGCGCCTCGGTCGTGCCGCCGCCCGCCTGCCGGGAGTTGCGGAGGAGGTCGTCGACGACGCCGGTGAGGCGCTCGACGAGCTCGAGGCTGATGCGGGCCTCCTCGGCGACGTCCTCGTCCGAGGCGATCGCCTGGATCTCCTCCAGCCGCATCGACAGCGCCGTCAGGGGCGTGCGCAGCTGGTGGGAGGCGTCGGCGGCGAACTGCCGCTCGGCCGCGAGCCGCCCGGCGAGGCGGTCGCCGGTGCGCGTGAGCTCGGCGGCGACGAGGTCGATCTCCTCGATGCCGGACTTCCGCAGGTGCGGACGGACCTGGCCGGAGCCGATCTGCTCGGCGCTGGCGGCGAGGTAGATGAGGGGCGCCGCGAGCTTGCGGGCCTGCCGCCGGGCGACGAGGACGCTGACGCCGAGCGCGACCATCGCCGCGACGACGACGAGGGCGACGACGCGCACGACCATCCACTGCACCTCGGCGGCGCGGACCTCCATCCGGACGGTCGCGCCGCTGGGGGTGGTCTCGAGGGAGCGGATGACCCGGCCCTCGATGGGCGGGCCGGCGACGAAGTGCCGACCGAGGGCGTCCTGGACGACGATCCGCGCCTCGAGGTTGCTGTCACCCCCCACCCACGGGGAGAGCATCGCGTCGTCGAGCTCCTCGCCGTTGGAGACGCGACGCTCGACGGAGCGCGCCAGCGACGACGCCCGGAGGTCGAGCGTGGCGCGCTCGGAGTCCCAGATCATGAGCCCGCCGAAGACGGCGAGCGGCACCCCGAGGAGCAGGACCGCGACGGTGACCGCCACGAGCGTCATCGTCACTGCACGACGACGCACGCTGCCTCAGCCCTCGCCGGAGGTCTCGAAGCGGAAGCCCATCCCGCGCACCGTGGTGATGTAGCGGGGGTCGTTCGCGTCGTCGCCGAGCTTGCGGCGCAGCCAGGACACGTGCATGTCCAGGGTCTTGGTCGAGCCGGTCGGGTCCGAGCCCCACACCTCGCGCATGAGCGCGTCGCGGGCGACGACGGAACCGGCCTCGCGCACGAGCACGCGCAGGAGCTCGAACTCCTTGGCGGTCAGCTGCAGCTCACGGTTGCCCTGGAAGGCGCGGTGGGCGGCGACGTCGACGCGCACGTCCTGGGCGTCGAGCTCGTCCTCGTCGGTGAGCTCGCCCCCGGCGCGGCGCAGCAACGCCCGCACCCGGGCGAGCAGCTCGGCCAGCCGGAAGGGCTTGGTCACGTAGTCGTCGGCACCGGCGTCCAGGCCGACGACGAGGTCCACCTCGTCCGCGCGTGCGGTGAGCACGAGGATCGGGGTGGTCATCCCCTGGCTGCGCACCCACCGCGCGACGTCCAGGCCGTCCATGTCGGGCAGACCGAGATCCAGCACAATGAGGTCCATGCCGGAGGAGTTGTCGATCGCCCCCTGACCCGTGCTGAAGGCCCGCACGTCATAGCCCTCACGCGTGAGTGCGCGGGCCAGCGGCTCGGCGATCGCCGGATCGTCCTCGACAAGAAGTACGTTGGTCACGCCGCCATCGTAAAGGGTTCTCCGCGGCGGCGGGCCGAGTGCACACCGACGTTTGACTCAACCGATGCCTGCCCGGACGTGCCGACAGCCGGATCCCCGCGTGGCGGGGACCCGGCTGTCGACGTTCAGCGAGGAGGATCAGCCGAGCTTGGCGGCGCTCCCCACCTCCTTGGCGACGGGCGCCGGGCCGACCGGGCGACGGACACCGAGGGTGTCGGTGCCGTTGCCGTCCCAGTCGCCCACGTGGACCTCGTCACCGGCGCGACCGAAGGTCACCACGGTGTCGGGGGCCCCGCCACGCAGCGAGTTGCTCACGTGGTAGGTGGCGCCGCGGCGCACCGTGAAGGTGTCCCGACCGTCACCGTCCCAGTCACCCGCGAGGGTGACGTCGGCGGCGCGGCCATAGGTGAACACCGTGTCGGCGTCCCCACCGCGGAGCGAGTTCTTCACGTGGTACGTCGCGGCGCGGCGCACCGCGAAGGTGTCCGTCCCGTTGCCGTCCCAGTCACCGACCATGACCGCGTCGTTCTCCCGGCCGTAGTGGAAGACCGCGTCCGCGTCCCCACCCCGCATGGAGTTCTTCACGTGGTAGGCGTTGCCGCGGCGCACAGCGAAGGTATCCGTGCCGTCGCCGTTCCAGTCGCCGACGAGGATGGTGTCCCCGGGACGGCCGTAGGTAATGACCGAGTCGGCGTCCCCGCCGCGCTGGGCGTTGGACACGTGGAACACGTTCCCGCGGCGGACCGCGATGGTGTCCTTGCCGTCCCCGTCCCAGTCACCGATGAGCACCTCGTCGGCCCAGCGGCCGTACATGAAGTGCACGTCGGTGGACCCGCGCCACGAGTTCGACAGGTGGAACTCGGCGGAGCGACGGTCCGGCGCCGGCGGCAGCCCGCCGTCGGTGGTGAAGGTGAGCACCCACTCCGCCGTGGCGCCCTCGGCCAGGACGTAGCCGTCCAGGGCGCGGGCGACGACCGTGACGGTGCCCGACGCCGGGTGCGTCCCGGCGGCGGTGACCTCACCGTTGACGAGGTACTCGACCCCGACCACGGAGGGGATCATCACCGTGTCGTTGTCGGCTCCCGGGCCGTCCGCGAAGACGACCGTCGCGGGGGTGACCTCGACGAGCTCCGGCTCGCCGCCGTCCTCGGAGAAGGTGTGCGTCCACGAGGCGACAGTGCCCTCGGGGAAGACGAAGCCCACGGCCGGGCGGGCCGTGACGGTCACCGTGCCGGTGCCGTCGTACTCGCCGGCCTCCACGACCTCACCGTCGACGACGTACTCGACGCCCTCGACCGCGGGCACCGTGTAGACGTCGTCCTCGGTGCCGTCCTCGTCGGTGAAGGTCACCGGCGTGGGCGTCACCTCGACGAGCTCGGGCTCGCCGCCGTCCTCGGAGAAGGTGTGGGTCCACTCGGTGGTCCCGTCGGCGAGGACGAAGCCCTCCAGGGCCCGTGCCGTCACCGTGACCGCGCCGGTACCGGCACGCTCACCGGCCGCCACGACCTCGCCGTCGACGACGTACTCCACGCCCACGCTCCACGGGACCGTGTACATGTCCGCCTCGGTGCCGTCCTCGTCGGTGAAGGTCACCGACGCCGGCGTCACCTCGACCGGACGCGAGCCCTCCGCGCCGGCCTCCTGGCCGGTGAGGTACTCGAAGCCCGTCTCGACGAACTCCTCGCCCTGCGGCGCGACGTCGTACTCCATGACGTAGTACGCGATGTCCGCGTGCTCCTGTGCCGCGGCGAGGATGTCCTGCAGCGGCACGTCACCGTCACCGAGGTTGGTGAACGCGGGGCTCCCCGGGCTGTTGAGGTTGGTCGCGTCCTTGATGTGGAGCAGCTCGATGCGCTCACCGTGCTCGGCGAGGAGTGCCGGGACGTCGATACCCGCGTCCACGGCCCAGGCGACGTCGAGCTGGAAGGTGACGTACTCCGGGTTGGTCTCCTCGACGAGGATCTCCCAGGCGGACATCTGCTCACCATCGTGCTCGTACACGGTGGTGAACTCGCGGTCGTGGTTGTGGCCGAAGAACTTGCCGATCTCGGCCTCGACCGAGCGCTCGCCGAGGCGGTTCATCGTCGCGGCCGTGGCCAGCGTGTCCTCGTAGGAGCCGATGCCCGGGGCCGCGAAGCCACCGGACCCGACGTACTCCTGGCCGAGCGCATCGACGTACGCGAGCGTCTCGTCGAAGTTCCCCTCCCCCACGTTGTGGTGCGAGGACGGGATCCGCAGGCCGGTCTCGTCGGCCATCGCCCGCACCTGCTCCGCGGTGTAGGGGTTGAGGTTGCCGCTGTAGGGCTCGATGTTCTTGAGCCCGATCTCGGCCAGTCGCGCCAGGACCGTCTGCTGGCCCTCGGCGTTGACCCACGGGATGAGGGAGTACAGGCCGATGGAGACCTGGTCCACCGGCACGAGGACCGGCTCACCGCCCTCGGTGGAGAAGGTGTGGGTCCACTCGGCCGTGGCGCCCTCGGGGAAGGCGAAACCGTCGAGCGGGCGAGCCGTGACGGTGACCGTGCCGGCACCGTCGTACTCGCCGGCCTCCACGACCTCACCGTCGACGACGTACTCGACGCCCTCGACCGTGGGGACCGTGTAGACGTCACTCTCGGTGCCGTCCTCGTCGGTGAAGGTCACCGGCGCGGGCGTCACCTCGACGACGGCGAGGTCCTTGACCTGGACGTTGCGGTAGTAGACCGTCTCTCCGCCGCCGTGGTTCTGGAAGCCGATGAACCCGGAGCTGAGGTCACGAGCGGGGTCGGTGCTCGTGAAGTCGTTGACGAGGACACCGTTGAGGTAGATCTTGATGTTGTCGCCCTGGACGCGGATGTCGTAGCTGTTCCACGAGCCCACCGGGTTGAGTGCCTCGTCGCGGGCCTCGAGGTCAGCGCCCTGGAAGGTGTAGACCGCGCCGGTCGTGCGGTCGACCTCGTCCGTCGCGTCGATCTGGATCTCATAACCCTGGTCGACAGCGACCCACGGGTCGTTGCCCGGGTCGGGGAAACCGACGAACACGCCGCCGTTGTCGTCCTTCACGAGCTTCCAGTCCAGCGTGAGGCTGTACTCCTCGAACTGCTGCTCGGTGTACCAGAGCAGACCCATGCCGCCCTCGCCGCGCAGCGAGCAGTCGTCCTGACGCCCGAAGCCACCCGGGCCGGCCATCCGCCAGCCGTCGTTCAGGCTGGCGAGCGTGCCGTCGAAGATCGCGGTGTAGCCGACCTCGGGCTCGACGGGGGTGCAGATGTCGGGGTTCTCGCCGATGCTCAGCACGTCGAGGTTGACGTTGCCCTCGTCGCCCTCGTCGTACTGCAGCGTGATGGTGTTCGCACCGGCCTCGAGCTCGAGCTCCTGCGTCGCCCAGGCCCACGTCTTCCAGTCGCCCGTGGTCGGCAGCGTCCACTGCCCCAGGTCCTCACCGTTCACGTACAGCGAGACGTTCTTCGACCGCAGCTCCGGGTAGGGGTGGATGCCGTTCGCGTAGCGCAGGTTGACGGGGTAGGTGCCCGCCTCGTCGACGTTCACGTGGAACAGACGACCCGAACCCACCGCCTGGATGTTCGCGGCGAACCCGGTGCCGGAGTAGTTGCTGTGGTCCGCGGCGACGCTCGAGGCGCCGAGCGGGATCGCGTCCTCACCCTCGTAGTACTGGTCCTCCGGCGGAGCGACGTAGCCCGGGAGGGAGTTGAGCGTGTACCACGCCTCGGTGTTCCACAGCTCCTGGCCGCCGTCGTCCGTGAACGGACGCGGCGAGCGCAGGTGCACGACGTAGCCGGGCGTGAGCCCGTCGATCGCGAGCGTGACCGTCGTACGGTCCTCGGAGACCTCGGCAGCCGTGACGTCGAGCGGGTGCTCGTCGATCTTCGGGCCGCCGTACTGCTGCGTGGGCTGGTAGCGCCACTGCTGGACCTGGTAGGCCTCGGCGATGGTCGCCGCCGTCTCCTCGGAGAGCGGCTGCGTGTACTCGATCTCGAAGCCGCCCTCGACGACGCGAACCTCCTTCATGTCGAAGGTGTCCTCGCTGACCGGGGTGAGCTTCTGCAGGCCGTACCGGAGCTTGCCGGCCTCACCCCAGTTGCCGCCCTCACCGGTGCCGCCGATGTAGATGGCGCCGTCGGGCCCGACGATGGTGCGGTTGATGCCGCTCTCGAAGCCGGCGGAGTGGCGGAAGACCGCACCCTGGTACTCGCCGTCGACCTCCTCGAGGAACGCGCGCTGCAGACCGCCGTAGGTCACGTCACCGATGAGCATCTGCCCGGCGAACGGACCGTCCTCGAGCAGCGCCGGCTGGCTCGGGGAGTTGCCGATCTCGTTCTGGGGGATCCACACCGCGGGCGGGCTGACAGGCTGGTCGTCGAACGGACCGTCCGGGTTCGTGTAGTGGTTGAAGAACTTGCCCTCCTCGATGTGCACGAGCTTGTTCGAGGGAAGCCACGCGCCCTGGTTGTCCGTGGCGAACAGGTCGCCGTTCGGGCCGAAGGCGATGCCGTTCGGGGTGCGCAGACCGCCGGCGACGTGGGTGACCTCGCCGGTCTCGCGGTCGATCTTGATGGACGTGCCGCGGTTCTCGACAAGCTGGGGATCCGTCGTCGCGCCGCCGTTGTTGATGGCGACCGAGAGGTTCACGTAGAAGTAGTCCTCGTCGTGGACGAGGCCGAACGCGAACTCGTGGAAGTTGCCGCCGTCGGGGTACTCCGCGACCGTCGTGTGGAGGTCGTAGAAGCCGTCGCCGTCCGGGTCGGTGAGCTGCGTGAGCTGGTGGCGCTCCGAGACGAAGATCGAGTCCTCGATCACCTCGATGCCCATGGGGTTGAGCAGCTCGTCCGCGACCTTGGTCACCGTGACGTCCTCGGGGCCGTCGGCCTCGGTGACGCCGTCGAGGAAGAAGACCTCACCCGACGTCGGGTCGGGCTGCCAGCCCCCGGAGCTCACCTCGCCCGTGGTGGAGACGGCGAGCCGTCCGTCGGGCGTGAACGCCAGACCCGAGACCTTGGGCTCGAAGCCCTCAGGACGCAGGTCCGTGAGGACATAGTTCGGGTTGACCGCGTCGAGCCGCAGACCGTCACCGGCGGTGTCGGTCGCGCCCTCGCAGTACTTGGTACCGGGGGCCGTGACGCGCACAGGGTCCGGGGTGCTGAGCGCGGAGGTCGGCACGAGCGTGAAGCCGGAAGCGCCCGGCGCCTGCCACTCGAGGTGCAGCTCCTGGCCGCCGCCGGCCTCGATGTGCTCGATGAACAGCGAGTGGTAGCCGGCCGTCAGCGTGACACTGCCGTCCTTGGGCTCCGCGCCGTGCAGGCCGTCGTGGTCGATGACGAGCTCGTCGTCGATGTGGAGCTTGGAGCCGTCGTCGCTCGTGAGGCGGAAGGTGTACTCGCCGTCGGCCGGGACCTCGAGGGTCGCGAGCACGTGCGTGAGGAAGTTGTCCTCCATGCCGAACTCGTCTGCCTCGGTCCAGCTGATCGTCGGCATGAGCCGGTCGACGTTCGGGGTGGTGCCTTCCTTGAGGGTGCAGATCTCACTCGGCGCCTGGCCGAACGCGAAGGTGCGGAGGGTGACGCCGGGCACCTCGCCGGAGGGTGGCGCGGCGGTGGCCGGTACGGCCATGCCTGCACCGATGACGGCGCCGGCGGCGAGCGTCGCGACGGCGCGGCGCCTGAAGGCGGTTCCCGGCGCGTGCCCTGCAGCTCGCAGGGCAACGGATCTGAGCATCGTTACTCCTCATTGTCGTCCGTGGAGGCCCGCGACGCGACGTCCCTGCCGCGATGCGGGGACCTCGGACGCTATCCGCCGTTATGGCACGTGTCAACCAACTTCAGACCATCGCGCAGCAAAAGGCGGCAGCCGGTCAGGCGCGGCGGAGCTCGACGGGGCTCATCTGGCCGATCCCGGCCATGTCGACCGGCGGGAGCGGGACGAAGGAGAACTCCGCCGCTGCCGACGAGGTCGACAGCCGCTCGCTCGTGGCCGGGTCGGTGATGACGGAGTCCGGCTCCGCGACGTCGGCCAGCCGGGAGGCGAGGTTGACGACCGGCCCGAAGACGTCGCCCGAGCGGGAGATGACCCGGCCCCACACGACCGAGCCACGCACGGGGAGCAGCCCCGGCCGCGAGCGGATCTCGGTGACGAGGTCGACGGCCACGCGGGCGGCCGTGGGGAGGTCGTCGGCGATGAAGAGCACGGCGTCGCCGATGGTCTTGACCACGCGCCCGCCGCGGGAGGTGATGACGTCCCGGGCCGTGAACTCGAAGCCCTGGACGAGCTCCGCCAGCTCCCGGGAGCCGAGCCGGGCGGAGCTGGAGGTGAAGGACACCATGTCGATGAAGCCGAGCGCCCGGGGCAGCGGCAGGGAGTCGTTGGTCGTCTCCTCCACGGAGCGGCTCGCGACCTCCGTGTCCATCCGCATGGCGAGCGCGGCGAGCTGCCGCCGCCACGCGTAGACGAGCTGGCCCTCGAGCATGCCGGCGACGTCGGCGATGTGGTCGAGGACGACGAGGCGCGCCCCGGTGTCGTCCAGCCGGTGGCGGCGGCTGGCGTCCTCAACGAGAGCCTCCACCTGCCACAGGGCGAGCCGGTCGGCGAGGTAGCTCTGGGCGCGAAGCAGGGAGACGGCGGTGGCGCGGTCGACGTGCACGCCGCCGACGAGGGCGCCGATCGACCTCAGCGCCTCGACGTCCCGCTCGGTGAAGGTGACGGCGTCGTCCGCGACGTTCTGGAAGCCCATGGCGCGCCAGAAGAGGCGGGCGGACTGGAGGTCGACCCCCGCGCGCTCGGCGAGCTGCACCATCGTGAGGCTCGGCGCGCCGCCGACGAGCTCGGCCACGCGCTCCTCGACGGTGGAGCGTCCCGGGTGTGCCTGCTCGGAGGGTCGCTCCGCCGGCGCGGTCGTCTCCCCGAGGTCTGCGGCATCCGTCACAGTTCCAGATTAACGTCCACCCCGGCGTCCGCCGACCCGATGTCCGCCCGCACGTGCAGGACGTCCCCCGCGAGCACCCTGTGCAGCACCCCGGCGGCGTCACGCACCACGAGGCAGCCGTCGGGGTCGAGCGCCTCGGCCCGCCCGTGGAGAAGCCCGCCACCGGGCTGCTCGACGCGCACGTCACGGCCCAGGGTGAGGCAGTCGGCGGCCACCTCGGCGAGGAGCCCGGCCGCGCGCGCGTCGCCGTCGTGCTCCTCCCAGCGGCGCACGAGCGGCGCGAGCTCGCGCCCGACGGCGTCGAGCAGCGCCGTGGGTGCGGGCACCGGCAGGCCGGCGAGGGCCATCGACGTCGCCGAGGCCACCGGCAGCGCACCCGCGTCCTGGGCGAGGTTGACGCCGATCCCGACGACGGCGACCGGCCTGCCGTCGGGTGCCGGCGGGAGGAGCTCGGTGAGGATCCCCCCGAGCTTGCGGGCGGTGCCCCAGCCCGCGAGCGCCGGCCCGCCGTCGTCGACGAGGACGTCGTTGGGCCACTTGAGCCCGACGGCGCCGGCCCTGTCCCCGCCCCCGGCGCGGACCGCCCGGACGACGGCAAGGCCGGCGAGGAGGGTGAGCCAGGGGGCGCGCTCCGGCGGCACCCGCGGGCGCAGCAGCAGCGAGGCGGTGAGCGCGGCACCCGGCGGGGTGAGCCAGCTGCGGCCGGTGCGGCCGCGGCCGGCGGTCTGGTGCTCGGCGACGAGCGCGGACAGGTGCGGCCAGGCGGCCGGGTCGGCGGCGACGGCCTCGCGCAGGGCGGTGCTCGTCGAGCCCACCTCGGCCAGCCGGACGACACGCGCGAAGGGCTGCTCGGTCACGGGCCCACCCAACCACAGCGCCGCGGGCCGGGCTTAGCATGGCCGGACCGCCTACCTCTGGAGCCCGTCCATGCCCGCGTCCCGCGCCCGCATCCTCGTGCCCGTCCTGCTCCTCCTCGTCGTCGTGGCGGTGGTCGGCGGGCTCCTCATCGGCAGCAGCGGCGACGACGGCGCGACGCCCGCACCGAGCGGCAGCGCCTCGGTCGAGGTCGAGGAGCCGGCGGCGACGGCCCCCGCCGTGACCCCGACCGACGACGCCGCCGCCGCGGCACCCGACCTCACGCGCCGCGTCGAGGGCGACCCGATGGCCGCGGGACCGGTCGACGCGCCGGTGGGCGTGGTCGTCTACTCCGACTACAGCTGCCCGTACTGCCAGAGCTGGGTCGTGGAGACGCAGCCGACGGTCCTCGAGTACGCCGAGGAGGGCACGGTGCGCCTCGAGTGGCGCGACATCAGCATCCTCGGCGAGGACTCCACCCGCGCCGCCGTGGCGGCCGCGGCCGCCGCTGAGCAGGACCGCTACCGGGAGTTCCACGAGCTGCTCTTCGCCGACATGGACGCCCGCTCCCCCGAGCAGCTCACCGCCATGGCCGAGCAGCTGGACTTGGACCTCGAGCAGTTCGGCGCCGATCTCACCGACCCCGCCGTCCTCGGCACCGTGCAGCGCAACGTCGACGAGGCCCAGAGCCTGGGCCTGCAGTCCACGCCGAGCTTCGTCGTCGCCGGGACACCCGTGGTGGGTGCCCAGCCGGCGGAGGTCTTCGTCGAGCTCATCGAGGCGGCCCTCGCCCCGTAGCCGGGCCCCCCTTTGTGGAGGCCCCACAACACCGCCTCGCCGAAACGCCGCGTCCAGGCAGCGAGGGTGGTGGCCCGCCACACGTACGCTCGCCGGGTGACCTCCCAACCCACAGACCTCACCGGCACCGCCGCCCGGCTCGCCGACCTCACCGCCCGGAACACCGAGCTCGCGCGCGCCGAGGCCGTCGCGCAGGACAAGCAGCACGGGCGCGGCAAGAAGAGCGCTCGCGAGCGCATCGAGGGGCTGCTCGACGAGGGCAGCTTCGTCGAGCTCGACGCCTTCGCCACCCACCGCTCGACGAACTTCGGGCTGGACAAGCGCAAGGTTGCCGGTGACGGCGTCGTCGTCGGCTACGGGACGGTCGACGGCCGCCAGGTGTGCATCTACTCCCAGGACTTCTCCGTCTTCGGCGGCAGCCTCGGTGAGGTCCACGGGCAGAAGATCACCAAGGTCATGGACCTCGCGCTGCGCACCGGGGTGCCGCTCATCGGGATCTCCGACGGCGGTGGGGCCCGAATCCAGGAGGGCGTGGCCGCGCTCACCCAGTTCGCCGAGATCTTCCGCCGCAACGTCGCGGCCTCCGGGGTCATCCCGCAGATCTCCCTCATCCTCGGCCCCAGCGCCGGCGGCGCCGTCTACTCCCCCGCGCTCACCGACTTCATCGTCATGGCCGACAAGACGTCGAACATGTTCATCACCGGCCCCGACGTCATCAAGGCGGTCACCGGTGAGGAGGTCAGCTTCGAGGAGCTCGGCGGCGCGGCCACCCACAACGAGCGCTCCGGCGTCGCCCACTACCTCGCCGAGGACGAGGAGGACGCGCTCGACTTCGTCCGCGCGCTGCTCGCCTTCCTCCCCGCCAACAACCTCAGCGAGCCGCCCACCTGGCCCGCGGAGAACGAGGCGCTCGAGGTGACAGCCGCCGACGTCGAGCTCGACACGCTCGTCCCGGACTCCGACAACCAGCCCTACGACATGCGCACCGTCGTCGAGCACGTCGTCGACGACGGCGAGCTGCTCGAGGTGCAGCAGCTCTACGCGCAGAACATCATCACGGCGTTCGGGCACGTCGAGGGCCGTCCGGTCGGGATCATCGCCAACCAGCCGCTGCAGATGGCCGGGACGCTCGACATCAACGCCGCGGAGAAGGCCGCGCGCTTCGTGCGCACCTGCGACGCCTTCAACATCCCCGTCCTCACCTTCGTCGACGTGCCGGGTTTCCTGCCGGGCACCGACCAGGAGTGGAACGGCATCATCCGCCGCGGCGCCAAGCTCATCTACGCCTACGGCGAGGCGACCGTCCCGCTCGTCACCGTCATCACCCGCAAGGCCTACGGCGGGGCGTACATCGTCATGGGCTCCAAGCAGCTCGGCGCGGACGTCAACCTCGCGTGGCCGACGGCGCAGATCGCCGTCATGGGCTCCGGGGGCGCCGTCAACATCCTCCAGCGCGGTGCGCTGAAGAAGGTGGCCGACGAGGGAGGGGACGTCGAGGCGGAGCGGGCGCGACTCACCGCGGAGTACGAGGACGCGATCGTCAACCCGTGGGACGCGGCCGCACGCGGCTACGTCGACGCCGTCATCGCCCCGTCCGAGACGCGCGTCCAGGTGGTCCGGGCGCTCCGGGCGCTGGCCACCAAGCGCGCGACACTGCCGGCGAAGAAGCACGGGAACATCCCGCTGTGAGCAGCGCGACGGGCGAGTCCGGGGACCTCACCGCCGCGCAGCTGCGCGTCGTGCGGGGGGAGCCGGACGACGTCGAGCTCGCGGCCCTCGTCGCGGGGATCGTCGCGGCGCGGGTCGCGGCGGCCGACGACGACGCACCCTCCCGGCCCGCCCCCGCGCCCTGGTCCGACCACGGGCGCCGTCTGGGTCGCCCGCCGGTGGCGGGCCCCGGCGCCTGGCGCTGGTCGCTGCACCCCTGAGCGGGCGCACCGTCGCGCCCGCCGGTGCACAACGCTGACAGCGCAGCGCCGGTTGCGGTACTACTAGGACGGGCAGCCGCCAGGCCGGTCGAGAGGAAGACACCACCGACGATGGACCTCGAGATCAACACCGAGACCATGTGAGAGGCCGGCGCGTCACTCCGCACGGTCGCCGTGGAGTTCGACGGCGCCAAGGACCACAGCCGGGAAGCCGCCGACGCCGTCGGCCACGACGGTCTCGGCGACCGGCTGCGGAGCTTCGCGGACAGCTGGGACGGGCGGCGCGAGGAGATCCTCGAGGACATCAACACGCTCTCCGAGCGGTGCGCCGTGATCGCCGAGACGTTCGAGCAGCTCGACGGCGAGCTCGGGGCAGTCGCGGACGTCCGCAGGGACCTGGCGAGCGCGGGCCGCTCGATCCTCGACGACGCCCGGCAGGTCGTCGCGCCGCGGTGGTCGGACCTCACCAGGCGGCTGGACGACGTCAGCGACGCGGTCCGGGGCGGTCAGTGGCAGACGGTCGCGCCCCGGATGACCGGCCAGCACGACGACCTGCAGGCGCTGGCCGAGCTCCGTGGCATCGGCACGCGCAACGCGGGCCTGCCCAGTTCGCGGACTTCACCACGCACCTGCGCGACACCCAGCTGGCCCAGGTCACCATGGGAGGCGCGTTCGGCGCCGACGTCGCCGTCCAGGGGTACGGCTTCTACCACGACGCGACGCACCCCGCCCCGGTGACGCCGTGAGGATCACGAGCTTCGCCATCGACCTGCCCGCCGACTGGTATGGGCAGGACTCCGCAGTCCCCGACGAGCTGCGCCCGGCGCTCGAGGAGGCATGGGAGCTCGACGGGCTGGCGGGGACCGACTCCCTCCTCACGGCCTTCTGGGTCACCTCCCCGGGCACGCTGCGCGGCCAGCTGCAGGTGTTCGACGCGGAGGTCGACGGCGTCAGCCCCCGCAAGCTGGTCCGGCTGACCCGCCGCTCACCGGTCGGCGGTGTCCTCCTCGAGCGCGACGTGCGGGAGATCGCCCTCCCGGCGGGCCCGGCGGTGGGCGACGCACGGCTGGTCGGCGAGCCCGACGGGCTCGTCACCTTCACCATCGACGTCACCGTCCTGCCGCCGAGGAGCGAGTCGGCTCTCGTCCTGTCGGTGAGCACGCCGGACCCGCACCTCGCCGACCCGCTCGCCGACCACGCCTGGGCCCTGGCGGCAGGGCTGACCATCGAGCAGGACGCGGGCTGATGCCGAGCGGGACACGCAACGGACCCGGGCGTCCGACGATCCTCCACGGTGCCGCCCCGGTGGCAGCGTGGCGGCGCAGCGCGCTGCTCGCACCGGCACGCCGGCCCGTCCTTCACCGCGTGGCGATGGCGGTGGCTGCCGTCGCGTTCGTGCTCACCGTCATCGGCACCGAGACGGCGCGTCGGGGCGGCGACGTCGTCCCCGGCCTGCTCATCTCGACCGGCGCCGGGGCTGTCGGCCTCCTCGGTGCGCTCGCAGTCCTCGCCCTCGTCGCCGGAGAGCTGTACGGCGGACCACATCCCCCCACCGACGCCCTCGTCGTCGTCGAGCCCGATCCGGAGCGCGGGCGCGTCAGCGTCATGTTCCGCCGGCGGGCGCGCCTGTGGACCGACGGACGCGTCCTCGGGTTCATCGGGGCGGAGCGGGAGGACCATCGCTGGCCCCTCCACGGGGCCGACGGACTGGCCGCCGTCGAGACCATGCCGCTGCCCGGCGGCACCGACCACCTGGTCCGCCTGCGCGGTGCTGACGGGCGGGTGCGTGGCCACCTGCTGTCGGCACAGTGGTGGCCGGCCGGTGTCGACGCGTCCGCCGGTGGGCCGCTCCATGAGCTCGCCGCATCCGCCGGCCTGCCCGTGCAGGGGGTGCCGTACCGCTCGTCCTCCTACCCGGCAGTGACGCTGGACCACCACCTCGGACCGTACTCGACGCCGGTCATGCTCTGGCAGTCCACGGCGATGCTCGACCTCGTCTCCGGCGTCTTCCTCGCCCTCGTCGCCTCCCTCAGGCTCGCCGACGCCTCTTGGGCGCCGCTGAGCCTCGGCCTCGGGGTCGTCACGACGCTGCTCTCCGCCCTGGCGATCGCCGCTGTGCACCGCCCCCACCGCCTGTCGGTCCGAGGACGGCATGGCTCCTGAGTCCACCCGGTCCGGTGCCGTGGGCGTCATCCTCCCCGAGGACTGGTTCGCCATCCCGCTGACGGACGACACCGCCCGCACCCGCGCGGTCGCGGCCCTGGTCGAGCGGCAGCTCGACGGCACCCACGCCGGACCGGCGCTGCGTCGCGACCTCCACGACCGGCTGAAGAGCCAGACCGCCGCGGCACGTCACGCCGGTGGCTGGCTCATGGCGATCTCCCTCATGCGCGTCCGCGGTGCGCCGGTCCCGGCCTCGCTCGTGTGCGCACGGGAGGGTGGGGCGGGACTGCCGGGCCGCACCCTCGAGGAGATCTTCGACGACCTCAGCCGCGAGGGCGGCCCCACGGCCACGGTCGACGCGGCCCGCGGCCCCTGGAGCACTGTCGTGCGACGGGTGGTCGAGCCCGCCGACGCCAGCTCCGACAGCACGCAGACACCACAGCTCACGGCCACCTACTACCTCGACCCGGGTGACGGCCACGGCGTCGTCGTCCTCGCCTTCGCCAGCCCGGCGCTCGCCCTGCGCGACGGCCTGCTGAAGCTCTTCGACACCGTCGCGATGGGGGTGCAGCGGCTGTCGGACGGAGGGTGAGGACGCGCGGTCAGAGCCGGCCGGGACGGCGGAAGATCGTCCAGTACATGAGGCCGATCATGACGCCGCCGCCGACGACGTTGCCGAGGGTGACGGGCAGCAGGTTCCCGACGACGACGGAGTCCCACGTCAGCGTGGCGTCCTCACCGGCGACCTCCACGCCCCCGGGCCCCTGCAGGAGCAGCGCGAGCGGCAGGAGGAACATGTTGGCCACGGAGTGCTCGAACCCCGCGGAGACGAACAGCGCGATGGGCAGGGTGAGGGCGAGGACCTTGTCCGTGGTCGTGCGCCCGGAGTAGGCCGCCCACACGGCCACGCACACCATGAGGTTGCACAGGACCCCCAGGACGAAGGCCTCGGCGAAGGAGTGCCCGACCTTGCCCGCGGCGGCGTCGAGGACCACTCGGCCCCAGGCGCCGTCCGCGGCGTGCCAGGTGCCCCCGGCGTACACGAGGACGACGACGGTCAGGGCACCGAGGAGGTTGCCGGCGTAGACGACCGCCCAGTTGCGCAGCAGCTGGGCCCAGCTGATCCGTCCGCTCGCCCGCGCGGTGAGGGTGAGCGTGGAGGAGGTGAACAGCTCGGCGCCGGTGAGGACGACGAGCACGATGCCGGTGGAGAAGACGACGCCGCCGAGCACCTTCGCCACGCCCCACGGCAGCGCCTGCGCGCCGACCTGGCTGGTGGTCCAGAAGACGAAGGCCAGGGCGATGTAGCCACCGGCGGTGATGCCGAGGAGGAAGGAGGTGAGCGGGCGGGCGGTGGCCTTGGCGCAGGCGGCGTCCTCCGCCGCGCGCGCCAGCTGCGCGGCGGAGGGGATACCCGCGGACTCCGACACCGTGCCGGTCATGGCTCTCCCGTCCGAGCCGGACCGACCGGCCACCGTGTCATCGTCGCGCGGCGGGCGGGCACGCGAGCGGGCCCTTGGGCCCGGACCCGCTGGTCACCCCGCCCCTTACCCGGGTGCCCCTCCGTCTGGGGCGCCCCCGGTGACGGGCCCCGGCGCGTGGCGCCGGTCCTTGCACCCCTGACCCACCAGGCCGCGCTCACGCCGCCGCGCCCTCCGCCGACAGCTGGACCGACGAGGGGCGGGGGCGGGGGCGTCACGGTCGCGGGGTCGTGGCGTCCCGCCCGGACGACCAGACGTAGGCGCTCAGTGCGATGACGGTGCCGCCGACAGCGAGCACCCACCAGGGGAAGCGGGGCACGTGGGGAGGTTCCCCTGCGGTGTCGACGTCCTCGACCGGCGTGGGGATGATCCGTTCAGCGGTCACCAGGATCCGGTGGCTGTTGACACCGATGGGAGTGCAGGTGACGAGGGTGACGAGGTCCTGTCCCGGCTGCGGCCGCAGCGCGTGGGTCTCGTCGGGCTCGACGACGGCGGTCGCGATGACCTCGTAGGTCAGCACCTCGCCGAAGGTCTCGATGGTGAAGCGGTCGGCGAGCTCCACCTCGTCCAGGTGGGTGAGGATCGTGGCCTCCGCAAGACCCCGGTGACCGGTGAGCACCGAGTGCGTACCGGGGCCGCCGACAGGCAGGGCAGTGCCCTGCAGGTGGCCGATGCCCTCCAAGAGGACCTGCTCGCTGGTGCCGTGGAAGACCGGCAGGTCGACGTCGATCGTCGGGATGCGCACGCGAGCCATGAGGCCGTTGTCGTCAGCGGCGAGGAGCGAGTCGTAGACGAAGGGCCGCTGGTGGTCGTCCGCTACCGGCAGCCGGGTGAAGGCGTTGACGACGGCACCGCCGGTGAGGGCCTCGTTGTAGCGGCGCGCGGCGGCCAACGCGGCCTCGCGGCCCTCCAGGCCGAGGTCCTGGACGTCCTGCGCGTAGCCCACGACCTGCTGCGACTGCTGGTACTGGGCGAACCAGCTGGACATCGTCGGGTACAGCAGGACGAGGACGCCGAGGAGGAAGACCAGGGCGATCGCCAGCGGAGTCCGCAGCAGCTGCCACCGCGGGCGGGCGTGATCGGCGGCCATCACGCCCGCCCGGCCATCTCGGTCAGCCCGCCTGTCCAGCGCGACGTCGGTGCCGCAGTGCGGCACCGACTGCCACGGTGACGAGACCCATGCCGAGCAGGGTGAACAGCACCGTGCCCGCAGCACCGGTCAGCGGGAGCTCGATGAGCGGACGCTGGTGGTTGAGGACCCCGACCGGGCTGCCTTCGGCCTCGGTCGTGGACCCTGCGTGGACGGTCACCTCGATCGGGTCGGAGGCGCCCGTGTAACCGACCGGCGCCTCGGTCTCCACGACCCAGTAGGTGGTGCCCACCTCGCCCGCGAACAGACCCGGGACCAGCACGGAGCCGTCTGCCGCGCTCGTGAAGGTATCGGTCCGCTCGCCGCCGACGAGGACCGCGACGGGGTGGGTGCCCGCGGCGGCGTCCTCAGGGGTGCGGAAGATCTGGAACCGGGCGCCTTCGAGGCCCGCCCGGTCACCGGCTGCGGTCTCGGCGTACTTGAGCAGCGCGAGCGCCCCCCACTCGGTCTGGACCCTGCTCGTGGTGGCGGTGAACTCGTTGATGGTCACCGTGGCGTCGTTCGGGATGATGCCGTCACCGACAGACGTCACCGTCGTGTCGATCATGAGCTGGACCGTGCCACCCTGGGCGCCGTCCAGCGCCGCGAGGCCGGCGGAGGTGAAGGTGGCCGACAGCGTGCCCGCCGCATGGGTCAGCGTGACGGCGGTGGCATCCAGGCCGCTGCCGTCGAGGGTGACCTCTGCCCGCGTGTAGGCGAGGCGGTCGTCGAGCTCGTCGGTGATCGCGAAGGTCGTGAACACCTCACCCGCCGGCAGGCGGGGCACGGTCACGTCCACGCTCCAGGTGACGGCGTCCCCGAGGCCCCAGGCGGCGTCGTCGTCGACCGTCTTCCTGATGGCCGTCACCGAGTTCTTCGGGTACACGTGCACGTCGTAGTTCCACGTGCTGTCCTGCGTCGGCAGCGGGACGGAGACGAGGAACGGCTCGGCGCGGACTGCGATCGGGTGACCGCCGGTGTCGGTCTCCTCCACGAGGTAGACACCCACGGAGAGGTCGTGGAAGGACACCGTGCCACTGGCGTCCGTCCTGTCGGCGTCCGGGGTCGAGAGCGGGTACGTCGTCGGGGCGGCAGTCACCTCGGCCGCAGTGAGGTCCTCGACTGCCTGCCATCCCTCGTTCGTGGCGAGGTCGATGCTGCTGACCCGGCTGACGGTGAACTGGACCCCGGCGAGCGGGCTGTCCGGACGAGCGGCCCCCGTCAGCTCCGAACCGTCATGACCCGCGATGCCGCCGCCGTCCGGCTCCTCGAACTTGTGGATGGTGAGCGAGCCGAGCTGGTCCGGGTCGAGGTTCGGTCCGGTCGTTGTGGCGCCGGCAGGTGCGGCGCCGAGCATGCCCATGGTCAGGGCGCCGGCCGCCATGACGGTCAAGCGGCCCAGCCGCCTCGTCGTCCTACTCATTGGTGTCTCCATTTCGTTCTCCGCCGGTCGGCCGAGGTCTGAGGTGGTGCTGAGGTTGAGTGCGCCGGGAGTGCAGGTGGTGGGCCACGCCGGCGCAGAGTGCGACGGCCAGCACGAGGCTCCCCAGGGCGACGTACGCTGCGGGCCCGAGCCCACCGGTCAGCGGGAGCACAACGGCCTGGACCGGCGCGTTGACGAAGCGGACGATCGCGTGCTCGCCCCTGCTGACGGCGACTGCCGAGGAGTCCGCGACGCCCACCCAGTCACCTGCGGCGGCGTGGTCGGGACGTTGTGGGTCCTCACCCACGTAGCGCTCGACGGCGACGTGCCGGTAGGCCAGCGCGGCCGAGCCGTCGGCGAGCACCTCGGTGAGCGTGTAGGTGTGATCTGGCCGCACTGCGAAGGTGTTCGCGGGTGACACGGCCGCGTCGCCCGCGACAGTGACCGGCGCGAGCCCTGTCGAGGTCCCGGCTGGCGTGGCGGTGAGGTCCCAGGCGGCCGGGACGAAGCCACTCTTCGGATCGGCGCCGTCCACGTGCTTGAGCAGCGTCAGCTCCGCACGGCACGACACCGTGTTGGTGATCGTGTAACCGTTCTCCCCGGGTTCGAGCGTGACCGTGAAGCGAGCGTCCGGGAGCGGGACGGGCACCCCGCCGTCGAGTGAGTGGTCCACCGACTCCAGCTCGCACAGCGGTGGCAGACCACTGACGGTCTCGTCGATCGTCACGCCGTCCCCCGCGAGGTAACCCTCCCGCGGGACCGACCAGTCCTGGTCCGTGGCGGAGGCGCCGTCAGGCCCGCTGAGCGTCAGGTGCGCGTCCCAGCCGTCGGGCTGGGCGCCGTCGGCAACGGGTGGTTCGCCGTCGATGACCCACTCCTTGGCCACGACCACCGAGGCGGGCTCGACCTTCGGGAAGCTGATCCCGGCCTTGTTCGGCTCCTGCACCCGGTGGTCGGCGCGGCCGTCGACCACCGCCGTCGTCTGGTAGGCGAAGGAGTTCCAGGCCTCCGGCGGATGCACCGCGCCCTCCGGCCAGGCGTCGCCCGACTCGGTGACGAAGGAGACGGTGACCCCCTCGGTCGGCCGGAGTCCGCCGTCGAACTCGAACACCCACCTCATGGCCCGGACGGCGGCGAGGTCGGCCGGCTGCTGGTCGGTCCACTGTCCAGGGGCGTCGCACCCTCGCCACGGGTCGCTGCTCGGTCCGCCGGGCACGCACTCGGCCGGGTCCCCGAGGAGGTACTCGGTCGTGACCTCGGTCCCGGCGGGTGCCACCGGGTCGGCGACGCTCACCACGGTCGGCTCCCACTGGGTGCCGCGCTGCACCGAGCCGAGACTGGGCGCCACGTACGCGTCGCCCACCCACGGCAGGATGTCGAGGATCTCGATCCGCTGGGTGTCGACGTTCCCGGTGTTGGTCACCGAGAGCTGCCACTCGGCGTGCCCGCCGGGCCGCGTCTGCACCACGCACGGGTAGCGGTGGAAGCCGTCGCCGTCGTCGGTGCAGGTCGCGCCGTCCGCAGCCCCATGCGCGGTCACGGTGCCGGTAGGACCGGACCCCTCGGGCGTCACCTCTCGCACGAGCTTGCGGCTCTGGTACGCCTGGCCGGTGACCACGTTGACGACCGCGGTGTCCGTCCACCGAGACCCGGGGGCGGCTGACGTCACCTCGAGGGTGTTGACGAGACCACTGGCCGCAGGGTGGCCGGGACGCACGATGAGCGGCAGCGTGACGGTGTAGGTCTCACCGGGCATCAGCGCCGACCCGTCCGGGAAGGTGACGGTCACCGCTGGCTGAGAGGCCGCGTCGTCGACGGCGAGTGTGACCTTCTGGGGGTCGGTCGTGATGGAGGCGGCCTCCGGTGACACGGAGTAGGCGACCGTGCCCTCCTCGAAGAAGAGCAGCTGCGCGCCGTCCGCGTCGGCCGGGAGCAGGTCGGTGATGACCGGGTCGATGATCGGGGCCGTCCCGGTGTTGGTGACCTCGAGGGCGTAGCTGACGAGCCCGCCGGCCGTCGTCGTCGTCGTGTCCTGGCCGCCGGCGGTCTTGGAGACCTCGGCGGCCGTCTGCCCGGGGAGAACGGTGAAGCTGGCGTCATCGGTGTCGACGGCCTGGCTGCTCAGTCGTGCCGCGGTTCCCGTCATGGTGTTGACGACGACGGCCGCTGCGCTCTCCCCCGGGTTCGGGACGCCGCGGCGCCCGTTCAGCTCGCCGCTGCGCAGCACGGGGCGCGAGGTGACGGCGAGGCCGAGCGAGTAGTCGCTGCGGCCCGTGACGCCGTTCCAGACTCCTCCGGGCAGCGGCTCACCGGTGGTCGTCGCGATGGTGATGCGCACTCCCTGGACGTCGCCGGGCTCCACTCCCTCGGGCAGCCCGTCGCCGAAGCCCTGAGGCAGGTGGTCCCCGGTCACGTCGAACGGGCCGCTGGAGACCCACTCCCCGCCCGACACCGCCACCTCGCCCTCGACGGCGGTGAACGCAGCGCCGACGAGGTACTCGGGCACGAGCTCGACCGCGCCCGACGGCGCCCAGTAGAGAAGGTTCGCGTCAGTCCACCCGTGAAGGTCGAAGGCGTTCCAGAACGTCGGGTCCACGTCCTCGAGGACGAGCCGGTCCGGCGCGGCCTGCCCGGGTGCGAGCGCGAGCTGCACAGCGACCTCGGTCGGTCGCGCGCCCGGCTGGAGGATCGTCCCGGAGCTCGGGGTGAGGGTCTTGACCGCGTCCACCGTGATGTCCGCGGGCTCGGCCGTGTCGACAGTCAGCGTGGCCGAGGCCGAGCCGCTGGCCGTGTCGGCGCCTCGCCCGATCACGGCGTCCGCCGAGTTCCTGATGACCGAGGGCGGCTCGAGCGCGGCAAGGGCCTGCTCGATGTCGGTGCCGTCGCTGCGGACCTGCCCGCGCAGCTCGGTGTCCACGGCGACCTCGACGACCGCACCGCGGGGGATGGTCGCCTGCCCGCTCGGGCTCACCAGCGCGAAGTCGAAGCCGACGACGTCGGCCCAGCTCTCACGCGAGGGGTTGAGCGCGCCGGCACCGGCGAAGCGTGACGTGCGGCCATCGGCGAGGTACAGCGTGAGGGCGGCGTCCTCGGGCCTCGGCTGGCCGGCGGCGTTGCCGTGCAGCCGGACGGAGAGGCGGGTGATGTCGACGAGCTCGAAGGCGTTCGTGTCGCCGCCCGGCTCACTGACCTCCAGGCGGTCCACGGCGAAGGCCGAGGTGTTCCTCGCGACCAGCTGGAGCATGCTTCGCGGGTTCGGCTCGTCCGGCGAGACCGTCACGTGGGCGGGGTACCAGAGCTTGGTCACGTGCAGCCGGGGATCCTTGTCCACCGTGAGCTCCCCCCGGCTCTCGTCGCTGACCCCTGCGTCGTCGGCACCCGGACCGACGACGAGGTCGTTGGAGAGGGTCAGGCCGTTCTCGAGCTCCGCGGTGACCTTGAAGTCGACCGCGGCCCGGACGTGTTCGTAGCCGAAGCCGCTGCCCGCGGGATCGGCGAGGTACCTGATTCGGATCCCCTCGGTACCGGCACCGAGGGGGTAGGTGCCGGCGTCCCCGGGGATGGTGGACCAGATGCCCTCGGCGAGCCGTTCGACGACGACGGTCTGTGCCTCGCGCGCATCGAGGACCCGTACGGCCGTCGCCGTGAGCGCGGCCGACAGCTCGGTGTTGAAGACGTCCTCCTGGACGATCTGGTGGACGGGGCCGTGGCGTTCCCCGACCCAGCCCTGGAGGATCGCCGTGACAGTCTCGCCCGGGACACCCTCGATGGTCGGCGTGGCGCCCGGGTCGTCGCCGAAGTACTTGTTGGCGCCGAAGACGACGCGCCTCTCGCCGACACCGAGGTACGCGGTCGCCTGGTGGTGGACGGCGTCGTTTCCACCGCCCGCGCCGCTGGCCTCCACGGTGTTCCAGTACCCGCCCGGAGCGGCCCCGGTGACGGCGAAGCGCGCGCCGATCGTCGCGCCGGGTGGGAAGGCACCGGAGAACTCCAGGACGAAGCCACTGACATCCTCTGGCACCGCGGCGGGCCATCTCACCGTGCCCCCGTCGTTCATCAAGGGGTACGTCGTGCCGCCCACGGTGAGGGTGGCGGTGTCCGCGCCGGTGGGCCAGGACGTCTGCCGGAAGCCGGTGAAGTCGACACCCGGACCGAAGGAGTTCGCGGCTGTCTCGGTCAGGCTCATGGTGTCGAACCACTGGTTGGATACGTTCCGGGCACCGATGGACACGACGGCCTCGTCCCCCTGGATGACCCAGCCCGGCTGGACGCTCTTGGTGGCCTCGACGGCATAGCCCGGTGGATCGACGGTGAACGAGGCCGCGGCGGTCACCGGAGCGGACTCACCCTGCGGCGTGTGCGCGACGACGGAGACCTCGTTGTCGACCCGTCCCTCACCCACACCGCTGCGCAACCGGGTGCGGAGCTCGACCGAGCCGCCGGCTCCGCCTGCGACGATCCCGCCGCTCCCGCTGGCGTCCGAGAAGATCACCCGCAACCCGGTGATCGTGGCCGGATCGACGCCGGCGGGCAGCTGCGGGGTCGCCGACCACGGACCGGGCACCTCACCGCCGGCGGTGAGAGCGACGACCTGCGCCTCGTCGGCACCCTGCGGCAGGGTGACGCTCGCCAACCCGGTGATCTCCACGAGATCGAACGGGTTCGTCCCGCCGCTCGGCTCACGCAGCTCCAGGGAGCTGGCGCCGATGTTGGACGTGTTGGCGATGCCGGTGAGGTGCAGCGGGACCGTCTCGGTCGAGCCGGTGCCGACCGAGGTGACGCCCCACCGCTTGGTGACCACAGCTCCCAGGCTCACCGGGACGTCGAGCGTCAGCCGCGCCTCCGCGCGCACCGCCTCGGCGTTGCGGGCACTGAGCTCGGCGGTGTTGAGGACACTCTGGCCATTGAGCTCCGGAGGAGTGTCCTCCGGAAGACGGACGGTGATGAGGACGTCCGCGGTACTGCCGGCCATCACGCCGGTGGCCCCGTCGGCCCGGGTCTCGGTGAAGTAGACCGTCACGCGGTTGCCGTCCTGCTCGACGGTCGCGCTCGTCGCGGGCTCCACGCTCTCCACAACCAGGGGCGCGGGCACCTGGTCCGTCAGTGTCGCCCCCTCGCACATCGCCGTGCCGCTCGAGCAGCCGACACCGAGCCTGTAGGTCACCCTCTCCCCGGGTGACAGGGTGCCGCGGTCGACGCTCTTCTCGAGGGTGAGCGCTGCCGCGCTCCGCGCATACGTCGGCAACGTGCCGGCACTCGCCACGAGGAGAACCAGCAGCGCGGTCAGGAGCGCGACGAGCTGGCGCCGCCTGCCGGGAGACAGACCGGGTACGGACATAAGAGTCATTCCAAAGGAGGAGGGCAGTCAGACGAACGACCGAGTCGGCCTTGTCTTCTTTATCGCCCATTCGCCCCGGGTCGTGAGTTGTTGTGAGAGTCCTCCTGCGACACGCCGATGTGTGTGGAGGTCCCGCCCGGAGTCGACGGGCGAGGCCGCGGTCCCAGGTCGCGCCCACTGCCGGAGGAGGGGGAGAGCCGCTCGAAGAGACCCCCGTCCTTCACCCTCGCTCTCACCCTCGTTCGCCGCGGGACGTGACCTGGCTCTCCTCCGGGGCCCTCGTGTCGCGTCCCTCGGGGGGACCGTGTAAAGGCATACGCTCGACCGTGTGACCAATTCCCGTGGCAGCACCGCCCTCGACACCATTGCCGAGCAGTACGTCGTCCGTCTCGCCGAGCTCGACCCCGTCGCAGCCACCTCCCTGGGAATCCCCGGCCACGACGACGAGCTCCCCGACCTCTCGCCCGACGGCCAGCTGGCGCGGGCCGAGGCCGCCATGGAGGCGGTCGCCCGGGTGGCCGCCACCGACGCCGTCGACGAGGTCGACGCGACGACGAAGGCCGCCATGGCCGAGCGCCTGGGGCTGGAGGTCGAGCTGTACATGGCCGGCGAGCTCGGCCGCGAGCTCAACGTCATCGCCTCCCCCGTCCAGGACCTGCGGGACGTCTTCGACCTCATGCCCACCGACACCGCCGGTGACTGGGAGTGCGTGGCACGCCGGCTGGCCGCCCTGCCCGAGGCGATGTCCGGCTACCAGGAGGCGCTGCGCGCCTCGGCCGCCGACGGCAAGGTCGCCGCCCTGCGCCAGGTCGAGGCGTGCATCGTCCAGGCCGAGGAGCTGGCGGCGGAGGGCACCTCGTTCTTCGACAGCTTCGTCGACGGCGCCCGGCCGGACGGCGCCGAGCCCACCGGCGCTCTCGCCGAGGCACTGGCCGGCGGCGCCACCGCCGCGCGCCGCGCCTACGGCGAGCTCGCCCAGATGCTGCGCGAGGAGCTCGCGCCGCGCGCCGGCACGCAGGACGCCGTCGGCCGCGAGCGCTACTCGCTGTGGTCGCGCCACTTCCTCGGCGCCGTCGTCGACCTCGACGAGACCTACGAGTGGGGCCTTGAGGAGCTCGCCCGCGTCACGGCGGAGCAGGAGGCCGTCGCCGCCCGGCTCTACGGGCCGGGCACGAGCCCGGCCGAGGCGATGGCCCGCCTCGACGCCGACCCGAGCCGCCAGCTCCACGGCACCGAGGCGCTGCGGGCCTGGATGCAGGAGACCTCGGACCGCGCGGTGAGCGAGCTGACCGGTACGCAGTTCGACATCCCGGAGCCGGTCCGCCGCCTCGAGTGCCGCATCGCACCGACGCAGAGTGGCGGGATCTACTACACCGGTCCGAGCGCCGACTTCTCCCGGCCCGGACGGATGTGGTGGTCCGTGCCCGCGGGCGTCACGGAGTTCAGCACGTGGCGCGAGCTCACGACCGTCTTCCACGAGGGGGTCCCCGGGCACCACCTCCAGATCGGCCAGACCGCCTACCGCTCGGAGCTGCTCAACACCTGGCGCCGCCTCGCGTGCTGGGTGAGCGGCCACGGCGAGGGGTGGGCCCTGTACGCCGAGCGCCTCATGGCCGACCTCGGCTACCTCGACGACCCCGCGGACTACCTCGGCATGCTCGACGGCCAGCGGCTGCGCGCGGCACGCGTGGTGCTCGACATCGGTGTCCACCTCGGCAAGCCCGCCCCTGCCCAGTGGGGCGGCGGCACCTGGGACGCCACCAAGGCGTGGGAGTTCCTCAAGGAGAACGCGAACATGGCCGAGGGCTTCCTCGCCTTCGAGCTCGACCGCTACCTCGGCTGGCCCGCCCAGGCGCCGTCCTACAAGGTGGGCCAGCGGCTGTGGGAGCAGCTGCGCGACTCCGCCCGGGACCAGGCCGTCTCGCGCGGGGAGGCCTTCGACCTCAAGGCCTTCCACCGGCGGGCGCTCGACGTCGGCTCGGTGGGTCTGGACGTCCTGCGCTCCGCCGTCCTCGGCCGCCCCGAGGCCACCGTCCGCACCTGACCACGGGGGCGAGGACGAGGCTCACGTAGGCTCACTGCCCGTGAGACTCGTCCTCGGCTCGGCCCCCCGCCCGCCTCGCCACCCTCCGCGCCGCCGGCCTCGACCCGGAGGTCCACGTCTCCGCCGTCGACGAGCCGGCCCTCCTGCGCGCGGCGGGCGAGGACGCCACCCCGGCCGACCAGGTGCTGCTCCTCGCCCGCGCCAAGGCGCGGGACGTCGCGCCGACCGAGCGGGACGCCGTCGTCGTCGGGTGCGACTCGATGCTCGAGCTCGACGGCGAGGTGCACGGCAAGCCCGTCGACGCGGCCGAGGCGGTCGCCCGCTGGCGACGCATGCGCGGCCGCTTTGGCGTCCTCCACACCGGCCACTGGCTCGTCGACACCCGCGAGGCCTCCGCGCCGGAGGCCGGCGCCGTCTCGTCGACCACCGTCCACTTCGCCGACCTCAGCGACACGGAGATCGACGCCTACGTCGCGACGGGCGAGCCGCTCGTCGTCGCCGGCGCGTTCACCGTCGACGGGCTCGGCGGCCCCTTCGTCACCCGGATCGAGGGCGACCACCACGGCGTCGTCGGCATCAGCCTGCCGCTCCTGCGCACGCTGCTCGCGGAGCTCGGCGTCGCGATCACCGACCTCTGGGCCCGCTGACACACCTCCTCCCCTCCGCCGACAGCGGGATTCCGCACGGCCCGGTGCGCGGAGGCCGCCACAGCCCGCTCCCCCGGGGAGGGGACTTGTACTCTCGGCGGGAGGGCGAGGGACGGGGTGATGGGGTGAGCGACCTGCAGTGTGCGGCGACGCTCGTCGTCGTGGACACGGCCGCTGGCGGCGAGGCACTCCGCGCCCGGCGCGCGGCAGCCGTCGTCTCGACGCCCGGCGCGTACGACACCGCCGCCGACCTCGCCCAGCTGCTCGAGGTCGCCCGCCGGGACCTGCCGGAGGACGCCACCTCGCCCGAGACCCTCGTCCGCGCCATCGACGACCTCGCCGACGAGTACCGCGGGGAGTGCGTCGCCGTCGTCGTCACGCCGGAAGCGCTCGCCGCTCTGGCCGGGCTCGTGCTCCCTGGCGGACGCGGCGCCCTCGTCGTCGAGATCGACGGGGACGGTCACCGGTGGGGACCCTGGGCTGCCGGTGGCAGGTGAACCCGGAGAAAGCCGGCTGTCGCGGGTAGGTGGGCTCTCGGCGGGACAGGGGACCGGGGCGGGATCCTGCTGTCGACGGGGAGGGTTGAGCGGCGGACGAGGCGCGGGCTGTGCGGGCACGACAAGCGGCGCGCCGGCGCGGCACCCCTGCCCCCGCTGCACTTGTAGGGTCGGCACAACTCACCCGCGAGGGACTTGCGCCTGCCGACAGACTTGCCCGGCGCGACGGTACCTGGATAGGAGTGTCGCCGCCGGGCGGCTACCGTGGGTCGGTCCGGGCGCTGGCCCCGGGGCCCTGGCGAACAGATCGGAGCATTCATGACGAGCACCTCTGGAGCGTCGTCCACCCGGCGCCCGCTGACGAAGGTGCTCATCGCCAACCGCGGCGAGATCGCGGTGCGGGTCGCGCGCGCCTGCATGGACGCCGGGATCGCCTCCGTGGCCGTCTACGCCGACTCCGACCGTGACGCCCTCCACGTGCGGCTGAGCGACGAGGCCTTCGGCCTCGGCGGCTCCCGTGCGGCCGAGACCTACCTCGACGCCGGCAAGCTCCTCGACGTCGCCCGCCGCAGCGGCGCGGACGCCGTCCACCCCGGCTACGGCTTCCTCTCCGAGAACGCCGAGTTCGCCCAGCAGGTCATCGACGCCGGCCTCGTGTGGATCGGCCCGCCGCCCGCGGCCATCCGCGCCCTCGGCGACAAGGTGAGCGCCCGGCACATCGCCAGCGCCGCCGGTGCGCCCCTCGTCGCGGGCACGCCCGACCCCGTCGAGTCCGCGGACGAGGTCCTCACCTTCGCCGACGAGCACGGCCTGCCGGTCGCCATCAAGGCCGCCCACGGTGGTGGCGGGCGCGGCCTCAAGGTCGCCCGCACCCGCGAGGAGATCCCCGAGCTCTTCGACTCCGCGGTGCGCGAGGCCAAGGCCGCCTTCGGTCGCGGGGAGTGCTTCGTCGAGCGCTTCCTCGACCGTCCCCGCCACGTCGAGACCCAGTGCCTGGCCGACGAGCACGGCGCCGTCGTCGTCGTCTCCACCCGCGACTGCTCCCTCCAGCGCCGTCACCAGAAGCTCGTCGAGGAGGCGCCCGCGCCCTTCCTCACCCCCGAGCAGGACGCCCTGCTCCGCGAAGCGTCGACCGCGATCATGCGCGAGGCGGGCTACGTCGGGGCCGGCACCTGCGAGTTCCTCATCGGCGCCGACGGCACCGTCTCGTTCCTCGAGGTCAACACCCGCCTGCAGGTCGAGCACCCGGTGACCGAGGAGGTCACCGGCATCGACCTCGTCCGCGAGCAGCTGCGTGTCGCGGCCGGTGAGCCGCTCGGCTACACCGAGGTGCCCACCCGCGGCCACAGCATCGAGTTCCGCATCAACGGGGAGAACCCGGCCGCCGGCTTCCTGCCCGCGCCCGGCACGATCTCCTCCCTCACCTGGCCCGGTGGCCCGGGCGTGCGCGTCGACACCGGCGTCTCCGCCGGCGACACCGTCTCCGGGGCCTTCGACTCCATGCTCGCCAAGCTCATCGTCACCGGCGCCGACCGGCAGCAGGCGCTGCAGCGCGCCCGCCGGGCGCTGCGCGAGCTCGAGATCACCGGCATCCCCACGGTCCTGCCCTTCGCGCGCGCCGTCCTGGACGCGCCGGAGTTTGCCGCCGCGGACCCCTCCTCCTTCACCGTCCACACGACGTGGATCGAGACCGACTTCGCCGAGCGCCTCTCCCAGCTCGGCGCGCCGGAGGCCCCGACCGCGGTCACGCCCGACGACCCCGACGACGCGACCGAGCGGGTCGTCGTCGAGGTCGGGGGCAAGCGGCTGGAGGTCGTGCTGCCTGCCGGCCTGGGCATCGGGGCCGGCCGCGGGGGCCGTGGTGCGGTCCGCCGTCCCGCCCGCCGCAGCGGCGCACGCGCCGCCGCCGCCTCGAGCAACGGCTCCCTCACCTCCCCCATGCAGGGCACGATCGTCAAGGTCGCCGTCGAGGACGGCGCGACGGTCGCGGCCGGTGAGCTCGTCGTCGTCCTCGAGGCGATGAAGATGGAGCAGCCGCTCGTCGCCCACCGGGCGGGCACGGTGCGCGGCCTGCAGGCGGCCGTCGGCCAGACCGTCTCGGCCGGCACCGTCATCTGCGACATCGACGAGTAGCGGCTACCCGAGCACGAGGGACGGTCCCGCGGCCCGGGCGCCGCTCGCCTCGACGCGCCCACGCAGCTCACGGTCGGCGGTGACGACGACGACGTCGGCCCCCTCCCGCACGTGCCGCTCGGCCTGGGCGGCGATCTCGTCGTCGCCCTCCCCCGGCGCGTCGACGACGTCGACCCGGCCCACGCCGTCGGCCGCCGGGACCCCGGCGGCGCCCCTCCGCCCCTCGGCGACGAGGACGACGTGCGGGTACCAGGTGTGCCCGGGCAGGCCGACGCGCTCGGCGGGCAGGCCGGTCGTGGCGAGCGTGACGAGCTCGTCGCGCAGCCGGGTGGTCGCGGCGGCGCGGTCACGCCACCAGCCGTCGGGCCGCGAGCCCATCGTGTTGGCGCCGTCGACGACGAGCACGAGCCGGCGCCCGAGCAGCGCGCGCAGCGCCGGGAGCGCGTCCGCGAAGGCCGGGAGCAGCGGGCGGTCCCGCACGTCGGCGCCCTCGACCCATGCCACCCCCAGGCTCTCCGGGTCGCTGACCCGCGGTTCGACGTTTTCCACCGCCTCGGCGACGACGGTCGTGTAGGACCAGTCCGGGTGCTCGAGGCGGTGGCTCGCGCGCACCGCCATGCCCGACGGCGGGAGAGCGGCCTCCTCCCGTGCCTCGCGCAGCGCCCCCTCGACGTCCGTCTCGCCCGGGTCGACCGCCCCGCCGGGCAGACCCCAGGTGCCGCCGTGGTGGCTCCACAGCGCCCGGTGCTGCAGGACGACGGCGTAGTCGTGCGGGCCGGTGGCCGGGTGGTGCAGCGGGCGCCACAGCAGCAGTCCCGCGGCGCCGTGGCGGCCCCAGTGCCGGTGCCCGCAGCGGCACTCGACCCAGCCGTCACCGGGCCGGTGCGGCGAGCGCGGGTCCGGCGGGGTCAGCGAGTCGGCCACCGCCCCACCCTGTCCCGCCACCCCCGACCTCCGCAATCGGTGGCCCCCTGCGCCGGCCCGGCGGCCGGCCCACCAGCGTCGACGTCCCGGGAGGACGGCGTGAGGCGGCGCACACGGACGGCGTCCGGGGTGTCCCCGGGCCCTCGTAGGCTGTCCCCCATGACGGCACGTCTCGCACGCGGAACCGGTCTGGCCACGGTCACGGAGGAGGGCATGGTCCTCGACGTCTGGTACCCCGACCCCACGGTCGACGGCGCCGAGGGGACCGGCTCCACGGCCACCACCGCCCTGCCGGTCGCCGAGCGCCGTGATGAGGCCCGCGGCGTCCACAGCCGGGTCGTCACCGCGGAGATCGACCTCGACGCCCCTCCCACGAGCACCGTGGACGCCTACCTGCGCCTGCACCTGCTCTCCCACCGCGTCGTGTCGCCGAGCTCCCTCAACCTCGACGGCATCTTCGGGGTGCTGCCCAACGTCGTGTGGACCTCGGCCGGACCGTGCGCGGTCGAGGGCTTCGACCAGACCCGGGTGCGGCTGCGCGCCCGCGACGGCCACCTCACCGTCCACGGCGTCGACAAGTTCCCGCGGATGACCGACTACGTCGTCCCCAGCGGCGTGCGCGTCGCCGACTCCTCCCGGGTGCGCCTGGGCGCCCACCTCGCGCCGGGCACCACCGTCATGCACGAGGGCTTCGTCAACTTCAACGCCGGAACGATGGGCCGCTCGATGGTCGAGGGCCGCATCTCCCAGGGCGTCGTCGTCGGGGACGGCACGGACGTCGGTGGCGGCGCCTCGATCATGGGCACGCTCTCGGGCGGCGGCGAGGAGCGCATCACCATCGGCCAGCGCTGCCTGCTCGGCGCCAACAGCGGGATCGGGATCTCCCTCGGTGACGACTGCGTCGTCGAGGCCGGCCTCTACGTCACCGCCGGTACGAAGGTGACCGTCCTGACGGCCCCCGGGGACTCCGCCGCCTCCCCCACGGTCGTCGCCGCCCGCGAGCTGTCGGGCCTGCCCAACCTGCTCCTGCGGCGCCACTCCGTGACCGGCGCCGTCGAGGCACTGACCCGGACGGGGACGGGCATCACGCTCAACGACGCCCTCCATGCGTAGCAGGATGCTGCGCGGCACCGTCGGGGTGCTCGCGCTGGTCGTGCTCGCCGTCGGCGGGGTGGCGCTCCTCCTCACGCGGCTGGTGCCGGACCGCGTGAGCGAGACCTGCGCCGTCGTCCTCGACGACGGCACCCGCCACGTCCTGGACGCGGACCAGGCGGACAACGCCGCCCTCATCACCGCCGTCACCGTCCGCCGGGGGCTGCCCGCCCGCGCCGCGACCATCGCGCTCGCGACGGCGGTCCAGGAGTCGAAGCTGCGGAACATCGACTACGGCGACCGTGACTCGCTCGGGCTCTTCCAGCAGCGCCCCTCCCAGGGCTGGGGCACGCCGGAGCAGGTGACCGACCCGGTCTACGCGACCAACGCCTTCCTCGACGGCCTCGTCCAGGTGCCCGGGTACACCGAGCTGCCCGTCACCGAGGCCGCCCAGACCGTCCAGCGCTCCGGCTACCCCGAGGCCTACGCCGACCACGAGCCGGAGGGCCGCGCCTTCGCCTCCGCCCTCACCGGGCACTCCCCCGCCTCCCTCACCTGCCACCTGCCCGCGCCCGACGACGGCGCGGACCCGGCCGCCGCCGTCACCGCGCGGCTGGAGCAGGACTTCGGAATCACGACGACGGTGGCCGACGGCGCCGTCGTCGTCGCGGCCGCCGCGCTGCCCGGGGAGGACCCGCAGCGGATGGCGTGGGCGGTGGCGCACTGGGCGGTGGCGACGGCGGTCGAGACGGGTGCGACGACGGTCGAGGTCGCCGGGCAGGTGTGGCAGCGGTCCGGCGGCAACGAGGCAGGCTGGGAGCCGGCCGACGGCGGCGGCCCGGGCGACGGCGTCCGGATCTCCTAGCGGCACACCCGGGCGCGCAGGGCCGCCGGCGCGAGCGCCAAGCAGGCGGCGGTGACGGCGAGCGCGCCGAGCACGGTGAGCACCCACCCGCCGTCGACGTGCTGGGAGCCCCACGCGAGCGCCTTGAGGTGCGTCCCCGGCAGCAGCCGGGGCTCGGTCGCGACGATGAGCAGGACCGGCTCGACGAGCGCGGACCAGCCGAGCACCAGCGCCGCTGCTGCCATGGGCGAGCCCGTCGCCAGGACGAGGAGGAGGGAGACGGCGAGGACGAGCGCCCCGAGCACGACCGTCCCGGCGAGCACGGAGGCGACGAGCAGGACCGTCTCCCCGTGCAGCCAGCCGCCGAGCCCGCGGCCTCGCGCGACGAGGATCACCGCGGTCCCGGCCACCGTCCCCGCGGTGGCCGCGCTCGCCAGGGCCGCCCACCGGCGGGTGGCGTGCAGCCACGCGGCGAGGACGAGCTGGCGCGGTGCCAGGCCGGTGGACAGCTGCACCTGGGCGAGCCGGCTGCGCAGGTCGCGGCCGACCGACGGGGCGATGAGGAAGACCGCCAGCACCGCGACCTGGGGCGCGAGGAAGCGGGCGACGGCGCTCGCCCCGGCGGGTTCACCGAAGCCGCCCACCGTGTAGGGCAGGCCCGCGCCCTCCGAGGGCACGGTGCCGCCCGTGACGGCGGCCAGCCCGGTGACGAGGACGGCCACGAGGAGCCCGAGCACGAAGGCACCCGCCACCGCCGGGCGCACGCCGCGCGCCTCCCGCTTGAGCGACTCGGCCGCCCACGCCCGGCGCAGCCCACCGGCAGGTGCGGTGGCGACAGCGACGGCGACGGCGCTCATGCGACGACCCCCATGCCGGACGTGCCCGCCGGCGCCATGAGCGCGCCGAGACGGTCCGCCAGGCCGGGGACCGCCGGCGGTGCGGGCGTCGCGCCGAGGAGGTCGGCGAGCTCGCCCTCGTGGACGGCGCGGCCCCCGCGGAGCACGACCACCCGGTCGCACACCCGCTCGAGCAGGTGGACGTCGTGGCTGGTGACGACGACGCAGCGCCCCTCCGCCGCGGCCGCGCGGATGATCGTGGCGAGGCCGAGCACGGCGACGGGGTCCAGGCCGTTGGTGGGCTCGTCGAGGAGGACGACGTCGGGGTCGCGCAGGAGCACGGTGGCGAGGGACAGGCGCTGGCGCATGCCCATCGACAGCTGGCCCGCGCGCACGCCCGACGCCCCGCCGAGGCCCACCTGCTCCAGGGCCTCGCCCACCCGTCGGGCCGGCACCCCGGCCGAGGCGGCGACGACCTCGGCGTTGCGCCGGACGCTGTGCCCGTCGAGCAGGGCGGGCCCGTCGATGACGGCACCGACCCGGTGGACGTAGCGGTGCGGCGCGTCCAGCGGGTGGCCGAGGACGGTCCCGCCTCCCGCCGTCGGGCGCAGGAGACCGCACAGCACCCGGAGGAGGGTCGACTTGCCCTCCCCGTTGGTCCCGACCAGGCCGGTGACGCGCCCCTGCGGGAAGGAGGCGCTGACGCCGTCGAGCACCCGGCGCGTGCCGCGCGCCGCGACGAGGCCGTCGAGCACGACCCCGCTCATCCCAGCACCGCCTCGGCGAGCGGGCTGAGCAGCCCGACGAAGCTCGACAGGAAGGTGACGACGACGCTCGCGGTGCGGCCCAGGCCCAGGGCCCGGCGGCAGGCGAGGAACAGGAGGACGGCCGTCCACACGAGGAAGGGGTCGGCCATCTGGACGAGCCAGGACCGCTCGGCGTACCACTCGGCGCCGGCCACGAGGGTGACACCGGAGATGACGACCTGCCGCAGCACGAGGGGCAGGATCGCGAAGAGCCAGGCCGTGGTGATGCGGCGCACGGTCGCGTCGGTGCCGGCGACCCGTACGGAGAGGCTGAAGACGAGCAGGTGCATGAGGAGGAGCACCAGCTGGAGCACGAGGGCGGCGACCCCCAGGGCCACGGCGATGAAGGGGGCGTTGGGGACGAGCTCGACCGTCTCCGGGTTGCCCGCGAACTCCCGCGCGAGCGCGTCGCTGGCGACGACGCCGGTGAGGAGCGGGGCCAGCGGCAGGACGGCGAGGAGGAGCAGCACGACCGGGCGGGCGGCGCCGTCGCGGTCGAGGGAGGCGAAGAGCCGGGACGGGGAGCCGAGCACCACGAGCAGCGGTGCCCGGACCGCGGCCGGCGCAGACGCCGTGGGCGCGGGCGCGGCGGTCATGACGTGTGCTCCAGCACCATGACCCCCGTGGCGACCGCGACGTAGCCGACGACGACGGCGCACAGCGCCACCCGCATGGCCGTCGAGCGGACGAAGGGCAGGAGGAACAGCAGGCTCACGGCGAGGATGCCGAGGCCGACCGTGATCCCGAGGACGCCGGGGACGAGGAGGATCGCGACGAGCGCGAGGAACGGTGCGGCTCCCACCGGCAGGAGTCGCAGGAGCACGTTGCCCGGCGGCTGTGCTCCCGTGCTGGCGGACCGGTCGAAGAGCGTGTCCATGGGGTCTCCTTGGTCAGATGACGGTCGACTCGAGCGCCGCGGCGGCGACGAGCAGGACGGTTCCGGCGGCGGTCCACGCCGTGGCGGCGAGGACGGCGCGGGTGAGGGCGCGGGCAGGGGCGGTCCCGCGGACGTAGGACCACACCCACACCGCGCCGTGGAGGCCGGCGCCGGTGAAGGCGACGAAGGCGAGCAGCTCCGGCAGGAGGTGCGGGACGAGGGCGAGGGTGCCGCCCCAGCCGAGGTCGGCGACGTGGGCGCCGAGGACGTAGCCGGAGGCCACCGAGCCGACGGCCGCGACGCCGGCGGCGCCGACCCCGAGCGTCAGCCAGCCGAGGACGCCGATCGCCAGCCCGAGGCGCAGGTTGTGGCGCAGGACGTCGAGGCCGCCGAGGTCGGTCCCGCCGGGGGCGACCTGCTCGACCTGGTGCCCGACCGCCCCGGCGACGAGGAGCGGGAGGAGGACGACGACGGCGGCCGTCACGCCCAGCGCGGTCTCGCGCCGCCGGGGAGCCGTCTCGCGCAGCCCGGTGGCCGCTCGCGTCGGCGCCAGCACGCTCACCACCTCACCCGCCCGGCCGGCCCGACGGCGTCGGGCAGCTCGGCGGGCCCGTCGGCGGTGACGGTGCCCCGCTCGACGACGACGCGGCGGCGCGCCACCCCGCGCATGTCCCCCACCGTGTGGGCGACGACGACGACGGCCCCGCCACTCTCGGCCCAGGTGGTGATGAGCCCGCGCAGCAGCTCGGCGGTGTCGCCGTCGAGCCCGTTGAACGGCTCGTCCATGAGGACGAGCTCGGGCTCACCGACGGTGAGCAGGGCGAGGGAGAGCCGCTGACGCTCCCCGAGGGAGAGGTCACGGCCGAAGGAGCGGGCCACGTGGTCCAGCCGCAGCTGCGCGAGCAGCGCGGCGGCGTCGACGCGGCGCTGCCAGAAGCGGGCGAAGAACTCGACGTGCTCGGCGACCGTGAGGACGTCGTAGAGCACCGGCGCGTCACCGAGCAGCGCGGCGCGCAGCCCCTCGCGGGTGGTGACGGTGCCGTGGGACGCCGTCACCTCACCGGCGAGGAGCCGGAGCAGGGTGGACTTCCCGGCACCGTTGGGGCCGCTGACGAGGACGACGTCCCCGGTCACGACGGTGAGGTCGACGTCCTGGAGGATGCGGGAGTCGCCGATCTCGACCCCCGCTCCGGCGAGGTGGGCGAGCACCGGGTCAGACCCCGGTGGCGGCGCGTCGGCGTGCTGCAGTCGCACGGGTGTCTCCCTTCACGAGGTTGCGGTGGACCGCCGGGGCCAGTCGGCCGGCGGTGGCGTGGGCGGCGGGGACCGCGGCGAGCACCGCGAGCACCGTGACGGCGACGGGCACCGCCCCGGTCCACACCGAGGCGAGCACGACGAGCGGGGTGGTGGTGGCGACGACGACCGCGGTGACGACCCCGCTCGCCAGCCGCACGGAGGGCTCCAGGTCGGCGATGCCCAGGTCCTTGCGGAAGAGTGCCGGACGGTGCGCGGAGCCGACGACGACGCAGACGGCCTCCCCCACGGCCGCGACGATGGCGACCACCGCCATGGCACCGAGCGCCGCCCCGGGCCATGGCGCGACGACGTGGACGAGCCCGGCGCAGGCGAGGCCGACGACGGCGAGGATGGTGGCGGCGACGGCGGACTTCGCGGCGAGGTAGCCGCGGTAGGCGGCCGGGTGCCAGCGCAGCAGGCGCAGCGTGGGGCCGTCGGCGTCGGAGGTGAGGAGCGGGGTCAGCGCCTCGGAGGCCATGCCGAGGATGACGACGACGAGCCCGGCGTTGGCGAGGGTGGCGAGATGGCCGAGGAAGGGGTCCGCGGAGGTGGCGGCCACGACCTGCCCGGCGAGGCCGACCCCGACGAGCACGGGCAGGAGGGTGAGGACGTCGTCGAGGAGCTGCCAGGCGGGCAGGCCACGGCGCAGCAGGAGACGCAGGTCCTTGTCCGCCGTCGCCCGCGCCGGCGTGAGCGGGAAGGGTCGGGTGGTGCGCCACCGGTGCCCACCGGACAGCCGGCTGCGTACCCGGTGAAGGTTCGTGGGCAGCGCGAGGTGGGCGGCAGCGAGGCCCGCGGCGAGCGCCAGCGCGGTCGCGCCGCCGCACAGCGCGAGCCCCTCGGAGGTGCGGAGCACGGCCAGGACCGACTCGACGCGCGGGTCGGAGAGGAGGGCACCGGGCCAGGACGTGAGGTCCCCGCCCTCCCGCCCCGCCGTGAGGAGCACCGGCGCGACGGTGACGGCGAGCGCGGTGAGCACCACCGGCACGAGCAGCCCCAGCCCGAAGAGTCCCGGCCCGACGAGGACGGGCGGGAGCCGCAGGACGAGGGTGAACAGAAGGCAGGACAGCGTCATGGCGAGGCCGGACGCCGCGACGTACAGCAGCCCGGCGCCCGCGAGGGGCACGAGGGCCTGTCCCGGCGTGCCGGTGACGAGAGCGGCGATGGCGACGGCGAGCCCGAGGAGGAGGAGACCGACGGTCTGCGGGACGAGCTGGGTGAGCCAGACCCTGCCGAGGTAGAGGTCGGCGCCGCGCAGCGGGGTCCGGGAGACCAGCCGGAGGTCGGCCTGCTCGTAGGCGGTCACCGCGCCGGCCGGGCTCAGGCCGGTGAGCACCCGGAGCAGCGCGAGCACGAGCAGGAGGGCGGCACCGCCCTCGAGCAGCCGGTCCCGGCCCTCCCCCGCTGCGGGCAGGAGGCCCACGAGGACCAGGCACGTCGCCACGGTGACGGCCACGGCGAGCGTGACCACCAGCGCGACGACGTGCCTGCGCGTGGGCAGCAGCCCGGGGACCCGGACGGTCCAGGCACGCTGACGACGGAGGACGTCCATCCGCCACAGCACCCACGCGTTCCTCATGTCAGCGCCTCAGAAGGTCAGGGCGGCCTTGCGGGCCGCCGTCTTGCCGAGCTGCCGGACGAGCGCGGCGAAGGTGAGACGGATGGTCACGGCCCACGCCCCGAAGCCGAGGGGGACCAGCGCCAGCGACAGCGCCATGGCCCACGGGCTGTTGAAGGCGTTCCAGATGCCGACGGCGGCGGCGCCGCTGATGCCGAGGTGGACCTTGAGGTCAGGGGCGAGCTCCGCCGCCCCGAGGAGGCTGCTGGTGCCCAGGGCCGGGGTCAGCAGGAGGATCGCGACGGCGAGCAGCGTGACCGCCCCCGCGACGCCGGCGGCACGGACGGCGTCCGTGCCGATCGCTGAAGTCTTCATGTGCGCACTCCTTCGTGTGGTTCCGGACGGTGTTGTCCGTGGAACCGACGCTAGGGAGGGCGCCCTACCCGGCGCGATACCGGATCGGCGACTTCCGACCCCGACCTTCGTCGAGAGAGTCAGGCGACGGGGACGACGCAGCGCAGCACCCACGTGTCGCCCTCGCGGGACCCGGTGACCGTCCCGCCGTGCTCCCCTGCGCGCGCGCTCATGTTGCCCAGCCCGAGCCCGGAGGAGGGCAGGTCCGACGCGGCACCGACCGCGTTGCGCAGCTCCAGGCACAGCCGGCCGGCCTCCCGGGTCGCGCGCAGCGCGACCGGCTGACGGGGGTCGGCGTGCTTGACGACGTTGGTCGCCGCCTCCTGGAGGATCCGTCCCAGGGCGACGTCGACCTCCAGCGGCAGGCCCTCGAGGACGGCGGGGTCGTAGTCGACCTCCGTGCGCAGCCCGAGGGCGTGGAGGTGCTCGCGCACCGCCGCCACCGTCGCCTCCAGGCGCAGCGACTTCTCCCCCGGCCCGGCGAGCTCCTCGGGCGTCTGCAGCACGCGCAGCATCCACCGCAGCTCGGTGAGGGCCTGGCGGGTGGACTCGGCGATGACGCGCAGGGACCTGTCCCGCTGCTGGGCGTCCTCCGACATCGAGACGACGTCCGCGTGCATCGACGCCATCGTCACGTGGTGCGCGACGATGTCGTGGAGCTCCCGGGCGATGCGGTCCCGCTCCTCCGCGAGCGAGCGGGCGCGCTCCTCCTCGAAGCCCGAGATCCGGTCCGCGGCGGCGGCGCTGCGCTGGGAGAGCGCGGCGTACGCCGCCCCGACGCTCACCGAGGCGACGAGGACGGCCACCGGGACGAAGGCGACGGCCCGGGAGTTCTCGTGGGCGAGGAGGACGAGGACGAGCCACAGGAGCGAGGCGGTGACGTAGCCGGCGGCGAAGCGGGGCGTCGCCTTGCCGACGACCACCCCGCTGAGCGCGAGACCGATGATGCCGGTCGGCAGCCACAGCTCGGTCGTGGCGCTGACGAGCATGACGACCATGACGGCGGCCGCACCGACCGGGACGCGGTAGGCGACGAGTGCCAGCGCGAGGTAGACGGCGACGACGACGACCGCGTCGAGCGGGCCCTCGCCGTCAGCAAGGACGTCGGCGACGTCGAGGGTGCCGACGACGGCAGCGGCGACGACGACGAGGACGCGCGCCCAGGAGGCGAGCGGCGCACTCGTCCACAGGCCCGCGCGCCGGCTGCCGGCCGGCGGCGGCCGGTACCCCCCGTCCACAGCCCGAGGCTACCGGCCGGCGGGCCGGGACGGGGCGACTCAGCAGCGCTTCTTGAGAACCACGCACATGAGGTCGTGGAAGAACCCGTTGGTGCCCCGGCTCTCCCCGGCGACGGCGATCGAGCTGCCGGTGGGGTCGGCCGGGGCGTCCGCCGCAGCGGCGGACGGGCCTGCGACGAGGAGGACGGCGACGAGGGCGGAGACTGCAGTCTTCATGAGAGCTCCTTCGGTGGACCGACGTTGGTCGCGGCAACTGTCTCAGCGGGGCGCTGCGCAGAGCCCTCGACGGTCCGCTACGCCCGCCTTGACCTTCGTCTAGCGGGCGGGCGCGCGGCTCGCCCTAGACTGCCCGACATGGAGCACATCCGGGTGCTGATCGTCGACGACCAGCCGCTCATGTCCGAGGCGTTGGCCGTCTTCGTCAACAGCGCCGAGGGCATGGTGTGCGCGGGGGTCGCCCCCAACGGCAAGGTCGGCATCGCCATGGTCGAGTCGCACCGCCCCGACGTCGTCCTCATGGACCTGGAGATGCCGGTCGTCGACGGTGTCGAGGCGATGGAGGTGCTCAGCCGGGAGCACCCGGAGGTCCCCGTCATCGCGATGACGACCTTCAGCGGCCAGGAGCACGTCGTCGCCGCGCTCAAGGCGGGGGCGGCAGGCTACCTCGTCAAGGACATGGGCCCGGCGGACATCACCGCCGCGATCCGCAAGGTCCACGCCGGGGAGGCGGTGCTCGCGCCGTCGATCGCGCTGGCGCTCGTCCGCAGCGTCCGGGAGAGCACGTCCGCCCACGTCGACGAGTCGGTGCTCGGGAGCCTCACCGTGCGGGAGCGCGAGGTGCTCCAGCTCCTCGCCCGCGGCCTCAACAACGCGGAGATCGCCGAGCGCATCCACTTCTCCGAGGCCTCGGTCAAGGCGCACATGACCCAGATCATGAGCAAGCTCGGGGTGCGTGACCGGGTGCAGACCCTCATCCGGGCGTCCCAGCTCGGGCTGGTCGACCTCTCCCTCGAGTCCTGACGACGGCGCCCCGGCAGCCCGTCCGCGAGGGGACCGGGCCGCCGGGGCGGCGTCGTGCGTGGCGTCAGCGGCCGGCGGGGTACTCCCGCTCGGTCTCACCGGTGTAGACCTGGCGCGGGCGCCCGATCTTCGTCGTGGGGTCGGCGATCATCTCGCGGTACTGGGCGATCCACCCGGGCATGCGGCCCATCGCGAAGAGCGGGGTGAACATCTGGGTCGGGAAGCCCATGGCCTTGTAGATGAGGCCGGTGTAGAAGTCGACGTTCGGGTAGAGCTTGCGCTCGATGAAGTAGTCGTCGTTGAGGGCGATCTCCTCCAGGCCCATGGCGATGTCGAGCAGCTCGTCGGACTTGCCGAGCTTGCCGAGCACCTCGTGGGCGGCGTCCTTGACGATGGCCGCGCGCGGGTCGTAGTTCTTGTAGACCCGGTGGCCGAAGCCCATGAGCCGGACGCCGTCCTCCTTGTTCTTCACCTTGCGCATGAACTCCGAGGCGTCGCCGCCGGAGGCCTGGATCGTGGTGAGCATCTCGAGGACGGACTCGTTCGCGCCGCCGTGGAGCGGGCCGGACAGGGCGCCGACACCGGCCGAGACCGCGGAGTAGATGTTGGCGTTCGAGGAGCCCACCATGCGCACGGTCGACGTCGAGCAGTTCTGCTCGTGGTCGGCGTGGAGGATGAGGAGCATGTCCAGCGCCTTGGTGAGCGCCGGGTCGACGTCGTGGTCCTGGTAGGGCAGGTGGAAGGTGAGCCGGTAGAAGTCCTCGACGTAGGACTTCGAGGCGTCAGGGTAGAGCAGCGGCAGGCCCAGGGCGCGCTTGGCGATGTAGGCGATCATCGTCGGCACCTTGGCCATGAGCAGCACGGTGGCGAGCTCGACCTGCTCCTCGTCGCGCGGGTCGAGGGTGTGCTGGTAGTACGTGGCCAGCGCGGAGACGCCGGACTGGAGGATCGCCATCGGGTGCCCGTTGGCCGGGAAGGCGGTGAAGAAGGCCTTGAAGTCCTCGTGGAGGAGACGGTGCTTGTGGATGCGCGCCGTGAACGACTCGAGCTCGTCCGCCGTCGGCAGCTCGCCCTTGATGAGGAGGTAGGCCACCTCGAGGAAGGAGGAGCCCTTGGCGAGCTGGTCGATCGGGTAGCCGCGGTAGCGCAGGATGCCGGCGTCACCGTCGATGTAGGTGATCGCCGACGTCGTGGACGCGGTGTTCATGAAGCCGGGGTCGAGCGTGACGAGGCCGGTCTCCTTGAGCAGCGAGGAGATCTTCACCCCGTCGTTGCCCTCGGCCGCCGGAACCCGGTCGAACTCCAGTCGCGTTCCGTCGACCTCGAACGTTGCCGGGGTGGGGGTGGCCTCGGACATGTACTGCCTCCTCAAGGATCGGTACGCCGGGTGCTCGTGGCCCCGGCACCGTCCGCACCGTCGGAGGCGGAGGCCTCATCGGTCCGCACGGTCGTGTTGGGTGGTTCCTCCATGAAGGGTAAGCCATGCCACCCGCCGCACCGGAACCGGGGAGCCGCCCGACTTGTCCGTCACGACGTGACGCGCGACACCCCGTCTCAGGGCAGCAGCGGCCCCGTCGAGAGCCGCTCGGCTGCCGCGGCGACCCGCTCGTCGCTCGCGGTGAGCGCGATGCGCACGTGCCGGGCACCTGCGGGGCCGTAGAACTCCCCGGGCGCGGCGAGGATGCCGCGCTCGGCCAGCGCGGCGACGATGGCGCGGCAGTCGGCCTCCCCTGCGGTGGTGGCCCACAGGTAGAGTCCCGCCTCGCTCTCGGGGGCGACGACCAGCCCTGCGGCCGCGCACGCGGCGAGGAGCACCTCACGCCGGGCCCGGTAGCGCTCACGCTGGACGGCGACGTGCTCGTCGTCGTCCAGCGCGGCGGCGAGGGCGGCCTGGACGGGGGCCGGCATCATCATGCCGGCGTGCTTGCGCAGCTCGAGGAGCCGGCCGACGAGGGCGGGGTCACCGGCGGCGAAGGCCGCGCGGTAGCCCGCGAGGTTGGACTGCTTGCTCGCCGAGTACAGGACGAGCAGGCCCTCGTGGCTGTCGCCGCACACGCGTGGGTCAAGGAGGCTCGGCACGCCCTCGGACGCCCACGGCTCCGCCCAGCCCAGCTCGGCGTAGCACTCGTCGCTCGCGACGACGGCTCCCCGGGTCCGCGCCCACTCGACCACCTTGCGCAGGTGCTCGACCCCGAGCACACGGCCGGTCGGGTTGGACGGGGAGTTGAGCCACACGAGCCGCACCGGCCCGGGCCCGACGGCGGTGGTCGAGTCCGCCGGGAAGGGCTCGGCACCAGCCAGGCGCGCGCCGACGTCGTACGTGGGGTAGGCGATCTGCGGGTGGACGACGACGTCGCCGGCCCCCAGCCCGAGCATGGCGGGCAGCAGGGCGACGAGCTCCTTGGAGCCGATGGTCGGCAGCACCTGCTCGGGGCTGAGCCCGGGCACGCCGCGGCGGCGCGCGAACCAGCCGACCACCGACTCACGCAGGCGGTCGGTGCCGTGCGTCGTCGGGTAGCCGGGCGAGTCCGCCGCGGCGACGAGCGCGTCCCGGACAACCTGCGGCGTGGGGTCCACGGGCGTGCCGACCGAGAGGTCGACGATCCCGCCGGGGTGCGCCCACGCCCGGTCCCGGGCGCCGGCAAGGCTGTCCCAGGGGAAGCTCGGCAGCGCGTCGCCGAACAGCGCCACCCTCAGGCCTGCGGCGGGAGGGCGGCCACCAGCGGGTGGTCCCTGTCGATGAGGCCCATCTTGGCCGCACCGCCGGGCGAGCCGATGTCGTCGAAGAAGTTGACGTTGGCGCCGTAGAAGGCCGACCACTGCTCGGGGGTGTCGTCCTCGTAGTAGATCGCCTCGACCGGGCACACGGGTTCGCAGGCGCCGCAGTCGACGCACTCGTCGGGGTGGATGTAGAGCATGCGCTTGCCCTCGTAGATGCAGTCCACGGGGCACTCGTCGACACATGCCAGGTCCTTGACGTCCACGCAGGGCTGCGCGATGACGTAGGTCACGGGTTCCCTCCCTCTGCGGCGTGTGCCGCCGCCTGTCGATGCGCTCCCAGTATCCCTCATCCGCCCGGCCCCGCAGCGTGTCCCGCCCGCTGGACGGGCAGGGCCCACCCCCACTCCGCACTGTGCTGCCTCTCGTCCACCGTGCGCCCGGTCGACGGGGCGCACAGTGGACGCACCGGGCGCACAGTCGTGGCGAGGCCGCCTCGCAGCGCGCGTCCCGCCCGCTGGACTGGCAGGGGACAATGGCCGGGTGAGACCTCTGTGGGCGGACTGGCCGGTGGGCACGCGCGTGGTCATCCGCTACCGGCGCGCCGAGGGCGGGTTCTCCGACGCGCTCGGTGACCTCGTCGCGGCCGACGACGACGCCGCCGTCGTCCACACGCGCCGCGGCCCGGTGCGGGTGGCCGCGGCGGACGCGGTCATCGGCAAGCCGGTGCCGCCGCCCCCGCCGCGGCGCGCGCCCCGGCGCGACTAGGGCGCGGAGCCGCACACGACGCGGTCCCACGGGATGTAGCGCGTGGTCCACGAGTTGCTGTCGACCTCGGCGCCGTCGTGCGAGACGGTGCGCGACACCGTGACGCTGAAGCCCCGCTCGGGCGAGTTGTGCGGCACGCAGCCGGGCGCGGAGTTGTAGACGGTCGAGGGCTGGGTGAAGTTGAAGCGCTCGCTCGTGCTCGTCGTGACCTCGAAGTGCTCGGTGCCCCACAGCCGGACGTGGAACTCCCCGCCCGAGACCCAGGACTGGACGAGTGCGCCGTAGGGCGTCGTGTTGGTCCAGCGCAGGTCGACGCTCGGGGTGAAGAGCGTGGCCTCGCGGCCCTCGGGGTAGCGCGGGTAGTGGTGGGAGTGCGTCTGGAACTGGTCGAGCTGCATGCCCGCGAAGAAGGCGGCGTTGAAGACCGTGGTCGAGACCTGGGAGAGGCCGCCGCCCATCCCGCTCGTCTCGAGGCCGTCGACGACGACGCCGGAGGACACGAAGCCCCGCTCGGCGGTGATCGGCCCGAGCGCGTCGATGAGGCTGAAGGTCTCCCCGGGCTTGACGAGGGTGTTGGAGATCTTCTCCGCTCCGACGACGAGGTTGCGCGTGCGCTGGGCGTCGTTGTGGAAAGGCGTGGAGAACTCCGAGACCACCTCGGTGACCCGCAGGGCCTCGGCGTCGGCGACCGTGAACTCCGGGGCGACCTCGACGAGGCGCGCCTGGGCGGTGCGGTCGGAGTCGGAGACGGCGGCCGCGGCGACGGTCTCGACGAGGACCTCCTCGTCGACGTCCATGCCGGTCGCCCCGGGCACGATGGTGGGGCGCCCGTCCTCGAGGACGATGCGGGCGTCGCGTGCCTCGGTGCGCACCTCGGGGTCGAGCTCGAGGACGAGGTCGACGAGCGCCTCGCCGTCGAGCCGGAGCTCGAGGGCGCCGTCCGTGGTGGGCTCGAGGGTGGACACGGCGGTGAGGTGCGCAGGGGTGAGCTCGACGAGCCGTCCGTCGATGTCGACGGCCACCGGCGAGCGGGTGAGCGGGCGCGCGACCTCGTCCGTCGCCGTCTCGACGGCCTCGGCGGTGACGGCTGGCGTGACCTCCTCGCCCGGCAGCTCGAGCGGGCGCTCCCCGGTGATCCAGGTGTCGGCGACGAGCTCGACGGCGGCGTCGACGTCGACGGACGTGCCGGCCACCGGCTCGGTCACCTGTGCCTCGCCGTCGGTGAGCGCGATGGCGCCGTCGACGGGCGCGACGTTCAGGGTCTCGGCGACGCGCTCGACCTCGGCGCGCAGGGCCGCCTCGTCCACCCGGACGACCGGGTCGTGGTCCTCGGTGCCGAAGAGGTGGGCTACGACGCTGCGCGGGTCGAAGGACAGGCCCGACAGACGGTCGACGGTGGCGGCGGCGTCCAGCTCCAGGCCGGCGGCGGCCGGGTCGAGGGTCGTCTCGTTCTCGGCGAGGGACACCGGGACGGGCTCGGTGGCGGTGTCGGCCAGCTCCTCGTCGAGCCGCTCGGTCGCCTCCTGCGCGGTGAGACCGCCGATGTCGACGCCCGCGACCGTGGCGCCCCGCGGGACGCGGTCACCGAGGTACCAGGCCGCGCCGGCGTAGGCGGCGAGCAGCAGGACGAGGACGACGAGGGCGACGATCCACCCGCGGCGACGGCGCCGCGGGCTCTCCTCCTCGAAGTCGACGAGCAGCGAGTCGTCGGTCGACGTGTCCGTTCCCATACGTGTTTCCCTCCGGGATCGCGCCACGGTGCGACGCGCAGATCAGGCGTCCCCGAGCGGCCGCAGCCGCCCGAGGTAGTGGACGAGGGCACCGGTGGCGGTGCGGCCGAGCGTGGCGTCGAGGACCTCGCCCACGACGACGTCGTGGTCGCCGGCGGTGCGGATCCAGTGGGTGCGGCACTCGAGCCAGCCCTGGGCCTGGTCGACGAGAGCGGCGCCGCTGAGCGGCCCGCGGCTGTGGTCGACGCCGACGAGCTGCCCGATCGCGGGGCGTCCGGGGCTGGAGAGACGGTCGGCGGCGACCTTCGCGTCGCCGTCGAGGATGCTCACCGCCCACGTGTCGACGTCGTCCAGCGCCTCGCGCAGCCGGGCATCGGTGTGGACGCAGAAGAGGACCATCGGCGGGCGCAGGGACACCGAGGTGAGCGCGGTGGCCGTCATCGCGAGGTCGGTGGCGCCGTGGCGCACGGAGACCGCCGCGACACCCCCGGCGAGGCGCTGCATGGTCGTGCGGTACCGCTCGACGAGCTCCTCGTTCACGCCCGCCTCCCCCGGGTGCCGTCGCCGAACCAGCGGGCCGGCAGCAGTGCCGCGAGCACGCAGGCGACGGGCGCGCCGAAGAGCCAGACGTAGCCGATGGCCTCGTCGGTGACGAGGACGTCGCCGCCGGGGCGGAGGAAGGCCATGGCCTGGGTGACCCCGACGACGGCGAGCGCGGCGAGCAGGAGCCCGCCACCGCCCGCGATCGCGCGCGCCGCGACGGCTGCCGCGAGCACACCGGCCAGCCCGAGGACGATGCCGACGGGGAAGCCCTCGAGGGTGAAGCGGTGGACGACCGTGCCGAGCGCGCCCATGACGAGTCCGGCGAGGAGGGAGACGAGGACGCCGACCGTGCCGCCGCTCGTGACGAGCCGGGCGAGGACGCCGCGGCGCGGTGCGGGCGCGGTGGGGGCACCGCCGTCCGGGGCTGCCACTGCAAGGCCCACCGGTGCGGCTTGCGGTACGGAGCCCTCCGGGGCGGCCTGGGGTGCGGAGAGGACGGGTGCGGGGGCGACCGGCGCCGACGACGGGACCGGGGTGGCGCCGTCGTCGTGCGCGAGGACCGCGGCCAGCGCGGTGGCGTCGGAGCCGGGGGCGGGACGCAGGTGGACGCGGTCGAGAACCGGGACGAGCGCCGCGTTGCTCAGCCCCAGGTACCCGACGAGCCGCCGGCCGTCGATCGGTGCGACGGCCTGGACCTGGGTGCGGTGCTGGCGCAGCGCCGCGAGGACCTGCTCGGCGACGGGCCGGACGTCGAAGGACGCGGTGACCTCCGCGGCGGGCACGGCGAGCGAGGACAGCTCTCCCGCGGGGTCGAGCACGGTGAGGACGGTGCCGTCCGGCGCGTGGAGCGGCGCATGGTGGCCCAGGACGTCGGCGAGCTCGGTGAGTGCCGCCCGCAGGTGGGACTCCTCCTGCGCGGTCCACAGGACGGTGGGCACCTGCCACGGCGCCAGGCCACCGAGCGGCTCGGCGGCGTCGGCGGCGATCTCGATCGCGCGAGTGGTGACCCGGTGCGCCTGGACGTGGTCGGGGTGCCCGTACCCGCCGCCTGGCTCCTCGGTGAGCACCGCCGTCGGGCGCACGTGGCGGACGACGACGGCGAGGAGCCCGGCGGCGACGTCGACGTCGAGGGTGCTGAAGGCGTCCGGTCCGGCGTCCTCGGCCGGCCCCGCGAGGCCCGGACGGATCCACCGCATGCCGGAGTCGCGGAAGCGGGAGGGCCGCTGGCCCTCGAGGGCGGGGACCTGGTCGAGGAAGAGGTGGCGGTGCGCGCCGAGCTCGGCGAGGGCGGCGGACAGCTCGGCCTCACGGCGACGGGCCAGCTGCTCGGGGTCGTCGGCGAGGTGGGTGAGGTCCGGAGGAATCACCTCGCCGCGCTCACCGCGGGTACAGGTGACGACGGAGACGTCGACACCGGCGCGGGCGGCGAGCGCAAGCAGGCCACCCGCACCGATCGTCTCGTCGTCGGGGTGCGCGAAGACGGCGAGCAGCCGGTGCTCGGGTTGCGTCGTCATCATCACCCCATTCTTGCCCAGGCCGCCGTGCGGCCCGGTGTCAGGCGCGGCGCAGGCGGGCTGCCGCCTTGGCGCGCTCGGTCGCGTCGAGGACGACCTTGCGGATCCGGATGGACTCCGGCGTCACCTCGACGCACTCGTCGTTGCCGGCGAACTCGAGCGACTCCTCGAGGGTGAGCTTGCGCGGCGGCACGAGGTTCTCGAAGGTGTCCGAGGACGCCGCGCGCATGTTCGTCAGCTTCTTCTCCTTGGTGATGTTCACGTCCATGTCGTCGACACGGGAGTTCTCACCGACGACCTGGCCCTCGTAGACGATCGAGGTGGGCTCGACGAAGAAGGAGCCGCGCTCCTGGAGGTTGATCATCGCGAAGGGGGTGACCGAGCCGGCGCGGTCGGCGACCATCGAGCCGTTGGTCCGCAGCTCGATCGGGCCGTGCCACGGCTCGTAGCCCTCGGCGATCGAGGAGGCGATGCCGGTGCCGCGGGTGTCGGTGAGGAAGCGCGTGCGGAAGCCGATGAGGCCACGGGCGGGGACGACGAACTCCATGCGCACCCAGCCGGTGCCGTGGTTCGTCATCGTCTCCATGCGGCCCTTGCGCAGGGCGAGGAGCTGGGTGACGGCGCCGAGGAACTCCTCGGGGACGTCGATCGTCATGCGCTCCATCGGCTCGTGGACCTTGCCGTCGATGGTCTTGGTGACCACCTGCGGCTTGCCGACGGTGAGCTCGAAGCCCTCGCGGCGCATCTGCTCGACGAGGATCGCCAGCGCGAGCTCGCCACGGCCCTGGACCTCCCAGGCGTCGGGACGGTCGGTCGGCAGGACCTTGAGGGACACGTTGCCGATGAGCTCGCGGTCGAGGCGGTCCTTGACCTGGCGGGCGGTGACCTTGGCGCCCTTGACCTTGCCGGCCAGCGGGGAGGTGTTGATGCCGATGGTCATCGAGATCGCGGGGTCGTCGACCGTGATGAGCGGCAGCGGGCGCGGGTCCTCGAGGTCGACGAGCGACTCACCGATCGTGATGTCCTCGATGCCGGCGACGGCGACGATCTCACCGGCGTGCGCGACGTCGGTCGGGACGCGGTCCAGCGCCACGGTCCGCAGGAGCTCGGAGATGCGCACCGGCTTGAGGGTGCCGTCGCGGCGCGCCCAGCCCACGCTCTGGCCCTTGCGGAGCTCGCCGTTGAAGACGCGCAGCAGCGCGAGGCGGCCGAGGAACGGGGAGGCGTCGAGGTTGGTGACGTGCGCCTGGAGGGGCGCGCCCTCCTCGTACGTCGGGGCGGGGATGTTCTGCAGGATGGTGGCGAAGAACGGCTCGAGGTCGGGGCTGTCGGGCAGCTCGCCGTCGACAGGCTGGTCGAGGGAGGCGCGGCGGGCCTTGGCCGAGGCGTAGACGACGGGGACGTCGAGGACCGAGTCGAGGTCGAGGTCGGGGACCTCGTCGGCGAGGTCGCTGGCCAGGCCCAGGAGCAGGTCGGTGGCCTCGGCGACGACCTCGGTGATCCGGGCGTCGGGCCGGTCGACCTTGTTGACGACGATGATGACCGGGAGCTTGGCGGCGAGCGCCTTGCGCAGGACGAAGCGGGTCTGGGGCAGCGGGCCCTCGGACGCGTCGACGAGGAGGACGACGCCGTCGACCATCGACAGGCCGCGCTCGACCTCGCCACCGAAGTCGGCGTGGCCGGGGGTGTCGATGACGTTGATGGTCACGCCGTCGGGGGCGCCGTGCGCCGCGGCCGCGGGGCCGGTGTACCGCACGGTGGTGTTCTTCGCGAGAATGGTGATGCCCTTCTCGCGCTCGAGGTCACCGGAGTCCATCGCCCGCTCGTCGACGTGCTGGTGGTCTCCGAAGGCACCCGACTGCCAGAGCATGGCGTCGACCATCGTGGTCTTGCCGTGGTCGACGTGGGCGACGATCGCGACGTTACGCAGGTCGGAACGAACGGGCATACGCGGAGCTCCTCCGGTGAAGGGGTGCCCGGGCGGCGCCGGCATCGCTCGAGGAGCGGGAACGGTGCGCCGAGTGACGGGCGGGATTGGCACCCGAGGCCCGAGTGCCGCCGATGAATTCTACAACCGCCCGGCCGCGAAGGGCACCGTGTGTGACCAGCCCCATACCACCCCGCCCCTCGCCGCGCTGACCTCCCCGGTTGTCCTCACCTCCCTCCGAACACGTCCGGCTGAGGTGAACCGGGGAGGTCACGCACCGACTCGCTGCTCCACAGCTTGCACTCCCGTCTGTCCGGTCTACCGCAGGGCTGCGAGCCACCCGCACCGTCCTCCCGCTGTCGGCACGCTCGTGGTCATGGCCGTGACGATCAGCCCGAAGGACCTCCCGCCCGTGCTGCTCAGCCGTGAGCTCGGGAAGAACGCCGTCCGGCATGCCGTGAGCACCGGGCTCGTGCAGGTGGCCCGCGGGGTCTTCGTCGATCCTCTCGACGAGGACGAACCCCCGTGGCGCCAGACGGAGCACCTCGCGCTTGCCCGTATCGCGGGCGTCGCCCGCCGCACGGCCGCGCGGCCGGTGTTCAGTCACCGGACGGCCGCGCTGCTGCACGGGCTCTGGCTCGTCGATGATGACACGCTGGTGCACACCTCGCAGAAGCGCCTTCCGAGCCGGTCCGTTGCCGGGCGGGTGCGCCACGTGCGGGACCTGCCGGCTGACGACGTCACCGAGGTCAGCGGCCTGCGGACGACCACGATCGAGCGCACGATCGTCGACTGCGCCAAGACGATGCACCCGAAGCATGCACTCGTTCTCGCCGACAGCGGCATGCGGGCGCTCGTCACCCCTCGGCGGGACTCTCCCAGGACGAACGCCAAGAGGACGGCGGCGCTCAGGGCACGGCTCCTCGCGATGGTGGAGCAGGGCGACCGGCGCCACCTGCGCCGCGCCCGGGCGGTCGTCACCTGGGCCGACCCGCTCGCGGAATCCCCGTACGAGACGGTCCTCCGGTGGGTCGGCGTCTCCAGGGGCCTGCCGCGGCCCGTGCTGCAGCCCCGGTACGAGGTCGAGGGGCACGTCTACTACCCCGACGTGCGGTGGCGGCTGCCGGTCACCGAGCACGGCGCCCTCACCGAGACCATCACGCTCCTCGGGGAGTACGACGGCGAGGTGAAGTTCGTGCCCGACGATCCCGACGGGGCCGACGCCCGCCGCCGGTTGTCGGCGCGCGTCATGGCCGAGCGGCGCCGTCAGAACAGGCTGGCGAGCCTCCCCAGCACAACGGTCGAGCGCTTCGACCGCACCGACTTCTCCGACGAGGACGCCGTGTTCCGGCGGCTGTGTCGCCCCTTCCCGCCTGGCTGGGTCGCCACCCTGAGACCCGTGCCGGAGCTCCTCGGCACCTCCCCGCCGGTGAGCTACCCGCTTCACCTCACCGCGGCGTGTTCGAAGGGGGAGCTCGGAGGACAACCGGGGAGGTCAGCGCGGCGGCGGGTGAGGGGCCGGCGGGTGGGGTTACGTGGGGTGGCCGTCTCTCAGGGTGACGACCTGGTCTGCGCGCTGCATGAGGACGGGGTCGTGGGTGGAGACGACGGCGGCGAGGCCGCGGGCGTGGGTGAGGTCCTGGAGGAGCTCCATGATCGTGGCCGCGGTGCGGGAGTCGAGCTGGCCGGTGGGCTCGTCGGCGATGAGGACCTCCGGCTCTGCGACGAGCGCGCGGGCGATGCCGACGCGCTGCTGCTGGCCGCCGGACAGCTCGTAGGGCCGCTGGCGCACGTGGCCGGAGAGCCCGACGAGCTCGAGGGCGTCCGCCACCCGCTCCTCGCGCTCGGCGGGGTCGACCTCGAGGAGGCGCAGCGGGATCTCGACGTTCTCGGCGGCCGAGAGCACGGGGATGAGCCCGAAGGACTGGAAGACGTAGCCGATGCGGGTGCGGCGCACCTCGAGGACGTCCTTCTCGGGCAGGGCCGACAGCTCGCGGCCGTCACCGAGCAGCACCCGCCCGCTCGTGGGCCGGTCCAGCCCGCCGAGCAGGTTGAGCAGGGTCGTCTTGCCCGAGCCGGACGGCCCCCGCACGATGACGAGTTGACCGCGCGCCACCTCCATGCTCACCTCCGTGAGCGCGTGGACCTCACCGGCGCCCGTGGTGAAGACCCGGCTCACCGACTCTGCGGTCAGCAGCGCCTCAGCCATCGTTGCCCTCCCCGCGCAGGTCGCGCCGGCGCGGCCGCCCGGCCGACGCCGCCGTGGAGCCACTCGACCCGCCCGCGCCCGTCGCCCCGGCCGCGTCGGAGGCCGTCCGGCCCGGGCCGTCGGGCCACACGCCCACGTGGTCGGTCTCCAGCGCGAGCCGCACCCGCTCGCGCAGGTCGAGGGCGCTGACGAAGTCCTCCGGGAGCTGGAGGCGCCCGGTGCGGTCGAGGACGGCGAACTCCTCCGCGACGTGCACCTCGGCGCCGGAGTCGTCCCGCTCGGTGCGCCGCAGCACCTCGGTGGAGGTGCGGCCGTCGCGGATCTGCACGGTGCGCCGCACGTGCTCGGACACGGTGGGGTCGTGGGTGACGATGAGGACGGTGACGCCCAGGCGCTCCGACGCCCCACGCAGCGCCTCGAGGACCTCGGCGCTCGTCGCGTCGTCGAGCTCACCAGTGGGCTCGTCGGCGAGGAGGACGCGCGGGGAGTTGGCCAGCGCGACGGCGATCGCGGTGCGCTGCTGCTCCCCGCCGCTCATCTGCTCGGGCCGGCGGTCACGGCAGTGCTCGATGCCGAGGAGCGCGAGCAGCTCGCCCACCCGCTCCGCGCGCGCCTTCGCGCCGGACAGTACGAGCGGCACGGCGATGTTCTCCGCGGCGGTGAGGTAGGGCAGGAGGTTGCGGGAGGTCTGCTGCCACACGAAGCCGACCGTGTGCCGCTGGTAGCGCACCCGGTCCGCCCGGCTCATCGCACCGATGTCCGTGCCGGCGATGACGGCGCTGCCGCCCGTGGGCCGGTCCAGCCCGGACAGGATGCTGAGGAGGGTCGACTTCCCCGAGCCGGACGCGCCGACGATCGCGACGACGTCGCCGCGCTCCACCCGCAGGTCCAGCCCCTGCAGCGCCTGGACCTCCACGCCCTCGGTGGAGAAGATCCGCACGAGCCCGTGGCACAGGATGTCGGGCTCGGCGCCCTGCACGCTCGTCGTCATCGTCACCTCGTCGCTGTCTGCGGCCCGCTGGCGGCGCCATCGTCTCATCGCCCCGCCCGAACGCGTGCCGGTCCGCGCCGAGCGCTACTCCGCCGGGGCCCGCCTCGCTCCCTGGGTCGCCGCCGTGAACTCCCGCTCCATCTCCTCGTCCGGCCGGTAGGTGCGCTTGCTGACGACGACGGCGACGAGCAGGTTGGCGAGGAAGCCCGGCACGATCTCGTACAGCGTCGCGCCGAGGATCTCCGGCCCGAACTGCTTCCACAGGATGACCGTCACCGCGCCGGTCACCATCCCGGCGAGCGCGCCCCAGGTGGTGAGCCGGCGCCAGAAGAGGCTGAGGAGGATCGCCGGGCCGAAGGAGGCACCGAAGCCCGCCCACGCGAAGGCGACGAGATTGAGGATCGTGTCGGCGGGGTTGAGCGCGAGGACCGTGGCGATGACCGCCACCCCGAGCACGGACACGCGCCCGAGGACGACGAGCTGCCTCGGCGAGGCGTCCTTCCTGACGATCCGGTAGAGGTCCTCGACGAAGGCCGAGGAGCACACGATGAGCTGGCTCGAGACGGTACTCATGATCGCGGCGAGCGCGGCGGCGAAGATCGCCCCGACGAGCAACGGGTGGAGCAGGGCCTGGGACAGCGCCAGCACGATCTGCTCGGCGTCACTCAGGTCCAGGCCGATGCGGTTGACGTAGGCGATGCCGAGGAGCCCGGTCACCACCGCGCCGACCAGCGAGATGACCATCCAGCCGATCCCTATCCGCCGCGCGCGGCCGGCCGAGAGCGCGTCCCGCATCGCCATGAAGCGCACGATGATGTGGGGCTGGCCGAAGTAGCCCAGGCCCCACGCGAGCGCCGAGACCACACCGACCACCGACGCCCCGGTGACCCCCTCGCCCGCCAGCGGCGACAGGCGGGCGGGATCGACCTCGCGGATCCCCTCGAGCGCCTCCCCGAACCCACCGAGTGCGACGAGCACCACGACCGGCACGATGAGCAGCGCGATCATCATCATCGTGCCCTGGACGACGTCGGTCAGGGAGGCCCCGAGGAAGCCGCCGATGAGCGTGTAGGCCAGCGTGACCCCGGCGACGATGAGCATGCCCGTGCGGTAGGGGGTGTCGAAGGCGACCTCGAAGAACACCCCGCCGGCGACCATCATCGAGGAGACGTAGAAGGTGAAGAACACAAGGACGATGGCGCCGGAGGCCACGCGCAGCGAGCGCGAGGTGTCGTGCAGGCGGTTCTCGAAGAAGCTCGGGATGGTGATCGAGTTCTTCGCCGTCTCCGTGTACGAGCGCAGCCGCGGGGCGACCAGGCGCCAGTTGAGGTAGGCGCCGATGGTGAGCCCGACGGCGATCCACCCCTCGATGAGCCCGCTCACGTAGATGGCGCCCGGCAGGCCCATCATGAGCCAGCCGGACATGTCGGAGGCGCCGGCGCTGAGCGCCGCCGTGGTGGGTGACAGGCGCCGCCCGCCGAGCATGTAGTCCTCGTGGCCGCTGGTGCGGCGGTAGGCGTAGTAGCCGATCGCCAGCATCGCCACGAAGTACGCGACGAGCGCGATGAGCTGGTAGGTGCGGTCAGACATCGTCGTCTCCTCCCCGAGAGCACAGTCCGCCCAGTGTGGCACGCGCCACAGACACGCCTCTCCCGGCCCGCCGGGTCAGGTCTCCTCGCCCATCCGCAGCTCGCTCGCGACGTCGGCCCGGCTGCTCACCACGGTCGAGACGAGCACCGCCAGCGCCGTGACGAGGAGGACCCCGCCCAGCACCCCGCCGACGACGAGCGGGTCGACGACCAGCCCGGGCTGCTCCTCGCCACCGGTGAGCGCCCGCAGGTCCATCCTCCCGAGCACGACCCACGGCACGAGGATCCCGAGGACCCCGCCGGCGAGCACCGACACGGCAGCCAGCGGCACGAGCTCCCAGGCGACGATCCCGCGGGCACGCCGCCGGTCCAGCCCGAGCGTGCGCAGCACCGCGAGCAGCCGGGCGCGTGCGGGGGCGCCCACGAGTTGGGTCATGATGACGGCGACGACGACGAGCGCCAGGCTGAGGACGACGGCGACCGTCAGCGCCGCGTTCATCCCCCCGGCCATCGGGGAGGAGAGGAAGCCGCTCGCGTCGCCCGCCGGGTTCTGGGCGAGGGCGACGGGCTCCACCTCGCGGACGCGCTCGAGCACCGCCGTCGGGTCCTCGCCGTCGGCGACGTCGACGAGGGCGATGCGCGGGAGCACGGCACGCTCGGTGGCGGCGGTGAAGGCGGCGGCGTCGACGAGGACGTCCCCGGTGGTGCCCGCGCCGGCCAGCCGCTCGACCGTGCCGACCACCTCGAGCGCGACCCCGTCCCCGACGGCGGCCTGCAGGGTGTCCCCGACGCCCGCCCCGAGCGCCTCGACCGCCTCCGCGGACAGCACGGCCGGGACGGCGTCACCCGCGGCGGCGGGCAGGTCCGCGGGAAGGTGGTCGATCCCCACGCCGTCGGCCTGGACGTCGCGCACGGCGGCGAGGTCAGCGACGGCGAGGTCCAGCCGCTCCCCCGACACGCTGACGGTGCCGGCGTCACCGACCGTCACCACCCCGGCGACCCCCGGCACGCCGGCGATCGCGGCCGCCTGCTCCTCGTCGATGACCGGGCCGGACAGGCGCAGGTCGGCGCCCACCGACTGCCACGCCGTCGCCTGCACACCGGTGCTGATCGTCGAGCCGAGGACCGCGGAGAACATCGCGACGGAGACGCCGATGACGAGTGCGACGGCGGGGACGAGACCGCCGGAGGGGTCGCGGACCGCCCGCGCCGAGCCGAGGAAGGCCGTGACACCCCGGCGGCGGCGCAGCACCCCCGCCAGCGCCCGGACCGGCAGCGGGTACACGCGCAGGACGACGACGCAGGTGGCCGCGGACAGCAGCAGCGGCACCGCGGTGAGGAGGACGTCGGTCTCCCCGGTCCCGGGAACGACGCCGCGCTGGACGAGGAGGACGACGGCGACGGCGGTGAGGGCGAGCAGCACCGCCTCGGCGACCCACCGCCAGCGTCCGGACCGGCCGCCGAGGTCCGCGCGCCCCTCCCGCAGGCCGCGCGGGGAGGTGCTCGCGGCGAGCATGACGGCAGGCACGAGGGCGACGGCCCCGGTGACGGCGAGGTCGGCGGGCGCGGTGCGGCCCGGCAGGAGAAGGACGGCGAGCAGGGCCCCGGCGGCGGCCGCGGGCACGCCGAGGACGAGCCCCTCGAGCGCGAGCATGGCGCGCAGCTGCCACCCCGAGCCGCCGCGCGCGGACAGGAGCGCCAGTCCGGGCCGGCGGCGCGCGACGAGCAGCCGCGCGGCCAGGAGGAGCACGGCGAGGGTCACCCCGAGCGGGCCGGCCGCGATGACGGTGAGCACGGTGGACGTCACCGCCTGCTGCTGCTGGACCCTGTCGAGCACCTCGCCCAGCCCGCTGGCGAAGCGGACCTCCGGCGCCGGGCCGAGCTCGCCGCCCTCGCCCAGCGGCTGGGGGGTCGTGAACCCGACGAGCTGGGCCTCCGCGGCGTCGACGTCGTCGGCGGTCAGCGCCCCGACGGCGACCGGGAACCACATCTGGGTGCGGAAGCTGGCGACGTGGACGGGGAAGCCGGGCGGCAGCCGCCCGTTCCAGGAGGGGTCGAGGTAGGCGGCGGCAGTTGCGGCGGTGCCGAGGTTGAGGTCGTCGACGACGTGCGGCTCGGCCGAGTACAGGTTGTGGTCCCAGTAGTCGGCGCCGGGGTCGTCGACCTCGTAGGTGCCGGTGAGCAGCGCCGGCACGGTGTTTCCGGCGAAGCGCCGCTCGGTGCCGACCTCCCACTCGAGCACCTCGGCCGCGGGCGCGGACAGGACGAGCTCCAGCGGCCCGCTGGCCGCGATGGCGGCGTCGACGAGCGTGGCCTCCTCGTCCAGGGTGAGGGCCCAGCGCTCGGCGTCGGTGAGCCCGGCGAAGGGGTCGACGGGGGCGGGCGCCTCGGGCCAGCGGCCGTCGGTGAGCGTCACCCGCTCGGCGAGCTGCGGGTCGACGGTGAGGCGCAGCCACTGCCGGCCGATGACCGGGTCGGGCGGGGGCGCGACCTCCGCGGGCTGGCTCTGCAGCCAGAAGCTGGGCTCGCCGAGCAGGGTGCGTAGCGGCTCGGGCTGGGCGGCGCGCAGCTCCTCGAGCGCGACGTGGACGCCCCCGAGGTTCGCCTCCACGTCCGGCGGGTAGGGCGTGGAGCCGGGTGGCGGCGGGTCCAGCCGGGGCCACTCCGTGGGCAGGACGCCGACGACGTCGCGGGACAGTGGGCTCGTCGCGGCGATCTCGTGGGTGACCTGGCGGTCGTCGACGCCGGTGAGCAGGCGCGGCCACGCGGTGGCGACCCCGGCGACGAGGAGCACGAGGAGCGCGAGCGCGACGGGCACCGCACGGTGGGCGGTGGCCTGGCGGCGCGCGAGGCCGAGGAGACCGCTCACCGCACCTCCTCCCGGTACTCGGCGTCCAGCGCCTGGGCCCGCACGCGGGCGCCGAGCACCGCGGCGACGACGCCCAGGCCACCGACGAGGACGGCGAGCACCGCAAGCCCCGGGAGGACGTCGAGCCGCCCGCCGAGGGGCAGCGGCGAGGGCTGGGTGGCGGCGGCCCGGGCGAGGGTGGGCACGAGCAGCGCCGAGGCCGCCCAGCCGGCGAGGACGCCGAGGACGACGCCGAGCCCGCCCACACCGAGCAGCTCGGCCACCCGGGTGCGGGCCTGCGCGGCGGGGGGCACACCGAGCGCGCGCAGGACGACGACCTCGCTGCGACGCTCCCTCGCGAGGGCGAGCACGACGGCGGCCACCCCGGTGAGGGCGAGGAGCGCGGCGCCCGCGGCGACGATCCAGAAGGTGTGGCGCACCGAGCCGGCGGAGTCGGTGAGGTCCTCCCCGGCGACCTCGACGGTGGCCTCCCGGCCGGCGAGCGCGCTCGCCTCCGCGGCGACCTCGGTGGGGTCGGCGTCCTCCTCGACGGTGAGCCACACCTGGCCGGGGAGCAGCGGGCGCTCCTCCCGACTGAGGACGTGGGCGCCGAGCGCGGCAAGGTCGACGAGGACGGCGTCCTCCTCCAGGCCGCCGGGGACGGCGCCGACGACGGCGCCCACCTCGAGGTCGACGGCGGTCCCGCCCAGCGCGACGGTGGCCGTGTCACCCACCCCGAGGTCCGCAGCAGCGGCGAGGTGGGAGGTGACGGCCGCGGGCACGGGTCCTGCACCGCCGTCGGGCAGGAGACGGACCGCGACGTCCTCGGTGCCCTCGAACGCGCCCCGCACGCCGACCGTGCCAAGCGGCTCGAGGTCGGCAGTGGCGAGGGCCTGCACCCAGGGGGCGGTGCCGAGGTCGACGTCGGTGCCGTCGGCGGTGAGGCCGGCGACCTCCGCGGACAGCTCGTAGCCGAGGAACGGGCCGGTGGCGGCGAGGTCGAGCGCGGCGAGCCGGTACTCCCCCGCGGCGGGCAGCTCCAGGCGCAGCGTGTGGTCGGTGGGTTCGGGTCCGAGCAGCCCGTCGTCGCCGAAGGGGTCCGCCGGGAGCCGTCCAGCGTCGATAGCGCTGAGGCCACCGTCCGCGTCGGCCACCCACAGCGTGAGCCGGAGTCCGTGGTCGCCCTCCCGCCGCCGGGCCCGGTCCGCGGCGAGGAGCGCGTCGACCTCGTCCTCGGGGACGCCCAGGACCTCGAGGTAGTACTCGCGGTCCGCGGCGACCTGCTCCTCCTCCGCCTCGAGCGCCCCCGGCGGCAGCCCCAGCTGCGCCCGGACCGTGAGGTCGAGGGTCTGCGCGCCGGCCGGCAGCGCCACTCCCCGGGTGGTGGGAGCGAGACCGGCGACGGCGTCCCCGGGGACGCGCGTGACCTCCTCGAGCCGCGTGGTGTCCAGGGCCGTGACGGCGAGGGGCAGCTCGCCGAAGGTGCCCGTGCCCCGCAGCACCGCCCCCGCTTCCCGGACGCCGGCGATGTCCCGGTAGGGCACCGCCGAGGGCGCCTGCGGCGACGGGCCGCCGGCCGCTGCGGGCACGGTGACGCGCACGTCGGTGCCGGTGGCGAGGGCCGCGACGTGCTCGCGCTGCACGGCGGTGGCTCCGGCGAAGGAGGCGGCGACGGTCGTCGTGCCGACGGCCAGGACGACGAGGACGAGCGGCACGGCGTAGGCGCGCACGCGGCGGGAGACCTGGCGGGCGGCGAGGACGCCGGGCAGGCCGCGTCCCGGCTCCCGGGCCCGGGCGGCGGCGCGGGTGAGCGGGCCGAGCAGGGCGAGCGCGAGCACCGCGAGGAAGGCGAGCACCGCCCCGAGGGAGACGACGGCGAGGACGTCCGCGCCGCCGTCGTCGATGAGCGGGGTTCCGTGCCGCAAGAGCTGCCAGGCGGAGAGGGCGGCCGCGGCGCCGGTGAGCACGACCGTCCCGGCGGCCGCGGCGCCGCGGAGCCGGCCGGAGCGGTCGGCGACCATCCGGCGGGCGATACCGCGCGCGTGCAGGCCCGCGACGACGGTCCCGGTGACGACGGTGAGGACGGCGACGACGGCGCCCGTCGCGACGATGACCCCGCGCTGCGCCTCCCCGCCGTCGAGCCGGCCGACGACGACGGCGGCCAGCACCGTGCCCACCGCGCCACCGACGAGCGCGACGACGGCGAGCTCGGCGGCCGCCCACACCGTCACCTGTCGGGCGGCCGCCCCCCGGGCGACGAGGATCTCGGTCTCGCGGGCCCGGCTCTGCCCGAGGAGGCGGACGACCTGGACGAGGGCGACGACGGAGACGACGCCGAGGAGCGCCACGGGCACGAGGCCCACGGCCGCCGCGGTGGCGGTCGCGTCCGCGAGGCCGTCGACGGTGGCGGCGAGGCCCCCGGTGACGGACAGGCCGCGGACGGCGACGGCGTCGTCGTCGCCGAGGGCGTAGTCGAGCGCCGCGAGGCCGTCCGCGAGGGCGGGCAGGTCCGCCACGGTGAGCGCCTCGGCGCGCGGGTGGACGGTCCAGCGGACGAAGGGCGCGCTGACGGCGTCACGGACGGTGGCGGCGTCGGTGAGGAGCGGACCGACCGCGCCCTCGGTGTGCGGGTCGGTGAACCACGCGCGCTCGTCACCGGTGCGCCACGTGCCGGAGACGGTGAGCGTCGCGCCGTCGACGACGAGCTCGCTGCCTGCCGTCAGGCCGACCTCGGCGGCGGCGTCCTCGGGGACGAGGACCTCCCCGGGGCCGGGCGGCCCGCCGTCGGTGACGACGGCGCCGTCCGCGGCCGGCAGCTCCGCGAGGACGACGCGCAGCTCCTGCCCGCCGGTCTCCGCGCCGACCGCCTCGGTCCACAGCGTGCGCGTGACCTCGGTCGCGGGGCCGAGGCGGGCGGTGACCGTCTCCCGCACGGCGGCGTCCTGCGCCTCCGGGTCGTCCGCGAGCCGGGTCTGCACCTGGACGCCGGCGTCGTAGGGGGCGGCCTCGGTGAGGGTCGCGCGGATCGTCGCGACCCCCGCGGCCCGGGTGTACCCGGTGCTGCCGGCGAGGATCGCGGCGACGGTGGCCGTGAGGACGAGCAGGGTGAGGAGGGCGCCCCGCTGTGCGCGGCCGCGCCGCAGCAGGAGTCGGGGCGCCCTCACGGCCTACTCGCGCGTGGACTCGTCCAGCGGCCCAGCCCCGATCGTGCCCTCGTCGAGCTGGAGCTCGGCGACGCTGTCCCCGAAGGAGGCGAGCAGCGCGTGGCGCTCCTCGCGGCGGCGACGCTGCTCCCCGGGCTCGGGCACCGGAGCGGCGGCGAGCAGGCGCTGCGTGTACTCCTCCTGCGGGTTCTGCAGGACGTCCTCGCGGGTGCCCTTCTCGACGATCTTGCCGTTCTGCAGGACGACCACCCGGTGGGCGAGCAGGTCGACGACGGCGAGGTCGTGGGAGACGAAGAGGCAGGCGAAGCGGTAGCGCTGCTGGAGCTCGGTGAACATCGCGAGCACGCTGGCCTGGACGGACACGTCCAGGGCCGAGGTGGGCTCGTCGGCGACGAGCAGCTCGGGCTCGAGGACGAGCGCCCGGGCGACCGACACGCGCTGGCGCTGGCCGCCGGAGAGCTCGTGCGGGTAGCGGTTGTACACGCTGCGGGGCAGCTCGACGGCCTCGAGGAGCTCGTGGACCTTGCGCTCCCGGGACTTCTTGTCGCCGATCTTGTGGACCACCATCGGCTCGGCGATGATGTCGCCGATCGGCAGGCGCGGGTTGAGCGAGGCGGCCGGGTCCTGGAAGATCACGCCGATCCGGCGGCGCAGGGCCTTGGCCTCCTTGCGGCGCAGCGCCCCGAAGTCCTCCCCGAAGAGGCGGATCGTGCCGGAGGCCGCGGGGATGAGGCCGAGCGCGCAGCGGCCGATCGTCGACTTGCCCGAGCCGGACTCGCCCACCAGGCCGACGATCTCGCCCTGGCGCACGGCGAAGGAGACGTCGTCGACGGCGCGGAACGGCGGCTTGCCGGCGCGCTGGTACTCGATGACGAGGTTCTCCATGCGCAGGGCGTGGACCTCGTTCTCCTCCACGGGCGGAGCCTCGACGTGGGCGATGCCCAGCTGGTCCCGGCCGCGGCCCAGGTGGGGCACGGCGTCGAGGAGGCGCTTGGTGTAGGCGTGCTGCGGGTGGTTGAGGACCTGCTCGACACTGCCGGTCTCGACGAGGTTGCCCTTGAACATCACCGCGACGCGGTCGGCCATGTCGGCGACGACGCCCATGTTGTGGGTGATGAGGAGGATGCCGGTGTTGAGCTTGTCCTTGAGGGAGCGCAGCAGGTCGAGGATGTCGGCCTGGACCGTGACGTCCAGCGCCGTCGTCGGCTCGTCGGCGATGATGACGCGCGGGTCGCAGCTGATCGCGATGGCGATGACCACGCGCTGGCGCTGACCACCGGACAGTTCGTGCGGGTACTGCTTGAGGCGGCGCTCGGGCTCGGGGATGCCGACCATCCGCAGCAGCTCGGCCGCGCGCTCGTCGGCGGCCCGCCCGAAGGCGATGCCGTGCAGCTCGAGCGCCTCGGTGAGCTGGGTGCCGATGGTGAGCACCGGGTTGAGGGCCGTCATGGGCTCCTGGAAGACCATGGCGACGTCGTTGCCGCGCATGCGGCGCAGCTCGCGCTCGTCGAGCTCACCGACCGTGCGCTCCCCGACGACGATGCCGCCGCCGGTGCGGGCGTTCTTCGGCAGGAGGCCGAGCGCCGTCATCGAGGTGACGGACTTGCCGGAGCCGGACTCGCCCACGAGGGCGACGACCTCCCCGGGGTGGACCTCGAGGGAGATGCCCTTGACGGCGTGGACGGAGCCGAACTCGGTCTTGAAGCGGACGTCGAGGTCGGTGAAGGAGAGGACCGGCCCGTTGGACTGCTCGGAGGTGGTGGTCATCAGTCCTTGTTCCTGTTCTGCCGGGGGTCGAACGCGTCGCGCAGACCGTCACCGATGAAGTTCACGCTCAGCGCGATGCCGAGGATGAAGATGCCGGGCCACCAGAACAGCCAGGGCCGGGAGGTGAAGGACGCCTGGTAGGTGCTGATGAGGACGCCCAGCGAGGTGTCCGGCGCGTCGACACCGAAGCCGAGGAAGGACAGCGAGGTCTCGAGGAGGATCGCCGCCGCGATCGACAGGGTGGCCGAGACGATGATCGTGCCGAGCGTGTTCGGCAGGATGTGCTTGACGATGATCCGCAGCGGCGAGGTGCCCACGGCCCGGGCCGCGGCGACGAACTCCCGCTCGCGCAGGGAGAGGACCTCACCGCGCACGAGCCGGGCGAGGCCCGTCCACGTGACGATGCCGAGCATGAACGCCAGCGCCCAGATCGAGCCGCCGCTGATCTGGCCCAGGACGGCGGCGAGGACGAGCAGCGGGATGACGATGAGGAGGTCGGTGAGGCGCATGAGGACAGCCTCGACCCAGCCGCGGAAGTAGCCCGCGGCCGCGCCGACCGCCGTGCCGATGACCGTCGAGACGATGCCGACGACGAAGGCGATGATGAGCGAGCGCTGGGTCCCGCGCATGACGAGCGCGAAGTAGTCCTTGCCGACGTTGTCCTGCCCGAAGGGCTGGTCACCGATCTGGAAGGGCCACAGGCTCAGCGAGGGGCGGCCGCCGTCCGTGACGGTGCCGGCCAGCGTGTAGCTGTGCTGCCACCAGCCGGGGATCGGCCCGAAACCGATGGAGGTGTAGGCCAGCACGGTGATGAAGACGAGCACGGCCATCGAGACCATCGCACCGCGGTGGCGGAGGAACCGGCGCAGCACGAGCTGCCCCTGGGAGTAGGACTTGTCCGTCTTCCCCTCGAGGTCCTCCTCGACGGAGAGCTGGTCGATGTTCTGCAGCGTGCCGGGGTCGGCACCCTGCATGCCCGGCTGCGGAACGATGTGCTCCGGCCGGTTGCTCTTCCTGAACCTTCTCATCGCTGCCTCCGGGTCGCGGGGCTGGTACGGGTGCCTGCGTCACTCACTGCGCTCACCGTCGGATCCGGGGGTCGAGGAAGGCGTAGGCGATGTCGGCCAGCATGTTCATCACGACGGCGGCGGTGCCGGTGACGAGGAAGAAGGCCATGACGGGTGCGGGGTCCACCTGGACGAGGCCGGTGCGGAACAGCTCGCCCATGCCCTTCCAGCCGAAGACCGTCTCCGTGAGCACCGCGCCGCCGATGAGGCCGGCGAAGTCGAAGGCGACGATCGTCGTGATCGGGATGAGGGCGTTGCGGAACGCGTGCTTGGTGATGACCACGCGCTCGGACAGACCCTTGGACCGCGCCGTGCGCACGTAGTCCTGCTCGAGGACCTCGAGCATGGACGAGCGCGTGTAGCGGCTGTAGCTGGCGACCGACACGAGGGTGAGAAGGACCGTCGGCAGGAGCAGCTGGGTGCCCTTGTCGAGGAACTCCTGCCAGAAGGTGCCGTCGTAGTTCGGGGTCTCGGCACCGATCGTCGAGATCGGGCGGCCGTTGCGGACCGAGCCGAGGTAGCCCGCCCAGGCCGACAGGGCCTGGTCGACGACGATGACGAGACTCATGACCGTCGCGGTGGCGACCGACACCCAGATCGCCATCGTGCGGGAGTAGCCGCCCCACAGGGCGCCGCTGAGGACGGCGATGACGATCGCGACGGCGAAGAGCCCGAAGAGCACGCCCCAGGTCGGGTCGGCGAGCTGACCGGCGAAGACGAAGTAGGAGACGATCCCGGCGCCCACGGTGGTGAGGGCGGCGTACAGGACGTTCTTGTTCCCCAGCCCCGAGCTCAGCATGACGATGAGGAGGGCCGCGCCGATGGAGGCGACGGCGACGACGCCGATGCCGAGTGCCGGCTGGCGGTACCAGTTGACGGCGTCGAAGTAGAACATCGCCGCGAAGACGAAGAGGAAGGTGCCGCCGCCGGTGAGCAGCCGCCGTCGGGCGTCACCACCCAGGGCGCCGGCGATGATGACGGCGAGCACGAGGGCCACGAGGGCGATCTGCCACAGCGCCATGTCCGGCGAGATGATCCAGTCGTTGAAGCGGATCGCACCGTACTCCTTGAGGAGCACGGCCGCCCAGAAGACGGGCAGGGAGTACATCATGAACGCGAAGAACGTCACGATGTAGTCGAAGCCGGAGTACTGACGGATCGCGGTGAGGATGCCGACCGCGATGCCGATGACGATGGCGAGCAGCGTCGAGAGGATGACGAGACGCAGCGTGGCCGCGGCAGCGTTGCCGAGGAGGTCGATGACCGGGATGCCCGCGCGGTTGACCCCGAGCTCGCAGGATCCGACGACGCACTTGCCCACCCCCGCGAGCCACGCGCCGTAGCGCTCGTACCAGGGGTCGTCCAGGCGCATGTTGGAGATGCGCTGGGCGATGAGGCTGTCACGGTTGGGGTCGTTCGACTCCCGCAGGTCCGACAGAGGGTCGCCCGAGTTGATGGTGAGGACGAACATGAGGACGGACCCACCGAGCAGGACGAGGGAGGATATTCCCAGCCTGCGCAGGATGAACTTGATCACGAGCTTGCCCTTCGGGTCTTCCGGGTGAGCCCGGACAGCCTAGTCCTTGTCCTTGTAGGACCCGGACAGGCGCCGAGAATTCACGTCAAGGCACCGTACACGCAGGCCGGTGGGGCAGAGGGAGGACCTCCCCCTGCCCCACCGGCGATCCAGCGTGTATCAGGTGATCGGAGTGAGAATCACCTCAGCTGAGGTCACTCCGCGAGCAGCCACTGCTCCGCGTTCCAGGCCACACCGCTCTGGGTCGCGGTGTGACGGACGTTCTCCATGCCAGCCGTGTAGGCGATGACACCCGGGTGGGCGAAGAGCGGGATGCCGAAGAGCGTGTCCCACAGCTCCTTCTCGATGATCTTCGTCTGCTCGAGGTGGACGCTCTCGTCGAGCGAGGCGGCGAGCTCGGTCCACGCCTGGTCGACCGTCTCGTTGGAGTAGCCGCCGTAGTTCTGCGGCGCGTTGCTCGAGTAGATGTTCTGGCCCGAGGCGATCTGGCCGGAGCCGGCCCAGGCGAACAGGGCGACCTCGTAGTCACCGGCGGGCAGCGCGTTGGCGAAGAAGTCCGCCGAGCCGACGTCGGTCACGTTGAAGCCGGCCTGGTCGCAGCTCGACTTGATGAGCTCGATCTCGGACGTACGGCGCGGGTTGGGCGCCGAGTAGCCGATACGGACGTCGATCGGCGTCGCGATGCCGGACTCCTCGACGAGGCGGGTGGCCTCCTCGAGGTTGACCTCGTCGAAGCGGCCGTCGTACGAGGCCTCGACGACCTCGGCGTAGTTCTCCTGGAAGGGGAAGACCTCGCGGGCGTTCATGAGCTCGGCCTCGGGGTCGACCGGCGTGATGAGGTTGTCGACGATCTGCTGACGCGGCACGCAGTAGGCGAAGGCCTCGCGCAGCGCCAGACCGCCCTCGTCGTCGGAGAAGACGCCGTTGTTGAAGTTGAAGTCGAGGTGCTCCCAGGTGAGCTCGGCGCCCGTCTCGATCTCGACGGCGTCGCCGAGGCCCTCGAGCTGCGGCAGCGTGTCGACGGTGGCCTGCGGCTCGATGATGTTGAGGTCACCGTTCTGCAGCGCCTGGTTGTGGCCGGAGGCGTCGAGGAAGCGGAAGGTGATCTTGTCGGTCGCGGCCGGGGTGCCCCAGTAGTTGGGGTTGGCCTCGAGGGTGATCGACTGACCAGCGGTCCAGCCACCCTCCATGAACTGGTAGCGGCCGCCCGACGGCGCGATCTCCGGGGCGGGGACCTCACCGGGGCTGGAGAGCCAGCCCTCGTTCCAGAACTCGGCGGCCTGCGTGAGGATCTCGACGTCCTCGTCGGCGATGGCCTGGACGAGCTCCTCCTCGGTGATCCCGATCTGCTCGGCCACGACGTGCGCGGGCAGCAGGTAGGCACCGGTGACGAGACGCCAGTCCGGGTACTGCTCGGCGTACTCGACCGTGAAGGTCTTGGCGTCGAAGCTCTCGGCCTGCGGGCCGGTCGGCACGTTGGTCTGGGTGTAGTCGGTGCCCGAGACGTGGTTGAAGACCGGGGTCTCCGGGTCGGGGGAGAGCCACGCCGGGTTCTGCGACGCCCACTCGAAGGAGATGTCCGCGAAGTCGATCGGGTTCCCGTCGGACCACACGGCGTCGTCGGCGATCGTGTACTCGATCGTCAGCGGGTCCTCGGAGACGACCTCAGCGGTGCCGAACTCCTCGTTCTCGTAGATGGTGCCGTCGGTGCCGAAGTAGAAGAACCCTTCGGGACGGATGCGGTCCATGATGACGTTGTTGTACGTGCTGTACGTGTCCGCCGTCAGGGAGTTGTAGCCGGTGAACTCGTCCTGGCCGGTCGAGTAGAAGATGTCGCCCTCGACGGTCTGGACGTCGCCCAGGTCCTCCTTGGCCGTGGAGCTGGCCTCGCCGGAGTCGGTGGTCTCCTCGGCAGCGTTGTCGCCGCCGTCGCCCGTGGTCTCGTCGTCGCTGGGGCTGGTGCACGCCGCAAGGACGAGCGAGCCTGCCACCAGAACGGCGGCCGCCTGGGCCGTACGCCTGATCTTCAATGTTCCTCCTGGATGCTGGGACGTGACTGCGGGCTCCGCCGGGGGTACCCGGTGGCCGTGCCGCGATGCACGCCGAGGTGCCGTCACGGTACACACGGGGGAGTGGCATATACGACGGACGAAACAACCCGGCAACCGTTTCGTTATGGACTTGAGACAGCCTGTGGGGAAGATCTCACCATGTGGACTCCCTCACGCCCCCACCCTCCCAGACCGCATATGCGGGATAACGACGGCGTGCCACGCCCGGAGGACGTGATATTCGCGCATATGCGGACAGGGCGGGTGGGTCAGGCGCCGGCGGGGAGGTGGCCGAAGCGGTGCCTCGTACGCGAGACGGCCTGCTCACGCGTCACCGCGAGCAGCTCGCGGCGGCCCGTCGCCAGCACCGGGCCGTCGAGCACCGTCACCTGGGGTGACCACAGCGCGTCGAGGAGCGCTCCGGCACCGGGGCCGACGACGCGCACCCGCTCGATCCCTCCTCGCGGACCCGCGCGAGGAACTGGGCGTCGGTCTCGGCCCGGGTGACGTGCCCGCCGAGACGGCGCAGGCCGGCATGGGTCTCGCGCCCGCGCAGCGCACGGAGCGCCGCGCTCGTCACCGGGTCCAGGCTCACGCGCACCTCCGCGCCCACCGCCTCACCGGCGAGGAGGACGCGCAGCAGCTCGACCGCAGCGGCGCCGGGCACCGTGCGCACGGTGAGCGGCACTGGCCGGTAGCGGAAGGCGTTCGACTCCGCGCGCAGGCCGGTGTGGTCCTGCGCGTGGCGGATGTCGGCCTCCCACGCGGCGGCGTCGGAGCCGGCGGCGCTCTCCAGCCAGGTCCGCTCGGCGGGGTCAGGGACGAGGGCGGCGTAGTCGGCGAGCGCCGCGCGCACGGCTGCGGACGGCTCCGCGGTGCGGGCCGGCAGGCCGTCCATCGCCCACTCCCCCAGCTGGGCGACGTAGTTGGGACCGCCGGCCTTGGCGCCGGGGCCGACGGCGGAGGACTTCCACCCGCCGAAGGACTGCCGCTGGACGATGGCGCCGGTGATGTGCCGGTTGACGTAGGCGTTGCCCACTTCGACGCGCTCGAGCCAGTGGTCGATCTCCTCCTCGTCCAGGGAGTGCAGGCCGCCGGTGAGCCCGTAGGCGGTGGCGTTCTGCAGCTCGATGGCCTCGTCGAGGGTCTCGGCGCGCATGATGCCGAGCACCGGCCCGAAGCACTCGGTGAGGTGGAGGAAGGACCCGGGCGCGACACCGTCCTTGAGGCCCGGGGACCACAGCCGCCCGGTGCCGTCGAGCTGTCGGGGTTCCACGAGCCACCGCTCCCCCGGCTCCAGCGTGGTGAGCGCGCGCCGCAGCTTGCCGGTGGGCGGCTCGATGACCGGGCCCATCGTCGCCGCGAGGCCGGTGGGCCAGCCCACGCGCAGGGAGCGGACGGCGTCGACGAGCTGGCGCAGCAGCCGCTCCGAGCGCCCGGCCGAGCCGACGAGGATCGCGATCGACGCCGCGGAGCACTTCTGCCCGGAGTGCCCGAAGGCGCTCTTGACGAGGTCGGCGACGGCGAGGTCGTAGTCGGCGGCGGGCGTGATGACGAGGGCGTTCTTGCCGGACGTCTCGCCGAGCACGCGTGGCCCGCCGGGGCGGCCGGTGCGCCAGGAGCAGAAGAGCTCGGCGGTCTCGGCGGCGCCGGTGAGGACGACGGCGTCGACGTCGTCGTGGGCGACGAGCCCCTGGCCCACCTCGTTCTCGTCGGCCCGGACCACCTGGACGACGTCGTCGGGGACCCCCGCCGCGTGGAGGGCGGCGACCGCCGTCTCCGTGCAGCCAGGCACGGCGGGAGCCGGCTTGATGACGACGGCGCTGGCCGCGGCGAGCGCCGCGAGGACACCGCCGATGGGGATGGCGACCGGGAAGTTCCACGGCGGGGTCACGAGCGTGAGGACGTGCGGGGTGAAGCGCGCGCCGTCGGTGTGGAGGGAGGCGCCGGTCTCGAGCTCGAGGGCGCGGTCGGCGTAGTAGCGGGCGAAGTCGACCGCCTCGGAGACCTCGGGGTCGGCCTGCTCGATCGTCTTGCCGCCCTCGGCGACCATGAGCGTGACGAGCTCGCCGCGGCGCGCCTCGAGCTCGTCGGCGGCCCGGCGCAGGAGCGCGGCCCGCTCGGTGGCGGGGCGCGCGAGCCAGTCCGGCTGGGCGGCCCGGCCGCGGGCGACGACGGCGTCCACCTCCGCCGTCGTGCGCAGCACCGGGGAGGTGAGCGGGGCGGGACGGGCGCGGACCCGCTCCCGCGCCCAGGCGCGGACCTCGGGCAGCGCCGGGTCGGCGTCGGTCGTGTTGTCGAAGGACGTGCCCGCCGGCTGCCGGTCCGCGGTCCGGCGACGCTCGGCGGAGACGGTGCCCATCGCCGTGACGGAGGCCCGGAAGCGGGCCTCCTGGTCGGCCATGGACGCCTCGCCCGCGCCGTCGTCGCCGTCGAAGAGGGCCCGGAGGAAGTTCTGCGGCTGGGCGTTCTCCTCCAGGCGGCGCACGAGGTAGGAGACGGCGACGTCGAAGTCCTCGGGGGCGACGACGGGCGTGTAGAGGAGGACGGTGCCGACCGCCGCCTTGACGGCGCGGGCCTGGGCCGGGGCCATGCCCTGGAGCATCTCGACGTCGAGCATCGCGGTGACGCCGCGGCGCTCCGCGAGCAGGTGGGCGAGGGCGACGTCGTAGAGGTTGTGGGAGGCCACGCCCAGGCGCAGCGCACCCGTGAGCTCGGGGCGCAGGGACCGCTCGACGAGGCGGAGGTAGTTGGCGTCGACGTCGGCCTTCGTGGCGTAGGGCGCCTGCTCCCAACCGTGGACCTCGGCCTCGACGTGCTCCATCGAGAGGTTGGCGCCCTTGACGAGGCGCACCTTGATCCCGGCCTTCCCGGCGGCGGCGCGCTGCTGGGCGAAGGCGACGAGCCGCTCGAGGGCGGCGACGGAGTCGGGCAAGTAGGCCTGCAGGACGATGCCGGCCTCGAGGTCGGCGAACTCCGGCTCGGACAGGAGCCGGGTGAAGACCTCGAGGGTGAGGTCGAGGTCGCGGTACTCCTCCATGTCGAGGTTGACGAAGGCGTGCGGGCTGCGGGCCGCGGCGGCGCGGTACAGCGGGCGCAGGCGGTCCAGGACGCGCTCGACGGTGCCGGCGGTGTCCCACGTGGAGATCTGGGAGACGAGGGAGGAGACCTTGATGGAGACGTAGTCGACGTCGTCGCGCTCGAGGAGCTTGCGGGTGCGCTCGGTGCGGGCGCGGGCCTCGTCCTCCCCGAGGACGGCCTCACCGAGGAGGTTGATGTTGAGGCGGAAGCCGTCGCGGCGGGCGCGGGCGAGGTGCTCGGCGAGCGCGGGGTCGTGGGCGTCGACGACGAGGTGGCCGACGATCTGGCGCAGGCGGCGGCGCGCGAGCGGGACGACGAGCCGGGGGGCGAGCGGGGCGGCGAGCGCGCCTGCCCCGAGGAGCGTGCGGTCGATCGGGCCGAGGAAGCCGGCGGCGCCGGCGGAGATACGCGACAGCTCCCGGGCGGCGACCTCCTCGTCCTCCGGGCGGGCGACGCGGTCGACGAAGCTGATCGCGAGGTCCAGGCCCTCCGGGTCGCTGACGAGGGCGGCGAGCTGGCTGGAGGCGGCGCGCTCCTGGCGGGTCTGCCCCTCCTCGGTGGCCGCGAGCCAGGACTCGGCGAGGGCGACGGCGTCCTCCACGAGGCCGGCCACGTCCGGCGGGGTGGCCGGGTGCTCGTCGGTGGGGGTCGCGGTCGTCATGACGCCTCCTCGGGGGTCGCCCGGTCGGGAGCAGAAGTCGGTCCTCCCAGGTTCCCACGACCCGCCCACCCGGGGCACACCACCCCCAGCCGCCCCCTCCGCCGACAGCCGGATTCCGCCCGCCCGACGCACCCAAGCACCCCCGGCAGCGGGATCTCTCCGCCCCCTCCCGCCGACAGCCGGATTCCTCCGGCCCCGCTCAGCTCAGGCGCCCACACCCCTCCCGCCGACAGCCGGATTCCTCCGGCCCCGCTCAGCCCAGGCCGACGAGGAAGGACACGAGCGCGGCGAGGACGACGGTGTTGAACACCCAGCCGACGAGCATGTGGCCGGCCAGCGTGCGGCGCATGCGCGCCGTCGTCGCCTGCACGTCCGCGGGCCCGAAGGCGGCCTGGACGCCGAGGGCGAGGTAGAGGTAGTCGGAGAAGTGACGCTCCTGCTCCCCCGCTGTCCCGTCCTCGGGGAAGCGCAGGCCACCGCCGACGGCGTCGAGCCGGGCCGTGTGCACGGCGTAGGCGACGAGGCTGCCGCCCCACGCGAGGACGATCATGAGGATGCTCGCGGCGACGAGGAAGCCGGAGTCACGCATCGACTCCGAGACGATGAGCCAGACCGCGACGACGAGGGAGCCGAGCGCGAGGAGGACCGGCCACGACGGGCCGTCCCCGCCCACGGCGTCGTCCCGCCACCCCAGCGACCACCGCAGCCACCGTGGCCGGCGCAGCTGGCGACGGCGTGCCTCGCCGAGCGCGGCCGTGAGCGCGGCCCCCGACAGGCCGGCGAAGGCGAGGAGGGTGAGCGCGGGGTAGGCGAGGAGCAGGACGCCGTACAGGACGAGGACGACGGCGAGCGCCCGCTCGTCGTCGGGGACGTCGAGCACCGGTGTGAGCGTGACGAGCAGCGCGGCGACGGCGAGGACGGGGGCGACGAGCCAGGCGCGGGTGAGGTCGTCCGCGAGCAGCCGGGTGCGGCGGGGCAGGTCGAGCGTCCGGTGGGGCACGGCGTCCTCTCGGGTGACGACGCCGGGCGGCGTCGCGCCCGAATCTAGAACGTCCCCGCAGGCCCGCCCAAAGCGGGCGTCCCGCTCAGCCGCGCAGGTGGAGGCGGCACCGCGCCTCGTAGGCCTCGGTGCCGCCGACGTGCTCGGTCGCGGGGACGGTTGCGTCACCGACCTCCCCGGCGGCCGTGCGGACGTGGAAGGGGGCGTCGCGCCCGCACACGGCGCAGACGGCGGTGAGCTTGGTGACGTCGTCGGCGAGCGCCATGAGCGAGGGCAGCGGCTCGAAGGGGCGGCCGTCGAAGGTGACGCACAGCCCGGCGACGACGACGGTCGTCCCCGCCAGGACGAGTGCCTCGACCACGGGCACGAGGCCGTCCCCGAAGAACTGGGCCTCGTCGATGGCGAGGAGGTCCGGCGTGCGGTCGGCGAGGACGGCCTCGAGCGAGGGCACGTCGCTCGACGCGCGGGAAGGGATGCTGAGCCCGGCGTGGGACGCGACCCGCCCAACCCCGTGCCGCTCGTCCCACGAGTGGTTGACGACCTCCACGTCGAGACCGGCGAGCTGCGCGCGGCGCACTCGCCGCAGCAGCTCCTCGGACTTCCCGGCGAACATCGGCCCGCACACCACCTGGAGCCGTCCCGGAACCTCGCGCATGGGCACACCCTAGTGAGCCGGGGTTATGTTCGAGGGCGTGAGCACCGACACCGAGACCGTCGTCCGTTCCCTCCTCGACCTGCGGACGTGGGTCGCCTTCGACGTCGACGACGCCGGCCGCGTCCTCGCCGGGCACGACGAGCTCGGCACGGTCCAGCTCGTCGAGATCGCGCCGGACGGCACCCGGACGCCGCTCACCGCGCTGCCGAGCCGCTGCTCGGGCCGGTACGTCCCGGGCCGCCGCGCCGTCGTCGTCCAGCACGACACCGACGGGGACGAGCTCATGCAGCTCTCGCTCCTCGACCTCACCGCTCCGCCCACCGAGCCGGTGGCGCTGGACGGACTCACGCCGCTCGTCCACGACCGCCGCTACATGCACGTGCTCCAGGACGTCACCGCCGACTCGCTCGTCTTCCACACCAACCGCCGCAACGGCGTCGACATGGACGTCGTCGTCCGCGACCTCGCGACCGCGAAGGAGCGGGTGGTGCACGACGGCGGGGGTTACGTCGCCGCGGCCGCCGTCTCCCACGACCACGGCTCCGTCGCGGTGACCGGCCTCAGCCTGCGGCCCGCCTCGACGCTCGTGCGTGTGTCCGGGCCGCGCGCCGTCGGCGACGGTGCCGTCACCGACCCCGACGAGCACGCCCGCCACTCCCAGGTCGCCTGGGCTCCTGGCGATGAGGCGCTGCTCGTCGAGTCCAACCACGAGCGCGAGTTCACCGGCGTCGCCCGCGTCTCCCTCGACGGGCGGGACTGGAGCTGGCTCGTCACCGACGAGTCGCACGACCTACGGCTGTGGGCCTCCCCGTCCGGACGCGCGATGGTCGTCGGAACCGTGCACGACGGCGTCGTCACGCTCGCCGTGCACGACGGCGACGGCGCCTTCCGCTGCGACGTCGAGCTGCCCGGCGAGGGAGTGCCCGACGTCGTGTGGGCCGCGGACGAGCGGCGCGTCGTCGTCACGCTGTCGACTCCCACGGACCCGTCGAGCCTCCACCTCGTCGACGTGGCGACCGGCGCGTCGACCTCGCTCGCCGCCGTCGAGGTGCCCGGGGACCTGCGCGGGCAGCTCGCCGCGCCCACGGTGCACCGCGTGCCGACGCCCGACGGCGAGGAGGTGCCGCTGTTCCGCTACTCCCCCGCTGGCGCTGACGCCGCGCTCGAGGGCGCGTCGGTGCTGCTCATCCACGGCGGGCCGGAGTCCGCGTCGATGCAGAGCTTCAGCCCGGTGGTCCAGGCGCTCGTCTCGGCCGGGCTCACCGTGCTCGTCCCGAACGTCCGCGGCTCGACGACCTACGGCAAGCGCTGGTACTCCCTCGACGACGTCCGTCTGCGCCTCGACTCGGTGGCCGACCTCGCCGCGATCCACGAGTGGCTGCCCTCGCAGGGGCTGGACCCGGCGCGGAGCGCACTGTGGGGCGGGTCCTACGGCGGTTACATGGTGCTCGCGGGTGTGGCGATGCAGCCGGGGCGGTGGGCGGCCGGCGTCGACATCGTCGGGATGAGCTCGCTCGTCACTTCCCTGGAGAACACCTCGCCCTACCGGGTGGCCTACCGGGAGCGCGAGTACGGCAGCCTCGCCGAGGACCGCGACTTCCTCGAGTCCGCGTCGCCGATCACGTACCTCGACGACATCGTCGCGCCGCTGTTCGTCATCCACGGCGCCAACGACCCGCGGGTGCCCCTCAGCGAGGCCCAGCAGATCCGCGACGCCCTCGCCGGCCGCGGCATCGACTGCGAGCTGCGGGTCTACGAGGACGAGGGCCACGGATTGGCGAAGCGGGAGAACCGGCAGGACGCCTACCCGGCCGCGATCGAGTTCCTGCGGCGGCACCTGGCGCGGTGACGGCCGGCGGTCGGTCAGGCCACCAGGGCCGGTTCGCGCACCTCTGAACCGACCGGCCGCACCCGGAGCATGGCAAACCCGGCGATGATGGTGAGCACCCCGCCGATCGCCTGTGACCACGGCGAGGTGTCGTGCGACATGTAGTTCGCGACGATCGCCGCGGTGAAGTAGAGCGCGAGCGGCGACGCCAGGGTCAGGCAGGCCGCGACGACGACGAGCGGCCAGGCCCGACCCGGGCGGTCGAGCCCCGTTGCGGCGAGGACCAGGAGGGCACACGGCCACAGGCCCGCAAGGACGGGCCAGGTGGCGACCGTCCCGGGGACGTCGACCGCGGACCCCTCGGACGCCGACGCGAAGATGTCCGCGGCGACCACGCCGAACGGGACGGCGAACACCGCTCCCACCACCCAGGTCCACCAGCCGGGCCGCGTCGCGCGGAACAGTGCGAGCGCGACGAGAGCCATGAGCACGTAGCTCGTCGCCATGAGCGGGGCAGTGGTGCCGATAGGGATCCATGACTCGCCCGGCGGCGCGTAGTCGTACCAGTCGCTCTGCCGCTCGACACAGCTGTCGGAGTCGAAACCGCTCGCACACGCCGGGTGCCACCGCTGCCAGTCGGCGACGACCGCGAGCACGCCAGAGGTGACGAGGAGGAACGAGACGACGTATCGCACGTGCAGCCCCCTTCAGAGGCGGAATGACGGAAGCCTATGGACACGCCGTCGCCAATGGAGCGCAATGAGCCCAGGGAACTTCACATTTTCCAGGCCGCGGGTCAGCCCCGTTCGATCGGCATCCAGATCTCGCAGGTGGCGTGGGTGTCAGTGAGCTCGAGGTAGCGCAGGATCGAGGGGCCGGGACGCAGCCGCCACGGGTTGGAGGGGAACCAGTCGGTCGCCGTCGCCGCGTAGGTCTGCTGCAGGGCGTCCGGGAACGGCCCGCTCGAGTGGAACACCGCCCACGTGCCGGCCTCCACGGGCAGGGAGTCGAGGTCCGTTGGGACCGCTGCCTCGGCGCGCAGGGCGACGGCGTGCAGGTACGTGAGCTCGGCGCCCTCCGGAGCGTCGGGCTCGAGACCCGCCGTGACCGCGAGGATGCCGGCGGGCTCGGTGTCGCCGAGCGACTTGAGCCGTCCGTGCTCCTCGGGGGCGATCGACGCGATGTGCGCCTGGATGTGCGGGTTCACCCCCTCGTGGATGAGCGGCACCCGCGCCGCGTGGCCGGCGAGGGTGAAGGCGGGGCGGTCGGTGATCGTGACGTCCATGGGGACGCTCCCTTCGACGCTCAGGCGGAACCGGAGCATGGGTTGTGTGCTGAGCGGACCACCATGGCGGCGCACCTCGGCCGGGCTCGTGCCGTGCACCGCCCGGAACGCTCGCCCGAAGGCCTCGACCGAGCCGTAGCCGTAACGCACGGCCACCTCGAGCAGGTTCGGCTCGCCGCGCACGAGGTCCGCGGCCGCGAGCGTCATCCGCCGACGCCGCACGTACTCCGACAGCGGCATCCCGGCCAGCGCCGAGAACATCCGGCGCAGGTGGTACTCCGTGGTCCCGTGCTCGCGGGCGAACCGGGTGACATCGAGCGTCTCGTCGTGGCTCTGCTCGACGAGGTCGACCAGGGCGTTGAGCGTGCCGATCATGGGGTCCTCCTTTCACACACCAGCGTGCGCGCCGGCGCTGCGCCCGGACCCGACAATCCTGGCCCGATGCGATCGGCGACCGTCAGGCCGCCACGCTGCTCACCCGCGCGCGACGCGCAACGACCCGCTCGGTGACCCTCTCCAGCGGGAGGAAGGCGAACCAGCACACCACCGTGGGCAGGAAGTGAATCCCCATGGCGATGAAGGTGGCCAGGTGGAAGGCGAGGAAGCAGCCGATGGCGAGGTAGAGCCACCGGCCTCGGAGGAACAGGACCACCGGGGAGAGGATCTCCAACGCGAGCGAGCCCCACTGCGCCGCGCGCAGGAGCATCGGGTAGCCCAGCGTCCACTCCACGAAGTGGGAGCCGCGCCGGACGATCGCCCAGGTGAGCACCGAGCCGTTGGCCCAGGTGACGAGGCTGCCGGCGCGGGACCACTTGGCGAACACCGAGCCGAAGTACGTGAGGACGGTGGCGATCTGGACGGTCCGCATAGCCCAGCCCGCGGCCTGGGAGAGCCGGTGGTCGCGGTAGTGGGCCACCCCGACCGTCGGCAGGACGAGGGTGGCGATCATGAGCGCCATGTGGTCGTGCTGGACGTAGGAGAAGCCCTGCGAGTTCAGCGCCCACACCCAGAAGGTCAGCGCGGCGCCCCAGCCGGCGAGGCGCTGCGCCCGACCGGCGATGGCGAGCACACAGGAGAGCAGGAGCGCGGCGAGCAGCGCCCAGGACACCGCGGTGCTCAGCGGCGGCAGGTGGACGAGCCGCGCGAGGAGGGTGGGCTGGTAGAGCTCGGGGACGTGGGAGTGCTGGATGACGTCGTCGAAGTTGAACAGGACGTCCCAGATGACGAAGGCGTAGACGAGCGCGCGGAACGCGGCGACCCGGGCCAGCGGGACCGGGCGGGTGAGCCAGCCGACGACGGCGCGCACGTCAGTTCACCTCCGCGGTCGAGTCCCAGCGCAGCAGCTCGACCTCCTCGGGCTCGCCGACGACGTAGCCGTCCTCCAGCTGCTGGATCGAGCGCATGAGGTAGAGCGTCTCGATGGGCTCGCGGTTCGGCTTGAGCGCCGCGTAGCCGTCGATGAGCGACTGCATGAGCTCGGGGTAGTCGAGGATCCGCTGCAGCTGGCCCTCGACCTCCGCGCGCGCCACCCCGATCGTCCGGTCGTTCATCGCGATCCGCCGCCCGTCCTCCGTGGCGGTGTCCGCGAGGAGGTAGGTGGACCGGACGGTGCCGTCGAGGTCCCGCGGCGTCGCGAACTGGGAGAGCGTGCCGAGCGGGAAGAGGTCGTTGGTGTCGGCGACCTGCCCGTAGGCGAGCACCCCGAGGGCCGCGACCGTCCCGACGATCCGCACCGCCACCCCTGCAGCGGACAGCCGACGGACGTCGGTCTGCTCACCCTCCGGGCGGCGTTGCTCTCGGGGCGGCTCCATGACGGGCAGCGTAACGGCGTCGAGCAGCGCCGAGACCCACCCCGCGGGGCGGGTCGCGCGCTCACCGTGCCGCGGCGCGGGGCCGCCGTTACGGTGACGCGATGGGACCAGCCACGCGCGCCGCAGATGCCCTGATCCGTCTCTACCAGCAGCGCCTCTCCCCGCGGAAGGGGTGGACCTGCGCCCACCTCGTCGCCCACGGCGGCCAGTCGTGCTCGGCCGCGGTGCGTGACGTCGTCGTGAGCCGTGGCGTGGCCCGGAGCGTCGTGCCGACCGTCCTCCGCTTCGTCGCCTGCTACCAGGCGGCAAGCATGCTGGCGGCCACCCAGGTGCAGGGGGTGTGCTGCTGCGGCGGCATCCCCATCCCGTTCCGCTTCCGTCGCTGACGGGCCGACGCCGGAACCTCAGCCGCGGGGCGCGGTGAGCCCGGCACGGAGGCGTTCGAGGCCGTAGTCGAAGGCCTCGTCCACGCTCCCGCCGAGCCGGAACGCGCCGGCGAGCTCCATCTGGAGGAAACCGGTCGCCCAGGCGGTGAAGAGCCGGGCGGCCGCGAGCGCGTCCTCCTCCCCGACGAGGTCACCGGCAGCCCGGATCACCGGGGCCGACGAGCGCCGCAGCGCGCCCTCCTCGGCGTAGGGCGTGAAGACGAGGCGGAACGCCTCGGGCCGCTCATGGGCGAAGGACCGGTAGGCGTGCGCCAGGCCCCGAAGGTCAGGCGCCGCCTCCTCGAGCCGCGCGCCCAGCTCGTCGATCGTGGCCGTGACGACGGCGCTGAGCAGCGCGTCCCGGTCGTGGAAGCGCTTGTACAGCGACGGCGCACGGACGCCCACCCGCGCCGCGACGGCTTGCATCGTGAGGCCCACGGGGCCAGCGCTCTCGAGGACCCCCTGCGCGGCGGAGACGACCTCCTCGTTCGTCGTCCGGTTGGGCGAAGGCATCGGAATTCTCCTTGGCTATTGACGTTAGCCATGATGGCTAACTACCGTAGCCATCCTATCCCGGAAGGATCTGCCATGAAGATCGCGCCGCACCTGCACCGTCTCGGCAACGACGTCGTCGCCTCCTACCTCATCGACCTCCCCGAGGGGATCACGCTCGTCGACGCCGGCCTGCCCGGCCACTGGAAGGACCTGCTCCGGGAGCTTGCGGCGATCGGCCGGCCACTCTCGGACGTGCGCGGGCTCGTCGTCACCCACGGGGACAGCGACCACATCGGCTTCGCCGAGCGCCTCCGCGTCGAGACCGGAGTGCCGGTCTACGTCCACGCCGCCGACGCGCACCGGGCGCGCACCGGCGAGAAGCAGAAGACGCCGATGGGACCGTCCCGGCTCGGGCCGATGCTCGGCTTCCTCGCCTACGGGCTGCGGAAGAACGGGCTTCGCACCCGGTACGTGCGTGAGGTCGTCGAGGTGGCCGACGGCGACGTCCTCGACCTGCCCGGCAGTCCGCTCGTCGTCGGGATGCCGGGACACTCCCCCGGCAGCATCGCCGTCCACGTCCCCGCAGCCGACGCCGTCTTCGTCGGCGACGCACTCACCACGCGCCACGTGCTCACGGGCCGTGAGGGTGCACAGCCCGCTCCCTTCACGGACAAGCCCGAGCAGGCGCTGGCCTCCCTCGACCGGCTCGCGGGCCTCGACGCCTCGTGGGTACTGCCGGGGCACGGGGCACCCTGGCGCGGAGCACCGGCCGGCGCCGCCGCGGCGGTCCGCGCCGCCTGACGACCCAGCAGTTCGCCGCTGCCCATAGCCATTGCGTAACCGCAGCGTTACGCTTCGGGGATGACCGTGTTCGAGGCGCTGGCGGACGAGACGCGACGCCGCCTGCTCGTGGAGCTGGCCGACGGCGCACGATCGGCCGGTGCGCTGGCCGCGACCGAGCCTGCCTCCCGGCCTGCGATCAGCCGGCACCTCAAGGTGCTCCGCCAGGCGGGCCTGCTGGACGTGCGCCAGCACGGACGCCACCGCATCTACGCGCTGCGCCCGGACGGGCTCTCGCCGGTCCGGGAGCTGCTGGACCGGCTCGACACGGTCCGCGAGCCGGCCCTCGCGCCCCCGGTCGCCGAGGGACGGTTGGCAGCCCTCGACCTCGAGGTTCGCAGAACCGTGCGCGAACGTCGCACGGCGGAGTCAGACCATCCATCCCAGAGGAGCTCATCATGACGACGACACCAGAACCGCGTGGACGGCTCGGCACCGGCCCCCGCGGGCGCGAGGTGCAGATCGAGCGTCAGTTCCACGCCCCCATCGACGACGTGTGGGCGGCGATGACGGAGTCCGACCGCCTCGAGCGGTGGATCGGACGGTGGGAGGGGGACCCTGGCTCCGGGAAGGTCACCTTCTTCATGACCGCCGAGGGCGACGACGTCGACGCCGAGGACGTCACCATCACCGAGTGCACCCCGCCCCACCGCTTCGCCGCGGACACCGGCGTCGGGGAGGGGATCTGGCACCTGCGCTTCGAGCTCAGCCAGGAGGGGGAGGTCACGACCCTCGTGTTCGCCCAGGCGCTCGGTGACGACCCGCTCGGCAGCGTGGGCCCGGGGTGGGAGTACTACGTCGAGCGACTCGCGCGAACCCTGGCGGGCGAGGACGCCGCGGACGTCGACTGGGACGACTACTACCCGGCCATGAGCGGCTACTACGAGGCCCTCGAGCGCTGACGCCGCCGCCCAGCGGCGCTACCCCTCGCTCGGCGCCTCCTGGAGAGCACGCACCTCCACCCGGGAGGACAGCGCCCTGGACGCCTTCGCCGCCCACTCGACGGCGGTGGCCTCGTCAGCGACCTCGACGACCCAGAAGCCGCCGAGGTACTCCGGCGCTTCGACGAAGGGGCCACTGACCGTCTTCAGTTCCTCACCGGTGTTGTCGACCGTCGTCGCGGTCGACGGCGGCATCAGGCCGCCCGCGAAGACGAAGGCTCCCGAGGCCATGAGCTCGTCGATGAAGGCGCCGGCCGCCGCCATGGCGGCCTCGAGCTCGGCCGGGTCCATCGTCGCCATCGTCGGCTCCTCGGCGGAGTCGTGCGGGAGTGAGAGCAGGTACTGGGCCATCGGTCGTCCCTTCGCTGGTCCGTCGGGTGCTTGGTGCACAGTTCGTAGTGACCGCCGCGTCAGCGGAATGTCATCGGTGCCCGCGCCGCGTACTCTCACGCCGCCCGTCCCGAGCACCGCTGCGTGATCGGCGCCGACGAGCCGACAGCAGGCCGCGCAGCAGCCTGGTCCACCGCGAGCGCCGCGCGGGGACCGCCGGTGGATGACCTGCCGCGGACGCCGCCCGGTCGAGACACTCCTCGATGAGCGCGTCGTGCAGCGGACGGAAGACCAGCGGCCACGTCACCGCGGCCCCACCACTGACCCTCATCACCAGCTCGTGCCGCAGCACGCTGGACCGTTCTCCCACCGCCGTCACCGAGAACCCGTGCGAGCCGTGGAAGCCCACCGGCCTGATGAACCGGAAGGTGACGGAGCGACCGGGCCGGAACGCCTCCACCACGTACCGCACCGGCCCGTGCCCACCCGCGGCACCGATCCCGAGGGGCCGGTCGAGTCTCATCGCGGGCCACTGGTCGCGCGGCCACAGGCGGTCCGAGCTGCTCGCCAGGGAGTTGATGAGCTCACCCACCCACTCCGCGTCCGCGGCGATCTCGCGCTCGTGCACGTTGCGGATCACGGCCCGCTCCCGGTTCCACCGACCTCGCCATACGCATTCCCGGCACGCGCGGCCCAGCCCACCGTCACGTCCGCTTCAGCTCCTCGGCGAGCATGATGATGATGCCGCTCGGGCCGCGCACGTAGGTGAGCCGGTAGAGGTCCTCGTAGGTCGCCACGCCGCGGAGCGGGTGGCAGCCGTGCCGCCCCGCCACCTCGAGGGCGGCGTCGAGGTCGTCGACCGCGAAGGCCACCCGGTGCATGCCGATCTCGTTGGGCCGGGTGGGCTCCGTCGCGATCGGCTCGGGGTGGAGGTACTCGAAGAGCTCGAGCCGCGCCGCGCCGTCGGGCGTCTGCAGCATCGCGATCCTCGCGTGGTTGCCGTCCAGCCCGACGGCGATGTCCGCCCACTCACCGCTGACGGTGTCACGGCCGAGCACGGTGAGACCGAGGTCGGTGAAGAAGGCGATGGCCGCGTCGAGGTCCTGGACCGCGATGCCGACGTTGTCGAGCCTGATGGCCATGCGCTGCACGCTAGCGAGGGCCGGGTCCGGCGGACAAGGGCGTGGGCGAGATCCGGGAAGCAGCGCCCCCTACAGCTCCGTGACCTGCCCGGCGTCGACGTGCCACCGCCGGTCGGTCCGCACGGTGGCGAGCATCCGCCGGTCGTGGGTCACCAGCAGGAGAGTGCCGTCGTAGGACTCGAGCGCCTGCTCGAGCTGTTCGATGGCTGGCAGGTCGAGATGGTTCGTCGGCTCGTCGAGGACCAGGAGGTTGATGCCGCGGGCCTGGAGCAGCGCCAGGCCGGCACGCGTGCGCTCACCCGGTGACAGCTCGTCGACGGGGCGGTTGACGTGATCGGCCTTGAGCCCGAACTTCGCCAGCAGCGTCCGCACCTCCCCGGACGCCAGGTCCGGGACGAGCTCCTCGAAGGCTGCCGCGAGGAGGTGGGACCCAGCGAGCACGCCCCGCGCCTGGTCGATCTCGCCGATGTGGACGCTCGCGCCCAGGCTCGCGGTCCCCTCGTCCGGCCGCTGGTGGCCGAGCAGAGCGCGCAGCAGTGTCGACTTGCCGGCGCCGTTCGGCCCGGTGATGCCGATCCGCTCACCCGCGTTCACCTGCAAGGACACCGGACCGAGCGCGAAGGAGCCCTGCCGGAACACCGCCGAGCTGAGCGTGGAGACCACTGACCCGGAGCGCGGCGCCGATCCGATGGTGAACTGGAGCTGCCACTCCTTGCGAGGCTCCTCGACCTCCTCGAGGCGAGCGATGCGGCTCTCCATCTGACGGACCTTCTGTGCCTGCTTCTCGCTCGACTCGCTCGAGGCGCGGCGCCTGATCTTGTCGTTGTCCGGCGCCTTCCTCATCGCGTTGCGCACGCCCTGGCTCGACCACTCCCGCTGGGTCCTGGCCCGCGAGACGAGGTCGGCCTTCTTGTCGGCGAACTCGTCGTACTTCTCCCGCTGGTGACGACGGACGGTCTCCCGCTCCTCCAGGTACGAGTTGTAGCCGCCACCGAACACCCGGTTCGTGCCCTGGGCCAGGTCGAGCTCCAAGACTCGCGTCACGCAGCGCGCGAGGAACTCGCGGTCGTGACTGATGACGACGACGCCGCCACGGAGTCCGCGGACGACGCTTTCGAGCCGTTCGAGACCGTCGAGGTCGAGGTCGTTCGTCGGCTCGTCGAGCAGCACGATGTCGAACCGGGACAGGAGGAGCGCCGCCAGCCCGACGCGCGCGGCCTGCCCTCCGGACAGTGAGGTCATCAGGGCCTGCTCGGGTCGAGCCCCGCCGAGGTCCAGCCCAAGATCGGCGAGCACGACCGGGAGTCGCTCGTCGAGGTCGGCGGCACCGCTGGCCAGCCAGCGGTCCAGCGCCGCGGAGTACGCGTCGGCCGGGTCGACCCCGCTGCCGTCGAGGGGTGAGGGGTCGCCGAGTGCCGCCGCCGCAGCGTCCATGGCTCGCGTCGCCTCCGCGCACCCCGTGCGGCGGGCGATGTACTCGGCGACGGTCTCGCCGTCGACGCGCTCGTGCTCCTGGGGCAGCCAGCCGACGAAGGCGTCCGCCGGCGACAGCGTGACGGCACCCGCCTGAGGTTCGTCCCTGCCGGCGAGCAGCCTGAGCAGCGTGGACTTCCCGGCGCCGTTTGCACCGACCACCCCGAGGATGTCGCCGGGCGCGACGGTGAGGTCGAGCGAGTCGAAGAGGGTGCGATGGCCGTGCCCGCCGGCCAGGCCGTGGGTCACGAGGGTCGCGGTCATCGGCCAATCCTGTCATCGGGGAGGCACTCGGCCCTCACCGCGGCGCGGTGCCGCCGCTCACCAGGCGATTGATCAGCGCGGCGACCTCCTTGGGCCGCTCCTGCGCCCCGAGCTTCAGCTTGATGTCCTTGTCCTGCCTCAGGCGCACCCGCAGCCGACCGAGGAGGAAGAAGGGCACGACCTCCGCGCCGACGACCTCGGCCAAGGGTGCCTCGCGCTTGGCTGGCCAACGCCGCCACGGCTGGTCGATGGTGAGGATGACACGTCGATCAGTGACTAGCAGCAGCGGGAACGTGTCCGCGGACAGCCCGCCCACCGCGACGTCGAGCACCGTCTCCTCCGGATGCAGGAGCCTCTCGGGCAGGATCACGTCGCTCACCGAGAAGCGCTGGCCGCTGTTGCGCGCCATCGCGGCACGGTAGGTCCTCTCCGCGTGGGTGCGTCCGCTCGCGGCCCAGGCCTGCGCCATCGCCCCCTCGACGCTCTCGCCGTGCTGCTCCTGCATCTCGCGCTGCAGCTTGGCTGCAGCCCGCAGCCTCTCTCGCCGTGGCACCATCACTGCCTGACCTCGCGGCCCCGCAGATCGGGAACGGCAGGGAAGCCGGGGAGCTGCCGTGAGGCATCGGCGGGGTTCCCGGTCAGCTCGCGCACCGGCGCGGCGGCGGTGGCTTGGGCCAGCTGGACAGCTCCTGCCGCCGCAGCTGCCCGGGCGATCTGAGCGGTGACCTGCTCCGGCGGCGTGGACCCGGCGCCGGCGAACCAGACCCAGCGACCGTCGACGGAGCGCGCCGGCGGGTCCTGCAACGCCGCGAATCTGGCACGGTGGCGACGCGCGGTCTTCGGCGAGGGGCCGACGAGGTGGACGCCCTGCCGCGTCCAGGCGTTCCGCCGCACAGTCGACTGCGCGGGACCGCCGGGACCGGTCTCCCTGGCATAGCGGCGAGCGCCGGTCACCGGGACCACGCTGCCGGGGACGATCTGGTCGTAGCGAAGCACGTAGGGTCGCAAGCCGGGGGCGAAGGACCCGATGACCAGGCCGCGCTCGCACACGAGCAGCCGCTCGTTGCCGACGTACAGCAGCGCCACCGCGAACAGGATCGCGAAGGCCACTGTCGGCGCCACGGCCAGCAGGAGGGTCTCCCCGGGATTGATGAAGGTGAGTCCCGAGAACAGCAGCCACACCGCCACGAAGATGCCGATCACCAGCGGCGTGGGCTTGTCCCAGTACTCGGCGACGACACCGCCGAGCTCGTCACGGTGGCGCCGGGCCTCGGAACGCACGCTCACCGCTGCACCACCCGGTGACCTCGGTCGTCCAGCCTGGTGACCGCGCGGCGGTCGTCGTCATCGTCCGGCCCGGTCATTTGGGCGCGTGCGTCCGTCGTCATGTCCCGCCCTCGTGCGTCGTCATGTCACTGCCGTCCAAGGTACGTACCCTGCCGCACGACGCAGCCCGCTACACGTTGAAGCGGAACTCCACGACGTCGCCGTCCTGCATGACGTAGTCCTTGCCCTCGATGCGCACCTGCCCCTTGGCCTTGGCCTCGGCCATCGACCCCGCGGCGACGAGGTCGTCGAAGGAGACGATCTCGGCCTTGATGAAGCCGCGCTGGAAGTCGGTATGGATGACGCCGGCGGCCTCAGGGGCGGTCGCACCCTTGGGGATCGTCCAGGCGCGGGTCTCCTTGGGGCCGGCGGTGAGGTAGGTCTGCAGGCCCAGCGTCTCGAAGCCGACGCGGGCCAGCTTGTCCAGGCCCGCCTCCTCCTGCCCGGCGTCGGCGAGCATCTCGGCCGCCTCCTCGGGCTCGAGCTCGACGAGCTCGGACTCGAACTTCGCGTCGAGGAAGATCGCCTCCGCCGGGGCCGCGAGCGCGCGCAGCTCGGCCTGCATGGCGCTGTCGGCCAGGCCCTCGTCGTCGGTGTTGAAGACGTAGATGAAGGGCTTGGCGGAGAGCAGCTGGAAGGAGGCGACGTGTTCCATGTCGAGCCCCGCCTTCGGCGCGCCGGTGGAGATCGCCGTGCCCTCCTCGAGGAGGGCGAGGACCGCGCGCGCGGTGTCGAGGACGGCGGCGTCGGTCTTCTTGCCGCGGACCTCCTTCTCCAGCCGCGGGATGGCCTTCTCCACGGTCTGCAGGTCGGCGAGGACGAGCTCGGTGATGATGGTCTCGATGTCATCTGCGGGGGCGACCTTGCCCTCGACGTGGACGACGTCCGGGTCGCTGAAGGCCCGCGTCACCAGGCAGATCGCGTCCGCCTCGCGGATGTTGGCGAGGAACTGGTTGCCCAGCCCCTCACCCTCGGAGGCGCCGCGGACGATGCCGGCGATGTCGACGAAGGAGACCGTCGCGGGGAGGATCTTCTGCGAGCCGAAGATCTCGGCGAGCTGGTCGAGCCGCGGGTCGGGCAACGGCACGACGCCGACGTTCGGCTCGATCGTCGCGAACGGGTAGTTCGCGGCGAGCACCGTCGCGCGAGTCAGGGCGTTGAAGAGGGTCGACTTGCCGACGTTGGGCAGTCCCGCGATTCCGATGGTGAGGGCCACGGGCACCGAGTCTACGTGGGACTTGCGGCCGGTCCACCGTGCGCACCTCGCAAGCCACGGTGTGCCCCGTCGACGGGGCGCACCGTGAGCCGACCGGGCGCACGGCCGCCGCTGGAGACGGTGCTACCCGCGCACGGTGACGCGCATCCGGTTGAAGCCGGCGATGCCACCGATCTCCGCCCCGACCTCGACGACCTCGTAGTGGTAGAGCCAGTCGGAGATGTCATCGCGCCGCGGCAGCTGGGCGATCGCGTCGCGCATCGCCTCCTGCAGGTCCCAGCTGCTTGAGTAGCCCACCGCCTCGCTCGGCTCGGTCTGCGGCAGCTCTATCGGCGGGCGGCCCTCCTGCACGACGCCGAGTCGTTCGCCCGCGTCCAGGGCCGTCACCTCCACGGAGAACTCACCGCCCGCGTGATGCACGACGACGGCCTCGCGGTACCCGCCGGTGCGGAAAGCCTGCGCCACCTCGAAGTCGGCCACGACGGCGGCGCACTTCGCCAGCGGGTCGATGCTCATGCGTGCGACGAAGCTCGGCGGCTCGACGTCGGCGAGCGCGCGTTCCAGGCTCACCAGGTGGCACGCCGTGGGCCGCGTGCCCGCGACCTGCAGCACGAGCACGTCCCCGAGCTGGTAGGCACGCGCCCGGTCGACTGTCGCCAGCTCTGACTCGACGATCCTCACGGTGGTCTCCCCTGTTCGACCGTCCCCAATGACGGTCCGAGGATCATGGCAGCGCGCGGCGGCGGCGACAAGGGTCCCGGGTACCGCATCGGCGCCGCCTGTGCCACGGTGGGGCCACCTGTCCGCTCCGAGGAGGACCGATGCCTGACCTCATGCCGCTCGTCAGCTCCCACATGCAGGCCGCCCGTGCCGATGAGCACGGCCGCAGCGCCGAGCTCGTCCTGCGCGACGGCGTGCTGCGCCAGTCGATCCTCGCGCTGCGCGAGGGCACCGAGCTGGCGGAGCACAACGCCCCGCACGCCGCCAGCCTCCAGGTGCTCGTGGGCCGGGTCCGGGTCACTGGCGAGGACGAGCCGGTCCTCAGCGCGGGTGAGCTGCACGCCCTCACCCACCAGCGGCACGCCGTCGTCGCCCTCGAGGACTCCGTCTTCCTCCTCACCACCGTCACCAGCCAGCCCGGGGAGCCCCCGCAGGACCAGTGACCGGGTACCGGCGGGCGCCTGGGATGATGGGCCGGTGCAGCCCGCCATCGTCTTCCGCGCCGCAGCGAGCCGCGGCTACGCCGTCGCCACCTGGGTGGTCGCCGCAGCCGTGCTCGCCGCCTTCGCCGCCAACGGGGGCGCGGCCGAGGTGCTCCGCTACGGCGCCCTGCCGCTCCTGCTCGCCGTCCTCGGCTGGGCCGGGTTCTGGCGGCCCGTCGTGCGCGTGGAGCGCGACGGCGTGCAGGTGGTCAACGTCATGAGCACCACGTGGCTGCCCTGGGCCGCCATCACCGGCGCCGGCACCCGCTGGGGCCTGGAGCTCTCTACCCACGGGCGCCCGGTCAGTGCGTGGGCGCTTCCCGCACGGAGTGCGCTGAGCCGCTGGACCACCGGCCGCCGCGAGTCCCCCGTGCCGCCGCCGCTGCGCACCGTCGAGGTCGACGTGCCCGGCGGCAGCGACCCGCTCGTCGCGGCCCGCGTGATCGAGGAGCACATCCGGTCGGGCTCGGCACGTCCCGAGAAGCGCCTCGAGATCGTCCCCGCTGGTCTCCTGCTCGCCACCGCCGGGCTGGCGCTCGTCTCGCTCCTGCTCTGACCTCCCCGCCGATGTCAGTGGCCCCTGCCACCCTGGGGGCATGGACACGACGACGGCGATCCTCCTGGCCGTAGCCACCCTTGCCACCGGCCTCGTGCTCGGTCTGCTCCTGGGCCGGGTGCGCGCCGAGGCCGCCACCTCCCGCGCCCGGCAGGAGGCTGCCGCCGCACGGGCACGGGCGGAAGCGCTGGCCGAGGAGTGCGCGGACCTGCGTGAGCGGGCCAGCCGCGACCACGACGTCCTGCGCGCCCTCGCCCCGGTGCGGGCGACCCTCGCGCAGGTCGGGGAGCACGTGGCCGAGCTCGAGCGGGAGCGCACCGAGCAGTACACGGTGCTCGCGGAGCGTCTCCACGCCGCCCAGCGCAGCGATGCCGAGCTGCGCGCCACCACCGCGAGCCTGGCCGGCGCGCTGCGTTCGGGCACGATCCGCGGCCAGTGGGGCGAGGTCCAGCTGCGCCGCGTCCTCGAGGCCTCCGGCATGCTCCGGCACGTCGACTTCCTCGAGCAGTCCACCGTCGTCTCGCTGCCCGGGGCGCGCGCGGGCGCCGGGGCGGGCCGTCCGGACGTCGTCGTGCGGCTGCCCGAGGAGAAGTACCTCGTCATCGACGCGAAGGTGCCCTTCGACGCCTATCTCGAGGCCAGCGCCATCACCGCGGTCGACGACCCCGAGGCCTCCGACCGTCGCGAGCGCCTCCTCGCCGCCCACGCCCGGGCGCTGCGCGGGCACGTCGACGCCCTCGCCTCGCGCCGCTACCACGAGCAACTCGCGGGCAGCCCCGAGCTCGTCGTCATGTTCGTGCCCTCCGAGGGCCTGCTCGCCGCTGCCCTCGAGGCGGACCCCGTGCTGCTCGAGCACGCCCTGCGCCAGGGTGTGGCGCCGACGGCACCCTCCTCCCTCATGGCGTTGCTCCGCACGACGGCGACGATCTGGTCCTCCGCCTCGGTCACCGAGGACGCCAAACGCCTCCTCGAGCTCGGCCGCACCCTGTACGAGCGGCTCGGCACCGTGGCGGGGCACACCGCGCAGCTGGGCCGGACGCTGGAGAGCGCCGTGCAGCACTACAACAGGCTGGTCGGCTCGGTGGAGTCTCGTCTACTCGTCACCGCCCGCGCCTTCGAGGGCCTGGACCCGGGCGGCCTGGAGGTGCGCGAGGTGGACGCGGACCGCGCCCAGGTGCGGCGCTTCACCGCGAGCGAGCTCACCGACCCGCTCGCCGGCGAGCTCCCCGAGCAGCTCCCGCTCGGCCGCTGAGGGCGGGCGGCCCCGCCCGCCGCCACCGGGCCCGCGCCGCCGCTCGCCCGGCGCCCGCGGCCCTGCCCCTGCCGCGCCCGCGCCCGGCGCTCGCGCCGCGGCTCCGCCGCGCCCGGCCCCCGGCCCCGGCCCCGGGTCGCACCCAGCTGCTGAAACTGCGTGGCGCTGCGGATATATCAGCAGCGCGGATCGGTTTCAGCAGCTGGGTGCGGCGGGCAGCGCTCAGCCCGGGGCCGCGCCGCCGCTCGCCCGGCGCCCGCGCCCCGCGCTCGCGGCGCCGCGGTCCCTTCCCGCCGGCCCCCGCCCCGGGCCAGCACACCGCGCTGCTGAAACTGCGTGGCGCTGCAGATATATCAGGCGCGCGGATCCGTTTCAGCCGCGGGGTGCGGCTGGGCCTGTGCCGAGGTCGAGGTGGACGCCGGGGATCGCCCCGAGCAGCTCGCGGGTGTAGGGCTGCTGCGGCCGCTCGAAGACCTCGTCCGTCGTCGCCATCTCGACGATCCTGCCCTTCTCCATGACCGCGACCGTGTCGGCGATCTGCCGGACCACCGCGAGGTCGTGCGTGATGAAGAGGTAGGTGAGGCCGAGCTCGGTCTGCAGGTCGCCGAGCAGGGCGAGGATCTGCGCCTGGACGAGCACGTCCAGCGCCGAGACCGCCTCGTCGCAGACGACGAGCGAGGGCTCCAGCGCCAGCGCCCGGGCGATCGCGATCCGCTGCCGCTGCCCTCCGGAGAGCTCCCCCGGGTAGCGGCGCATCGTCGAGCGCGGCAGCGCGACGAGGTCGAGCATCTCCGCGACCCGGGCAGCGCGTTCCTTGCGGCTGCCCACGCCGTGCAGGCGCAGCGGCTCCTCGATCGTCCGGAAGATCGAGTACATCGGGTCGAGGGAGCCGTAGGGGTTCTGGAAGATCGGCTGGACCTTGCGGCGGAAGGCGAAGAGCTCACGCCTGGACAGCGTCGAGAGGCCGGTCCCCTCGAAGGTCACCCGCCCCGAGGTGGGCTCGAGGAGGTTGAGCATGATGTTGGCGACCGTCGACTTGCCCGAGCCCGACTCCCCCACGAGCGCCATCGTGGCGCCGCGCGGGACGGTGAAGGAGACGTCGTCGACCGCCCGGAAGGTGCTCCCCCCGCCGGGAAGCGAGCCGCGCAGCGAGAACTCCTGGACGAGGTTCTCCGCGACGAGGATGTCCGGCCGGCGGCTGACGTCCCCGTGCGTGAGCTCCTCCCCGCTCTCCTCGCCGCGCTCGTGGGCGCTCTGGATCCGCCGGGAGGTCAGCGACGGCGCGGAGTCCACGAGCCGGCGCGTGTAGGGGTGGCGCGGCTCGGTGAGGATCTGCGCCGCCGGCCCCGACTCGACGACGAGCCCGCGGCGCATGACGACGAGGTGCTCGGCCCGCTCGGCCGCGAGCCCGAGGTCGTGGGTGATGAAGAGGACCGCGACGTTCCGCTCCCGGGTGAGGCGGCCGAGGTGGTCGAGGATCCGCCGCTGGACGGTGACGTCGAGGGCGGAGGTGAGCTCGTCGGCGATGAGGAGCCGTGGGTTGCCCGCGAGCGCCACCCCGATGAGGGCGCGCTGACGCATGCCGCCGGAGAACTCGTGGGGGTACTGCCGCGAGCGCCGCTCGGCGTCGTCCAGCCCCGCCTCGGCGAGCACCTCGTTGGCGCGGGCCCTGGCCGCCTTCCCCGTGGCGACACCGTTCGCGGCGAGCGCCTCGCGGACCTGGAAGCCGATCTTCCACACCGGGTTGAGGTTGGTCATCGGGTCCTGCGGGACCAGGCCGATCTCCCGGCCGCGCAGCCGCTCCATGTCCTTGCGGCTCGCCCGGGTGATGTCGCGGCCCCCGAACAGGATGGACCCGCCGGTCACCTTGCCCGTGCCGGGCAGGAGGTCGATGACGGCGTTGGCGAGCGTCGACTTGCCCGAGCCGGACTCCCCGACGATCGCCACGCTCTGGCCGGGGTAGACGGTGAGGTTGGCGCCGCGCACGGCGGACACGGTGCCCGTGGTCGACCGGAAGCTCACCTCGAGGTCACGGACCTCGAGCAGCGGCTCGTCGGGTCGCTGGTTCTCGCTCATCGGCCACGCACCCTCGGGTCGAGGGCGTCGCGCACGGCGTCGCCCATCATGATGAAGCCGAGCACCGTGAGCGCGAGCGCGCCGGACGGGTAGAACAGCACCCCCGGCCGGCTGCGCAGGGACGCCTGCGCCTGGGAGATGTCCCCGCCCCACGACACGACCGAGGGCGGCAGGCCGACGCCGAGGAAGCTCAGCGTCGCCTCCGCGACGATGAAGGTGCCCAGCGCGACCGTCACGTAGACGATGATCGGCGCCGCCGCGTTCGGCAGGATGTGGCGCAGCAGGACGGTGAACCGCCCCGCCCCCAGGGCCCGCGAGGCGGTGACGTAGTCGTTGTTCTTGACGTTCATCACCGCCCCGCGCGCGATGCGGGCGACCGGTGGCCAGCCGAAGACGGCGAGGACGAGCGCCACGGTCCAGATCGTCCGGCTCGCCGTCACCTGCATGAAGACGATCGCGGCCAGGACGAGCGGGATGGCGAAGAAGATGTCGGTGAGGCGGGAGAGCAGCGTGTCGAACCAGCCGCCGAGGAAGCCCGCGAGCGCCCCGATGGTGGTGCCGACGACGAAGACGATCGCCGTCGTCACGACGCCCACCGTCACCGAGGACCGCGCGCCGTAGATGACGCGGGAGTACAGGTCGCAGCCCTGGCGGTCGAAGCCGAAGGGGTGGCCGGCCGACGGGCCCTCGAGGGAGCGGGCGAGCTCGCAGTACCGCGGGTCCTGGGAGGTGAACAGCGAGGGGAACAGCGCCACCGTGCACACGAGGAGGATGAGGGACGCGGAGACCCAGAACAGCGGGCGACGGCGCAGCTTGGACCACGCCTCGCCCCACATCGTCGACGGCGCACCGGAGTCGGCGACGGCGTCGACGGCACCGAGCCCGGCCTCGTCGAGCTCGGCGAAGAAGTGCTCCTGCCCGCGCCGGCCGGCGCGCGCGGAGGGACCGCCCGTGGGAGGGAGCTCAGCCATAGCGGATCCTCGGGTCCAGGGCGGCGTACAGGAGGTCGACGAGCAGGTTGGCGAGGATGTAGACGACGACGAGGACGGTCGTGAGGGAGACGACGGTGACGTTCTCCCCCTGGATGATCGCCCGGAACAGGGTGCCGCCCACCCCGTTGATGTTGAAGATGCCCTCGGTGACGATGGCCCCTCCCATGAGCGAGCCGAGGTCGGCACCGAGGAAGGTGACGACCGGGATGAGCGAGTTGCGCAGGACGTGGACCGAGATCACGCGGTTGCGGCCCAGGCCCTTGGCCCGGGCGGTGCGGACGTAGTCGGCGCTGAGGTTCTCCGCGACCGAGGTCCGTGTCAGTCGCAGCACGTAGGCGAGGGACACGGCACCGAGCACGGCGGCGGGCATGAGCAGGGACCGGAAGCCAGGGTCGCTGCCGGCCGTCACCGGCAGCCACCCGAGCTGGACCCCCACGACGAACTGCAGCACGAAGCCGATGACGAAGGTCGGCACCGCGATGACGAGCAGGCTGAGGACGAGCACCGTCGAGTCGAAGATCCCGCCGCGGCGCAGGCCCGCCACCAGGCCGAGCACCACGCCGAACAGCGCCTCGAAGGCCAGTGCCATGAGCGCCAGCCGGAAGGTCACCGGCAGGGCGTCACGGATGACGTCGAGCACCTCCCGCCCGGAGAAGGTGACGCCGAGGTCGAGGGTGAGGATGCCGCGTAGGAACAGCAGGTACTGGACGATGAAGGGCTCGTCGAGGTTGTACTGCTCCCGGATCTGCTGCTGCACGGCCTCCGGCAGCCCCCGCTCCCCGCCCAGCGCCGCCACCGGGTCCCCCGGCAGCGCGAAGACCATCGCGTAGATGAGCAGCGTGGCGCCGAGGAACACGGGGACGAGCTGGAGCAGCCGCCGCCCGACGTACCTGACCATCCCGTCGTCGCTTCCGGGCGTCAGCCCTTGGTGACCTGGGGCAGCTCGACCTGCCGGTTCCAGGCGAACTCGACGTTGTCCACGGCCTCGGAGTGGCCACCGACCGCGTTCTCCACCCACAGCGGGATGCCGGGCAGGTCCTCGAAGAGGATCGCCTGCGCCTGGGTGACGAGCTCGTTGGCCTGCTCGACGGACTCGGCCGCGTTGATCTGCCGCATGAGGTCGTCGAACTCGGGGTTGGAGTAGAAGGCGTCGTTCGAGCCCGCGCCGGTCGAGTAGATCGGGGCGAGGAAGTTGACGAGCGAGGGGTAGTCGGCCTGCCAGCCCGCGCGGAACACCCCGGAGATCTCCTGGTTGTCGCGGGCGTCGAGGAACTCGGAGAACTGCGGGTAGGCCTCGAACTCGGCCTCGATGCCCAGGGTGTTGCGGATGGAGTTGGCCACCGCGTCGATCCAGGCCTGGTGGTCGCCGTCGGCGTTGGAGCTGATGGTGAGGGTGCCCTCCCACGGCTCGATCGCCTCCGCCTCGGCCCACAGCTCGGCCGCGCGCTCGGGGTCGTACTGGGCGAGGTCGTTGCCCGGCACGTCCGGGGTGAAGCCCTCGATCGAGGGGACGGTGAAGTCGACCGCCGGCGTCACCGCGCCGGAGAAGATCGTCTCGGCGATCTGCTCCCGGTCGATGGCCAGCGAGATGGCCTGCCGGCGCAGGAGGCCGGCCTCGCCCTCGAACTGGGGCAGGTAGGACGGGACGGACAGGGTCTGGTTGAGCGCGGCGGGCTGGTTGACGGCGCGGTCGCCCAGCTCCTCCTCGAAGCTCCCCAGGGCGGAGGACGGCATCTCGTCCATGATGTCGAGGTTGCCGGCGATGAGGTCGTTGTAGGCGGTGTCGAGGTTGTCGTAGAAGACGACGCGCACGCCGTCGTTCTGCGCGGGGGTGCCGCCGGTGTAGGACTCGTTGGGGACGAGGCCGATCTGGACGTTGTGCTCCCAGGCCCCCTCCTCGGCCAGCTGGTAGGGACCGTTGCCGACCGGGTTCTCCCCGAAGGCCTCCATGTCCTCGAAGGCCGACTCGGGCAGCGGGTAGAAGGCGGAGTAGCCCAGGCGCTGCGGGAAGTCGAACTCCGGCTGGGACAGGCGCACGGTGAAGGTGCGCTCGTCGACGACCTCCAGGCCGGTGAGCTCGGAGTCCTCCTCCGCGGAGTAGCCCTCGATGCTCTCGAAGAAGTAGCTGCTGTTCTGGGCGTTGCTCAGCAGGGCGCCGTAGTTCCACGCGTCGACGAAGCTGCTGGACGTGACGGGGGTGCCGTCGGAGAAGGTCCAGCCCTCGGCGAGGGTGATCGTGAAGGTCTGGTTGTCCTCGGTCTCGATCGACTCGGCGACCTCGTTGACGACGGTGCCGTCGGTCTCGTAGCGGACCAGTCCGGCGAAGAGCAGGTCGAGGATGTCGCCGCCGCCCACCTCGTTGGTGGCGGTGGGGACCAGCGGGTTCTGCGGCTCGGTGCCGTTGATCGACACGACCCCGGCGCCGGCGGCCGGGTCTGCGGAGGTGGCATCGCCGTCGCCGTCGCCACCGTCGCCCGAACCTGAGCAGGCGGCGAGGAGCAGTGAGGCGGCGAGTGCCGCCGCGGCGGTACGGCTGGCGCGGATCCTGGTCATGAAGAGCCCCCGGGGTCGTAGTCGCTGACACGTGACGCGGGTCACGTTCGTCGCACGATATGCCGGGGAGGCTTCCGGTGTGAAGGCTTTGGGCCTCAGGAGGGCTGGCGGGAGCCGAGCAGCTGCTCGCGGACCACCCGGCGCAGCACCTTGCCGAGCTGCGAGCGCGGCAGGTCCTCGAGCACGGTGACGGCGCGCGGCATCGCGTAGGCCGAGACGCGGTCCTCGGCCCAGCGGCGCACCGCCGCGAGGTCGACGCTCGCCCCCGGCTCGAGCACGAGAGCGGCGACGACGCGCTCACCGCGCGGACCGTCGGGGACGCCGACGACGGCGACGTCCCGCACCCCCGGCATCGAGCGGACCGCGTCCTCCACCTGCGAGGGGTAGACGTTGAAGCCACCGGTGATGATGAGCTCCTTGCGGCGGTCGGCGAGCGTGACGAAGCCGTCCTCGCCCCGCCGGACGAGGTCGCCGGTACGCAGCCACCCGCCGTCGAGCATGACCTCGGCGGTGGCCTCCGGGTTGTCCCAGTACCCCGCGAAGACCTGCGGCCCGCGGATGAGGAGCTCCCCGACCTCACCGGTGGGCACCTCGACGGCCGGCTCCTCCGGGTCCACGACCCGGATCTCCGTGCCGGGGAAGGGCAGGCCGAGCGCGCCGGGGCGCCGCTGCGAGCTCAGCGGGTTGCCCAGCGCCACGGGCGAGGTCTCGGTCATCCCGTAGCCCTCGATGATGAGGCCGCCGGTGACGCGCTCCCAGTGGGCGGCCACCTCGGGGTCGAGGGACATCGCACCGGAGATCGCGAAGCGCACCGCGCTGAGGTCCACGCCCTTCTCCTCGGCGGCCTCGGCGAGCCGGGCGAACATCGGCGGCACCCCGCCGAAGAAGGTGACCGGCCGGCGGCGCACCGCGGCGAGGACCATGTCCGGGTCGAAGCGCGGGAAGACCAGCTGCGTGGCCCCCAGGCGGACCGCGGTGGTGAGCGAGAGCGTCATCCCGAAGGCGTGGAAGAAGGGCAGGACGGCGGAGAACACCTCGCTGCCGTAGCGCAGCTCGGAGACCCACGTCGCGTTCTGGGTGACGTTGGCGATGAGGTTGCGGTGGGTGAGGACGACGGCCTTGGGCGTGCCGGTCGTGCCGCCCGTGTGGAGGAGGACGGCGGTGTCGAGCGGCTCGGGCCCCGGGGCGCCGGCGGGCAGCGGGCTGGCCCGGCGCAGCGCGCGCTCCCAGCCGAGCACCCCTTCCGGGACGGGTCCGCGCATCTCCGCCCGCTGTGCCCGGGCCGCGGGCACGGGCAGACGGAGGAGGAGGCGCGAGCGGCGCGGCAGCGCGGCGGTGAGGTCGACGGCGAGCACGGTGCGGCCCTGCAGGTCGCCGCCGGGGCACACCTTGGCCAGGGACTTCTCCCACGCGACGACGACGCGGGCGCCGTGCGCGTCGAGCTGGGCCCGGATCTCGGCCGGGGACGCGAGCGGGTTGTGCTCGGCGACGACCGCGCCCAGCCGCAGCGCGGCGTAGAAGGCGACGACGTGCTGGGGACAGTTGGGCAGCACGAGGGCCACCCGGTCCCCGGCGCGCACGCCTGCCGCCGCGAGCACCGCGGCGGCGCGGTCGACCTGCGCCGCCAGCTCGCCGTACGTCGTCGTCGCACCGAGGAAGTCCAGGGCGACGTTGTCGGGGACCCTCCGGGCGGCGTCGGCGAGGAGGTCCGGGACGGTCATCTCGGGGACGGTGAAGTCGTCAGCGGCCATCAGTCCTCCTCCGTTCGCGCGGTGCTAAGGGTCAGCCCCTACGCCACCGTAACCTACGGGTGCGTAACCTCGCGCGACGGGGTCCCTCAGAGCTGGACGGGCAGGGACCGGCGACCGCCACGGCGGGGGCGGTCCGGCTGGGCGCCGGTGGCCTTGAGGTCCGCGCGCAGGTTCTTCGGCAGGGAGAAGATGATGTCCTCCGTCGCCGTGCGCACCTCCTCGACCTCGCCGTAGCCGAGCTGCCCGAGGTGGGTGATGACGTCGCGCACGAGGATCTCCGGCACCGAGGCGCCGGAGGTGAGGCCGACCGTCGTCGCCCCCTCGAACCACGAGTCGTCGATCTCCTGGGCGCGGTCCACCCGGTAGGAGGCGCGGGCGCCGGCCTCGAGGGCCACCTCGACGAGCCGCACCGAGTTCGAGGAGTTCGCCGAGCCGACGACGATGAGGACGTCGCAGTCCGGCGCCATCTTCTTCACGGCGACCTGGCGGTTCTGGGTGGCGTAGCAGATGTCGTCGCTCGGCGGGTCCTGGAGGGCCGGGAAACGCTCGCGCAGCCGGCGGACCGTCTCCATCGTCTCGTCGACCGACAGCGTGGTCTGGGAGAGCCACACGACGTTCTCGGGGTCGCGCACGACGACCTTGTCGACCTCGTCCGGGGAGTTGACGACCTGGATGTGGTCCGGCGCCTCGCCCTGGGTGCCCTCGACCTCCTCGTGGCCGTCGTGGCCGATGAGGAGGATGTCCATGTCGTCGCGCGCGAAGCGCACGGCCTCCTTGTGGACCTTCGTCACGAGCGGGCACGTGGCGTCGATGGTCGCGAGGTTGCGGGCGGCCGCGGCGGCGTGGACAGCCGGGGAGACGCCGTGGGCGGAGAAGACGACGCGGGCGCCCTCGGGCACCTCGTCGGTCTCGTCGACGAAGATCGCGCCGCGGTCGGTGAGCGTCTCGACGACGTACTTGTTGTGGACGATCTCCTTGCGCACGTAGATCGGCGCGCCGTAGTGCTCGAGCGCCTTCTCGACAGCGTCGACGGCGCGGTCCACGCCCGCGCAGTAGCCGCGTGGCGCGGCGAGGAGGATGCGCCGGCCGGGGACGGCGGCGGCTCCAGGCGTGCGCGCAGGCACGGCGTCGGGGAAGGCGGACGCGCCGGCGAGGGACTGGACCTCGCGGCGGTCCGGCGCCTGGGCGCCCAGGGAAGCGTCAGAAGGCACGGTAGTCACATTGACAGGCTACGTCGCGGGGACGGGAACGTCTGCCCCCGGTGTCATGCTGTGAGCGATGCGACCCGATCTGGACATCGACGAGTACCGCCCGGCCGACCGTGCCGCGCTCTACGAGGTGTGCCTGCGCACCGGCGACCTCGGCGCGGACGCCGGCCCGGACTACGAGGACCGCGACCTCCTCGGGCACGTCTACCTGGGGCCCTACCTCGAGCTCGAGCCCTCGCTCGCCCTCGTCGTGCGCGACGCGGGATCCCGCGAGCCGCTCGGCTACGTCGTCGCGACGGCGGACACCGCCGCCTTCGAGGCCGCCTGCGAGGAGCGGTGGTGGCCGCCGCTGCGCGCGCACTACCGCGCCCACTCGCCCCGGCCGGGCAGCGCCGACGCACGGCTCGTGCGGATGATCGACGACGGCGTCCGCACCGACGGCGCCTGGCTCGCCGACCACCCCGCGCACCTCCACGTCGACCTCCTCGAGCCGGCCCGCGGCGGCGGCGCCGGCCGCGCCCTGCTCACCCGGCTGTTCGCGGCCCTGGAGGAGCGGGGCGTGCCCGGGGTCCACCTGGAGGTCGCGAGCGCCAACGACGGCGCGGTCGCGTTCTACCGGCGGCTCGGCTTCGCCGTGGTCGAGGAGCGCCCCGACAGCCTCGTCATGGCACGCCGGCTCGCGCCCGCCACGGAGGTGGCCTCGTGAGCGCCGCGCCCCTGCCCGAGCGGGCCGCCCTCACCACGCCGGACCAGCCGTGGCCGCTGCGGCTGCTCTCGGCGAAGATCGCCGAGTACGTCGCGCGGATGTCCCCGGTGTGGGTCGAGGGCCAGATCGTCCAGCTCAACCGCCGGCCGGGCGCCGGGATGGCCTTCCTCACCCTGCGCGACGCGGACGTCGACATGTCGATGACGGTGAAGATCTTCGCCCGTGACCTGCCGGAGGTGGCCGAGGGCTCGCGGGTCGTCGTCCACGCCAAGCCGGACTTCTACCAGAAGAACGGCTCGCTCTCGCTGCACGCCCGGGAGGTGCGCGCCGTCGGGCTCGGTGAGCTGCTCGCGCGGATCGAGCACCTCAAGGGGGTGCTCGCGGCGGAGGGGCTGTTCGCCGCTGAGCGCAAGGTCCCGCTGCCCTTCCTGCCCGGGGTCGTGGGCCTCGTGTGCGGCCGCGAGTCCAAGGCCGAGCACGACGTCGTCGTCAACGCCCGTGCCCGCTGGCCCGGGGTGCGCTTCGAGATCCGGGAGGTCGCCGTCCAGGGGCCGGGCACCGTCGCGCAGGTGAGCCGCGCGATCGCCGAGCTCGACGCCGACCCGTCCGTCGAGGTCATCGTCGTCGCCCGCGGCGGCGGCTCGGTCGAGGACCTCCTGCCCTTCTCCAACGAGCAGCTCGTGCGGGCCGCCGCGGCGTGCCGCACCCCGCTCGTGTCCGCCATCGGCCACGAGACCGACACCCCGCTGCTCGACCTCGTCGCCGACTACCGCGCCTCCACGCCCACGGCTGCCGCCAAGCGGATCGTGCCCGACGTCGCCGAGGAGCGGCGCGGGCTGCTCGCCGCCTGCCAGCGCCTGCGTGCCTCGGTCGCGGGGCGGCTGCACAGCGAGCAGGTGCGGCTGGACGCGCTGCGCTCCCGCCCGGTCCTCGCCGACCCGACGACGATGGTCACCGTGCGCGCGGAGGAGGTCACCCGCCTCACCGCGTCCGTGCGGCAGGCGACGACGGCGCTTCTCGAGCGGGACGCGGCCGCGGTCGAGTCGCTGCGGGGCCACCTGCGGGCACTGTCCCCGCTCGCCACGCTCGAGCGCGGCTACGCGGTCCTGCGCACGGCCGACGGCGCGGTGGTCCACGACCCCGCGGGGGTGGCGGAGGGCGACCTGCTCGACGCGCGGGTGGCCGGTGGCCGCCTCGAGCTCGAGGTCCGGGCGGGCCACCCGCACGCGTGAGTGCGGGCGGCCCGCGGACCGTCAGGCGAGCGCCTGCGCCTCCGCTGCGAGGCGCGCCTCTCGCACCTGCGTGAAGGAGGTGCCGTGGTACGCGGCCGCCATGAGGTCCTTCATGTCCTCGAGCATCGGCATGCGCGGGTTCGCAGGGGCGCACTGGTCCTCGTAGGACCGCATCGCGAGGTCGTCCAGCCCCTCGAGGAAGGCGCGTTCGTCGACGCCCTGCGCGGCGAAGGACGCGGGGATCCCGACCGCGGCCCGCAGCTCCTCCACCGCCCGGGCGTAGGACTCCACCCCCTCCTCGGCGGTCCGGGCCGGCAGTCCCAGGGTTTCGGCGATCTGGCGGAAGCGCTCGGGCGCCACGTAGGACTCGTACTTGGGCCAGCTCGTCAGCTTCGTGGGGACCGTCCCGTTGTAGCGGACGACGTGCGGGAGCAGGGTCGCGTTGGTCCGCCCGTGTACGAGGCCGAAGGTCGAGCCGACGGTGTGCGCCATGGCGTGGACGATGCCGAGGAAGGCGTTGCCGAAGGCCATGCCGGCGATCGTGCCGGCGTTGTGCATCTTCTCCCGTGCCTCCGCGGCCCGCGGGCCGCCGTTCACGGACTCGGCGAGGTTGGCGAAGATGAGCCGGATCGCGTGCAGCGCCATCCCGTCGGTGAAGTCGTTGGCGTAGACGGACACGTAGGCCTCGGTCGCGTGGGTGAGGGCGTCGAAGCCGGAGTCCGCGGCGAGCGAGGCGGGCATCTCCCCGGTGAGGGCCGGGTCGATGATCGCGACGGTCGGGGTGAGCGCGTAGTCGGCCAGCGGGTACTTCACCCCCGTCGCCGGGTCGGTGATGACGGCGAAGGGCGTCACCTCCGCACCCGTGCCGGACGTCGTCGGGATGCACACGAGCTTGGCCTTCTCCCCGAGGGCCGGGAACTTGAAGGCCCGCTTGCGGACGTCGAAGAACTTCTCGCGGATGTCGGTGAAGACGACGTCCGGGTGCTCGTACTGCAGCCACATGACCTTGGCCGCGTCCATCGGTGAGCCGCCGCCGAGCGCGATGATCGTGTCGGGCCGGAACTCCCGCATCGCGCTCGCCCCCCGCTCGACGGTCGTGATGGACGGCTCAGGCTCGACGTCGTCGATGATCTGGAGGGCGACCTTCCCCGGCCGGCGGCCGAGGACGTCCAGGACCCGGTCGACGAAGCCGAGGCGGGTCATCGTCGCGTCGGTGACGACCGTGACGCGGTGGACGTCGGGCATGTCCTCGAGGTAGCGGATCGCGTTGGCCTCGAAGTATGTCTTGGCCGGCACCTTGAACCACTGGAGGTTGTTGTTGCGCCGGCCGATCCGCTTGATGTTGAGGAGGTTGGCCGCCGAGACGTTGCCCGAGACGGAGTTCGCGCCGTAGCTGCCGCAGCCGAGGGTGAGTGAGGGCAGGAAGGAGTTGTAGATGTTGCCGATCCCGCCGAGGGACGCCGGGGAGTTCCAGATGACCCGCACGGCCTTGACCCGCGAGCCGAACTCCTCGACGGTGGCGCGGTCCTCGGTGTGCACGGCGGCGCTGTGGCCGAGCCCGTCGAGCTCGACCATCTGCTCGGCGAGAGTCATGCCGTGCTCCCGGTCCGCCGCGCGGAGCACGGCGAGCACGGGGCACAGCTTCTCGCGGGTGAGGGGCTCGCGGGGCCCCACACCGGAGGCCTCGGCGAGGATGATCGAGGTGTCGGCGGGAACGGTGAAGCCCGCCTGCTCCGCGATCCACTGCGGGCTGCGACCGACGACCGCCGCGTTGAGCCGCGCCCCGGAGCAGGCCGCGTCCCCCGCCTCCTCGCCGAAGATGAAACGTTCGAGCATCGCCTTCTCGGCCGGGGTGGTGCGGTAGGCGTGGAGCCGGGCGAACTCGGCGAGCGCGGCGTCGTAGACGGAGTCGTCGATGATGACGGCCTGCTCCGAGGCGCACACCATGCCGTTGTCGAAGGCCTTGGACAGGACGATGTCGTTGACCGCCCGGGGCAGCTTGGCGCTCGCCTCGATCCACGCCGGGACGTTGCCCGCGCCCACGCCGAGAGCGGGCTTCCCGCAGGAGTAGGCCGCCTTGACCATCGCGTTGCCCCCGGTCGCGAGGATCATCGCCACACCCGGGTGGTGCATGAGCTCGCGGGTGGCCTCGACCGAGGGCGCGCCCACCCACTGGATGCAGTGCTCCGGCGCCCCGGCGGCCACCGCGGCGTCCCGCACCACCCGTGCGGCGGCCACCGAGGACTCCTGGGCGGAGGGGTGGAAGGCGAAGATGATGGGGTTGCGGGTCTTGAGCGTGATGAGCGCCTTGAAGATCGCCGTCGAGGTCGGGTTGGTCACCGGCGTGATCCCGGCGACGACACCCACGGGCTCGGCGATCTCGACGATGCCGTTGAGCTCGTCGCGGCCGACGACGCCCACCGTCCGCATGCCCGACATCGAGTTCGTCACGTGCTCGCAGGCGAAGATGTTCTTCACCGCCTTGTCCTCGAACACGCCGCGGCCGGTCTCGGTCACGGCGAGGCGCGCGAGGACGCCGTGCTGGTTGAGGGCCGCCACCGACGCCTTCTTGACGATGCGGTCGACGTCCTCCTGGGTGAAGGACTCGTAGTCGGACGCGGCCCGCGCCGCGCGGGCGACGAGCCGGTCGATCTGCGGGCGCGGGCTGCTGCCCGCGTCGGTCTGTGCTGCGGGGGTCGTGTCGATGCTCACCGTGGGCTCCGTGGTCTCGGACTCGCGTGCTGACCGGGTCCCCGTCGACCCAGTTCCCACGCTAGGGACCGGTGCGCGTCGGTCACAGAGGCCAAGGTCCCGACGGCCGCCCGGGGCACGGCGCAGGCTCTGCCAAACTTGGGCGCATGAGCACACCCGACGTCGAGTCACTCAGCTACGAGCAGGCCCGCGAGGAGCTGCAGGACGTCGTCCGGCGCCTCGAGACCGGCGCGGCCACGCTCGAGGAGTCGATGCGCCTGTGGGAGCGCGGGGAGGCGCTCGCCGCCCGCTGCCAGCAGTGGCTCGACGGCGCCCGCGAGCGCCTCGCCAAGGCGCAGCAGGCGACGGAGGAGGAGAAGTGAGTGCGCCCCTCCTCGTCCTCGGCGAGAGCCTCATCGACATCGTCGACCGCACCGGTGAGGAGCCGGTCGAGCACGTGGGCGGCAGTCCGGCCAACGTCGCGGTCGGCCTGGCCCGGCTCGGCCACGAGGTCGAGCTGGCCACGTGGTTCGGGCGCGACGAGCGCGGGGACCGGGTGCGCGCCCACCTGGAGCGCGACGGCGTGTCCCTCGCCCCGGGGTCCGACGGCGCCGAGCGCACCTCCACCGCGCTGGCGCGCCTCGACGAGACCGGTGCCGCCGACTACGAGTTCGACATCACCTGCGACCTGCCGGACCTCGCCGGACGCGCCCCGCGCCTGGTCCACACCGGCTCGATCAGCGCCGTCCTCGAGCCGGCCGCCGCGCGCACCGCCCGCCTGCTCGACGTCGTCGCGGGCACGGCCACCGTCACCTACGACCCCAACGCGCGCCCCGCGATCATGGGCTCCGCCGCCGAGGCCCGGGCGAGGGTCGAGGCGCTCGTCGCGCGCTCCGACGTCGTCAAGGTCTCCGACGAGGACGTCGCCTGGCTCGCGCCCGGTGAGCCCGTCGCCGAGGTCGCGCGCGCGTGGCTGGCCCTGGGGCCCGCCGTCGTCGTCGTGACGAGGGGCGGCGAGGGCTCCGAGGCCTACGCGGCCGACGGCCTTGCCGTGAGCGTCCCCGCGCCGCGCACGACCGTCGTCGACACGGTGGGGGCCGGCGACTCCTTCATGGGCGGCCTCATCGACGCCCTCGTCCGCGCGGACCTCGTCGGCGCCGACCGTCGCGAGCGCCTGCACGCCGTCGACCCGGCGACGCTGCGGGCCGTGCTCGAGCGGGCCGCCGCCGTCGCCGCCGTCACCGTCTCCCGGGCGGGCGCGAACCCGCCCACCGCCGCCGAGCTCGACTAGCCGCCCCGCCCCGCCCCACCCTTTTTCGGGCCGAGAGCTGAGTTGTTCCGGGCTCGACTAACCCCAGCCCCGCCCCACCTTCGCGCCGAGAGCTGAGTTGTTCCGGCGGAACAACTCAGCTCTCGGCGCGAAGGGGGTGCGGGGTGATGGTCAGATGACGGGCGGGCCGTCCTCGAGGACCTCGGTGACGAGGGCGGCGATGGCCGAGCGCTCGGAGCGGGTCAGCGTGACGTGCGCGAAGAGCGGGTTGCCCTTGAGCATCTCGACGACGGCCGCGACGCCGTCGTGGCGCCCCACGCGGAGGTTGTCGCGCTGGGCGACGTCGTGGGTGAGGACCACCTTGGAGTTCTGCCCGATGCGGGAGAGCACCGTGAGGAGGACGTTGCGCTCGAGGGACTGCGCCTCGTCGACGACGACGAAGGCGTCGTGCAGCGACCGCCCCCGGATGTGGGTGAGGGGCAGCACCTCGAGCATCCCCTGGGCGAGCACCTCGTCCAGGACGTTGCGGTCCACGAGCGCCCCGAGGGTGTCGAAGACGGCCTCGGCCCACGGCCCCATCTTCTCGGCCTCGGTGCCGGGCAGATAGCCGAGGTCCTGGCCGCCGACGGCGTAGAGCGGGCGGAAGACGACGACCCTGCGGTGCTCGCGCCGCTCGAGGACGGCCTCCAGGCCCGCGCACAGCGCGAGGGCGGACTTGCCGGTGCCGGCGCGACCGCCGAGGGAGACGATCCCGATGTCCGGGTCGGTGAGGAGGTCGATCGCAACGCGCTGCTCGGCGCTGCGGCCGTGGACCCCGAAGACCTCCCGGTCCCCGCGCACGAGGCGCAGGCGGCCGTCCGGCGTCACCCGGCCCAGGGCCGAGCCGCGCCCGGAGTGGAGGACGACGCCCGTGTGGCACAGCTCCTCGGTGAGGTGGTCCGCCAGGGCGAGGCCCGCCGTCCCGAGCTGCTCCTCGCCCCACAGGGTGGCCATCTCCTCGTCGGTGAGGTCCGCCGTCGTCATCCCCGTCCAGCCGGAGGCGACGACCTGCTGGGCGCGGTACTCCTGGGCCGGGATGCCGAGCGCGGAGGCCTTGACTCGCATCGGCAGGTCCTTGGAGACGACGGCGACCTCGTGACCCTCGGCCGCGAGGTTGGCGGCGACGGACAGGATGCGGGTGTCGTTGTCGCCCAGGCGCAGGCCCGAGGGCAGCACCTCGGGGTCGGAGTGGTTGAGCTCGACGCGCAGCGTGCCGCCCGCGGTGCCGACAGGGACCGCGACGTCGAGGCGGCCGTGGCGGACGCGCAGGTCGTCGAGGAGGCGCAGCGCCGTGCGCGCGAAGTAGCCGAGCTCGGGGTGGTGGCGCTTGCCCTCGAGCTCGGTGACGACGACGACCGGCAGCACGACGTCGTGCTCGGCGAAGCGCCCGATGGCGTGCGGGTCGGAGAGCAGGACCGAGGTGTCCAGCACGTAGGTGAGGCGCACGGCGGTCTCGGACAGCTGCGCCTGGGCGAGGTCGGCGAGCGGGTCCGGGTGGGTCAGGGTCATGACGGTTCCCTCCGGCGCACCGGCGGTGGCCGTGCCGGGCGCGGTGAGTAGGGCGAGCGGCCTGCCGGCGGGGCCGGCGGCCCCTGCGAACGTCGCGTCCATCGGTGGGCCTCCCGGAGGGCGGCGGGTGTGCTGCCCGTCACACCCGACGCTAGGCCCGCACGCGCGGGACGTGCCCGCGACACTCCCGGGGGTGGCCGAAGTTCACCGAGAGTTCACCCGCCCCCAGATCCGGCATATGCGGGATCGATGCAGTGGCAATCGGCGAAAGACTGCATATATCCCGCATATGCGGGCAGGTGGGGGGTGGGGGGTCAGCGGCCGAGGCGGCGCTCGCGCTGGGTGTAGTCGCGCAGGCCGCGCAGGAAGTCGACGCGGCGGAAGTCGGGCCAGTAGGCCTCGCAGAAGTAGTACTCGCTGTGGACGCTCTGCCACAGGAGGAAGCCGCCCAGCCGCTGCTCACCGGAGGTGCGGATGACGAGGTCCGGGTCGGGCTGTCCCTTGGTGTAGAGGTGCTCGGCGATGCTCTCGACGCTCAGCGCCTCGGCCGCCTCCTCCAGGCTCAGCCCCTGCCCGGCGTAGGAGTGGAGCAGGGAGCGCACGGCAGCCGTGATCTCGTAGCGCCCGCCGTAGCCGACGGCGACGTTGACGTGCATGCCAGTCACGTGGGCCGTGCGCTCGACGGCGCGGGCCAGCCGGTCGGCCACGGCCTTGGGGAGCAGCTCCAGGGCCCCGACGACGCGCAGCCGCCACCGGCCGGAGTCGGCGAGCGTGTCGACGGCGGACGCGATGATCTCGAGCAGCTCGGCGACCTCGTCGGCGTCGCGCTGGAGGTTGTCGGTGGACAGCATCCACAGGGTGACGATCTGCACCCCGGCGTCCTCCGACCAGCCGAGCACCTCGGTGATCTTGTCCGCGCCCCTGCGGTGGCCGTGGGAGGCGGGGTTGCCCAGCGCCCGGGCCCAGCGGCGGTTGCCGTCGAGGATGACCCCGACGTGCCGCGGGGTGGCGGACCGGTCGAGCCGGCGGGCGAGACGGCGCTCGTACAGTCCGTACAGCAGGCGGTGGGGCCGCATGTCCTGGGGCACTCCTGACGACGGTGTGGGACGACGGGGTCAGGCTACTCCGACGGCGGGCACGGCACGGTGGTCCCGTCCACTACGCTGGCGTAAGTTACGGCAGCGTAGGTTGTCGCTCCGTCCCACGGAAGGAGGTGCCGGTTGGCACCCGACACTCCCCCCGCTCGTCGTGCCGTCGACGGGATCGCGGACTCCGCTGAGGCGGTCGCGGAGGCCGTCAAGCCGCGGCTGCGTGGCTGGATCCACGCCGGGACGGCGCCGCTGGCCCTCGTCGCGAGCATCGTCCTCGTCGCCCTCGCGCCGCCCGGCGCGGCCAGGGTCTCGACGGCGGTGTTCGGCATCTCCGCCGTGCTCCTGTTCGGCACGAGCGCGATCTACCACCGCGGCACGTGGTCCCCGCGCGCGGCCGCGCTGCTGCGGCGCCTGGACCACTCGAACATCTTCCTGCTGATCTCCGGCACCTACACCCCGCTGGCGGTCCTCCTGCTGCCGGCCTCCACCGCCCGGGTGCTGCTCACGGTCGTGTGGGTGGGCGCAGTCGCTGGCATCCTCATGCGGGTGCTGTGGCTGGGCGCCCCGCGCTGGCTCTACGTGCCGATCTACGTCGCCCTGGGGTGGGTGGCCGTGTGGTTCCTGCCGGACTTCTCCCGCGCCGGCAGCCCGATGATCATGTGGCTCGTCATCGCCGGCGGCGCCTGCTACACCCTGGGCGCCGTCGTCTACGGCACCAAGCGGCCCAACCCCAGCCCGCGCTGGTTCGGCTTCCACGAGATCTTCCACGTCGGCACGGTGGGTGGCTACTGGTGCCACTACGCCGCCGTCGCGCTCGCCGTCGCCGCGATCGCCTGACTCAGCGGCCCGGGCCGGCCTCCCGCTCCTCGGCCTTCGGCTCCTCGGCCTCGCGCTCCGTCCGGCGCCGGCCCTCGTGCTCGACCTTGCGCACGTGCTTGGTGAGCGAGCGGAAGAGCAGCCACCCGATGAAGGCGAGCACGAAGAAGGCGATGAAGCCGGCGAGGCCGGGCGTGACGGTGTAGATCGTCATCTCGGGGTCCGGCGCGGGCGGCGTCGGTGTCTCCGCGCTCAGCGCAAGGAGAAGCGGCGTGAGGAGGGTGGGGGTCACGCGCTCAGCCTACGCAGCCCCGCGAAGAGGTCGTCCTCGGGGATCTCCACCGGCACACGGGACTCGGCGAGCTCGAACTGCTCCACCGGCCACACCTCCCGCTCGACGTCCCGGGGCACCTCGAAGAAGAAGCCGTCGGGGTCGATCTGCGTGGCGTGGGCCCGCAGCGCCTCGTCGCGGCGGTCGAAGTAGTCCTCGCAGCGCACCCGGGTGGTGACGGTGCGCTGGGGGCGGGTCGCCGCCCGCTCGAGCCAGTCCTCGAAGGGCGAGACGAGCCCGCGCGCGTGCATGGCCTCGGAGATCGCCTTGATCCGGTCGAGGGAGAAGCCGACGTCGTAGTAGAGCTTGGACACCTCCCACGCCGGTCCGGCGTCGGGAAACTGCTCCGGGTCGGCGGCCGCGTGGAAGGCCGCGACGGAGATCTCGTGGGTGCGGATGTGGTCGGGGTGGGGGTAGCCCCCCTCCTCGTTGTACGTCGTCATCACGTGCGGGCGGAAGGTGCGGATCTCCCGCACGAGCGCCTCGACCGGCACCTCGAGCGGCTCGAGCGCGAAGCAGCCCTCGGGCAGCGGCGGGAGCGGGTCGCCCTCGGGCAGCCCGGAGTCGACGAAGCCGAGCCACGTGTGCTCGATCCCCAGCGCCTCCGCGGCCGCCGCCATCTCCCGACGGCGGTAGGCGGGCATGTCGGCGAGGATCGACTCGTCGTGGGCGAGCTTGGGGTTGAGGATGTCACCCCGCTCACCGCCGGTGCACGTCACCACCCGGACGCGGTGGCCCTCGGCCACGTACCGCGCCATCGTCGCGGCACCCTTGCTCGACTCGTCGTCGGGGTGTGCGTGCACCGCCATGAGGCGTAGCTGCTCGCTCACTGTGTTCCTCCTGATCTGGACCGGCATCGATTCTCGCCCGCCGCGACGCCCGGGGGCAACGCAGGTGACGAGAGCCATGGACGACAATGGGGGCGTGAGCACCCCTGACGACGAGCAGCGCGCCGCCCTCGAGGAGCGTTACGGAGCAGCGCCCGACGCCGCGACCCGGCGCCGTCGCCGTCTCGCCCTGGCCGTCGTCGCCGTCCTCGCGGTGGCGGCGTTCGTCGTCCTCGCCGTCGTCTCGACCGACGAGGCGGTGCGCACCGAGGGTGCCGCCTTCACCGTCCTCGACGACTCCGCCGTCGAGGTCACCTTCGTGGCCCACATGGAGCCCGGCACGACGGCGGAGTGCACGGTCCTGGCCCTGAACGGGTCCTTCGCGCAGGTGGGGGTGGCGCGCGTGCCCGTGGGCCCGGCGTCGGAGCGGACCACTCTCGTCACCGCACGCGTCGCCACCACCGAGCCCGCGACGGGCGCCCGGGTGGCCGGGTGCCGCGAGACGGGCTCCTGAGCCGCAAGAACCGGCACTTCAGACGTCCGCCTGACGGGATTTGCTATCCTGGCGCCATCGCCCCGCGCGGCGAGCAGCGCAGCGTCGCCCGTCGCGGCGAGTGTGTGCACCCGAAAGCCTCGGCCCGACCAGTGGCCGGGGCTCATGATTTTTTGTGTTGGATGGAGGAGGAGACGTGGCCGAGACAGCGACCACCTGGCTGACCGCCGAGGCGTACAACCGCCTCAAGGCAGAGCTCGAGCACCTGACGGGGCCCGGCCGCGCCGAGATCACCGAGCGCATCGAGGCGGCCCGCGCCGAGGGTGACCTCAAGGAGAACGGCGGGTACCACGCCGCCCGCGAGGAGCAGGGCAAGATGGAGGGCCGGATCGTCCAGCTCACCGAGCTGCTCCGCAACGCGCACGTCGGGGAGGCCCCGGCCGACGACGGCGTCGTCGAGTCCGGCATGGTCGTCACGGCCAAGGTCGCCGGCGAGCAGGAGGTCTTCCTCCTCGGCTCCCGTGAGGCCGCCCAGGACGTCGACGTCGAGGTGCTCTCCGAGCGGTCCCCGCTCGGCGCCGCGATCCTCGGCAAGAAGGCCGGCGACTCGGTGACCTACACGGCGCCGAACGGCAAGGACATCGCCGTCGAGATCGTCAAGGTCAAGCCCTTCACGGGCTGACCGAGCAACACCCGGGAGCGGGGTGCGGGTGGCTGCGGCCACCGGCACCCCGCTCCCGCGTTCTACGGCACGGACTGGAACAGGACGCCGTAGCCGGCGTCGCGCAGGGCCGTGACGACCTCGTGGCAGTGGTCGGTGCCCTTCGTCTCCACCTCGACGCCGATCCGCACCTCGGCGACACCGAGGTCGGCGGCCGTGCGGTCGTGCCGGATGCTCACGACGTTGCTGCCCGTGGCGGCGAGGACGCCGACCAGCCCGGCGAGGGAACCTGGCTGATCAGGGACACGGACCTCCATCTGGAGGTAGCGCCCAGCGGCCACGAGACCATGGCGCAGGATGCGGTGGAGCACGAGGGTGTCGACGTTGCCTCCGGACAGGACGACGACGACGGGCCCCTCGAGGCCCGCGGCCCCGTCGAGGAGTGCGGCCGCCCCCACCGCGCCGGACGGCTCGACGACGAGCTTGGCCCGCTCGCTGAGGACGAGCAGTGCACGCGAGATCGCCTCCTCGCTCACCGTCCGGACCTCCGCGACGTGGCGGCGCACGATCCCGAGCGTCAGCTCGCTGGGGACGGGGACGGCGATGCCGTCGGCGATCGTGCTCATCCGCTCCAGCGGCACCGGCCGCCCAGCGGCGAGCGAGGCGGGGAAGGCCGCCGCCCCGGCGGCCTGGACGCCCACGACCCGCACGTCCGCGCCGCGCGCGTGGACGGCCGCGGCGATCCCGGCGAGCAGTCCCCCTCCCCCGGTGGGCACGAGGATCGTGCGGACGTCCGGAACCTGGTCGAGGATCTCCAGGCCGATCGTCGCCTGGCCCACGACGACGTCGCGATGGTCGAAGGGCGGGATGAAGACCCGCCCGCTCGCCGCCGCCTCCCGCTGCGCGGCCACCAGCGCACCGGCGATGTCGGCGCCCTCCTGGCGCACCTCGGCGCCGTAGCCGCGGGTGGCCGCGAGCTTGGGCAGGGCAGCGCCCACGGGCATGTAGACGACCGCCGAGATGCCGAGCTCCCGCGCGGCGAGGGCCACGCCCTGCGCGTGGTTCCCGGCGCTGGCGGCGACGACGCCGCGTGCCCGCTCCTCCGCGCTGAGCCGGGACAGGCGCACGTAGGCGCCGCGCAGCTTGAAGGACCCGGTGCGCTGGAGGTTCTCGCACTTGAGGAGCACCGGCGTGCCCGCCACGCCGCTGAGCGCGCCGCTCCGCTCCACCGGGGTGCGGCTCGTGACGCCGCTCAGCAGGGCGGCAGCCTCCTCGACGTCGGCGTGGCTGATCTCGCTCACGGCGACGGCGACCCTCCCGCGCGCTCCTCGTCGTCCTCGGGCTCCCCGACGGTGACGGAGGCGGTCGCGGCGGCCTCGTCGTCGTCCTCGTCACCCTCGTCCGCGGCGTAGGAGTCGGCGATCGAGCGGAACAGCGTGCCCGGTGGCCCGCCCGGACGGTGCCAGTCCGTGGCGGCCCGGGGATGCTTGTCGTGGCCGTGGAGGTACAGGACCACGGTGTTGACGACGGCGGCGATCGGCACGGCGAGCAGCGCGCCGAGGATGCCGGCCACGCCCGTGCCCGCGGTGACGGCGAGCAGCACCGCCACCGGGTGGAGCGAGACGGCGTTGCCCATGAGCCACGGCTGCAGGACGTTGCCCTCGATCTGCTGCACGAGCAGGACGATGAGCAGCATGATGACGGCGGTCTGGACGTCCTGGTCGACGAGGGCGACGAGCACCGCGACCGCGCCGGTGACGAGCGCACCGACGATCGGGATGAACGAGCCGAGGAAGACGAGGATCGTCAGCGGCAGCACGAGCGGCAGACCGAGGATCGCGGCACCGAGGCCGATGCCGATGGAGTCGGCGAGGGCGACGAGGATCTGGGTGCGGGCGTAGCCGCCGAGGGTGATCCAGCCCCGGATGCCGGCCTCGTTGACGCGGTCACGCGTGCGAGCGGGGGCCAGGCGCACGAACCACTGCCAGATGCGCCGTCCCTCCCGCAGGAAGAAGAAGAGACAGAAGATCGAGATGAGTCCGCCGCTGACGATCTGCGTCACCGAGGTGGTCGCGGCAAGGGCCCCGGACACGAGGACGCCGGAGTTCGACTCGAGTGCCGACAGCCCCTCGTCGAGCCACGCCTGCACCTGGGACTCGTCGATGCCCAGCGGCCCGTCGGAGAGCCAGCTGACGAGCTCGCTGAAGCCCTGGGAGGCCTGGTCGGCGAGGTCGGTGAAGCCGGCGATCACCGAGCGGCCGGCCATCGTCAGCAGGCCGACGACGACGGCGAGCGTGCCGAGCAGCGTGATCATCGCCGCGAGCGTGCGCGGGACCCGCAGCCGCTTGCGCAGCCACGCCGAGACCGGGTCGAGGAGCACGGCGAGGAGGATCGCGACGACAAAGGCCACGACGACCGTCTTGAAGACGATGACGAGGTAGCCGACGAGGGCCGCCGCTGCGGCGATGGCGAGGACCCGCCAGGACCAGGCGGCCGCCGCGCGGACCGGGAGCGGGACGGCGAGCTCGGCGGAGTCGTCCTCACCGAGCCGCGACTCGTGGACCACGCGCGCGACCACCGGCGGCTCCTCGAGGGAGTCGCTGCGGCGGGCGGGGATCAGCCGGGAGAGCCACCCGGGAGGCGCGTTCTCGGACATGGACCCCGCAATCGACGTGGTGGACGAGCCGAGCCACAGCCTAGAGGACCGGCCTCAGCCTCCCAGGGAATACCCAGGTGGCCGTGGTGTTCTCACTAGGCGCCGGCTGCCGTCCCCCCGCGGCAGTCGGCGTCTCTCACTGCTGGAGGTCACATGTTCTTCCGTCCCGAGCCCCGCATGGTCACTACCGAGGAGGCGCTGCCCGGGCGCCAGGTCCCCGGCTTCACCGTGCCGGAGCGGCACGAGGTTCTCGGCACGCCGCTGCGCGGCCCCTGGCCCGAGGGCACCGAGGTGCTCTACGTCGCCATGGGCTGTTTCTGGGGCGCCGAGCGGATCTTCTGGAAGCTCGACGGCGTCGTGACGACGGCGGCCGGGTACCAGGGCGGCGTCACGCCCTACCCGACCTACGAGGAGGTGTGCACCGGCCGCACCGGGCACACCGAGGCCGTGCTCGTCGCCTACGACCCCGCACGCACCGACCCCGAGCGCCTGCTCAAGGCCTTCTGGGAGAACCACGACCCGACGACGCCGAACCGTCAGGGCAACGACGTCGGCACCCAGTACCGCTCGGCGATCTACTGGACGACGCCGGAGCAGCAGCGGGCCGCCGAGCTCACCGCCGAGGCCTTCGGGCGCGTGCTGGCCGACGCCGGCCACGGCCCGGTCTCCACCGAGCTGGCCCCCGCGGGCACCTTCTACCACGCCGAGGACTACCACCAGCAGTACCTGCACAAGAACCCGGGCGGCTACTGCAACCACGGCCCCAACGGTTTCAGCTGCCCCGTGGGCCTGCTGCGCCAGGACCAGGTCCCCTCCCAGCAGGAGGTCCTGCCCCCGGCCTGAGCCGGTCCCCGGCCCCCGGCCGACCCTACCCACACCCCACCCACACAGACTGTGCGCCCGTCGGGCCACCATGCTCCCGGTAGACGGGGAGCATGGGCACCCGGCGGGCGCATGCGTGACGGGGTGGGGCGCGGCCTACTCGACGCCGACGATGTCGACGACGAACACGAGGGTGTCCTCGCCGCCGATGCCCGCCTGCGGGACGCCGCGCGAGCCGTAGCCGTGCTCCGGCGGGATCGACAGCAGGACGCGCGAGCCGATCGCCTTGCCGACGAGGCCGTCGTCCCAGCCGCCGATGACCATGCCCATTCCGATGGGGAAGGAGATGGTCGAGCCGCGGGTGTAGGAGCTGTCGAAGACCGCGCCGTCCCAGACCTGCCCGTGGTAGTTGACGACGATGGTGTCGCCCGGCTCGACGGCCGCGCCGTCGCCGGCCTCGAGGACGGCCACCTGCAGGCCGTCGGGCGCCGGGGTGCCCGGGAAGGTGAGGGTCGGCTCGTCGCCGAAGGAACCGGACGCGATGGGGAGGTTTGCGCTCATCCCACCAGCCTACGGGGCGAGCCGCGGCCCGCCCGCGCAGCCGTCCGGCAGGCACCCGCCCTCGCGGGTCACCTTTGCTTCGACGGCCGCCCACATGGCCCCGAGGCCGCGCGCGAGAGCGCGGAGGTCCTCCGGGTCCAGCGTCTCGAGGATCTCCATCCCCACCCGCCACCCGGCGGCGTCGTGCTCGGCGACGAAGGCCTGCCCCGCTGGGCTCAGCGCGGTCAGCCGCACGCGTCGGTCGCGCGGGTCCAGACGGCGCTCGACCATGCCGCGCTCGACGAGCCTGTCGACGAGGCCGGAGACCGTGGGCATCGAGACGTCGAGGTGCCGGGCGAGGTCGTGCCCCCCGAGCGGCCCGTGCGTCGCGAGCAGGGCGACGAGCTTGAGCTGCTGCATCGTCAGCGTGGAGCCGAGGATCGGGCCGAGCTGCTCGTGGACGAAGAACTTCGCGACCATCTCCCCAGCCGTCCTCACCTCGTCGATGAGGCGGTCGTGCTCGCTCGGGCGCTGGTCGGTCACGCGTGTTACCTTACTTCGGGTTTGCCTAAGTATCTGGCCGACCGTCACTCTACTCCACGCCGTCAGACGGAGACCTCGTGTCGTCACTCGCCCGGTTCAGCCTTGCCAACCGCGCCCTCGTCGCCCTCGCCACCGTGCTCGCCGTCCTCGGCGGGCTGTGGGCGACGACGACGCTCAAGCAGGAGCTCATCCCGCCCCTGGACCTGCCGATCGTCGGTGCGGTCACGACCTACCCGGGCGCCTCGCCGGAGGTCGTCGAGCAGCAGGTGAGCGACGTCGTCGAGCAGGCCGCGGGCGTCGTCGCCGGGCTGGAGGGCACGACGTCGACGTCGAGCGCCGGCTCCTCCGTCGTTCTCCTCGAGCTCGCCTACGGCACGGACGTCACCAACGCCCAGCAGGAGTTCCAGGCCGCGATCACGCGGCTGGAGCCGGTCCTGCCGGAGTCGGCCGACACCCAGGTCATCAGCGGCGGCATCGACGACCTCCCGGTCATCCAGCTCGCCGCTGCGACGAGCGGGGACCAGGAGCAGGCCGCCGAGGTGCTGCGCACCGTCGTCGTGCCCGAGCTCGAGCGCCTCGAGGGCGTGCGCGACGTCCAGCTCAGCGGCGTCCAGGACCGCTTCGTCCGCATCGACGTCGACCCCGCCGCCCTCGCGGAGGCCGGTGTCGACCCGACCGCGATCGCCGACGCGCTGCGCGCCAATGGCGCCGTCGTGCCGGGCGGCACGATCACCGAGGACGACCGCACCCTGTCCGTGGAGACCGGCGCCCGCCTCACCTCCGCCGAGGACGTCGCCGCGCTGGCCGTCCCCACCGAGGCCGGTCCCGTCCTCGTCGGTGACGTCGCCGAGGTGAGCGCCGAGCGCTCCGCGGCCACCTCCTTCAACCGCACCGACGGCGACCCGAGCTTCGGCCTGGCCGTCACCAAGACCCCCGACGGCAACACCGTCGACGTCTCCCAGGAGGTCCAGGACCTCCTGCCCGAGTTCGAGGCGGCCCTCGGCGAGGGCGCCGCGATCACCGTCGTCTTCGACCAGGCGCCCTTCATCCAGGACTCGATCAAGGACCTCGCGACCGAGGGCCTGCTCGGTCTCGTCTTCGCCGTCGTCGTCATCCTGCTCTTCCTGCGCAAGTGGCGGCCCACCGGCGTGACGGCCCTGTCCATCCCGCTGTCGCTCATCGTCGCCCTCATCGGCCTGCGGACGGTCGGCTACACGCTCAACCTCTTCACGCTCGCCGCGCTCACGGTGTCGGTCGGGCGCGTCGTCGACGACTCCATCGTCGTCATCGAGAACATCAACCGGCACCTGTCCTACGGCAAGCCGCGCCGGGAGGCCATCCTCGACGCCGTGCGCGAGGTCGCCGGGGCCATCACCTCGGCGACGATCGCGACCGCCGCCGTGTTCGTCCCGATCGGTCTCGTCGGCGGCATGGTCGGTGAGCTGTTCCGGCCCTTCGCCTTCACCGCGGCCCTGGCGCTGCTCGCCTCGCTCTTCGTCGCGCTGACGATCGTCCCGGTGCTCGCGTACTGGTTCGTCCGCGGCCCCAAGCCCGGGGAGGACCTCGACGCGGTGCGGGCGGCCGCCGAGGAGAAGGAGCGCTCCGGCGCCCTCCAGCGCACCTACGTCGGGACCCTGCGCGCGGCCCTCGCCCGGCCGTGGGTCGCGGTGCTCGTCGCCGTCGCCGTCCTCGGCGGCACGGTGGGCCTCGCCACCCAGCTCGAGACCGAGTTCATCGGCGACACCGGCCAGAACACCCTGACCGTCACGCAGGCGCTGCCGGCGGGCACCTCGCTCGAGGCCGCCGACGCCGCCGCGCAGGAGGTCGAGGAGGTCGTCGCCGGCCTCGACGCCGTCGACACCTACCAGGTGACCGGTGGGTCCGGTGACTCCGCCATGGCCTTCTTCGGGGCGGGCGGGGAGACGACCTTCTCCATCACCCTCGACCTCGAGGCCGACGCCGTCGCCGTCGAGGACGAGCTGCGCTCGCGCCTCGAGGAGCTCGACACGGCGGGCGAGCTCACCGTCACCACGGGCATGGCCGGCTTCTCCGGCAGCCTCGAGGTCGTCGTGAGCGGCGCCGACGGCGAGGACGTCCAGTCCGCCGCCGCGGACGTCCTCGCGGCCGTCGAGGGCATCGAGGGGACGACCGACGTCGCCTCCAACCTCGCCGCCGAGCTGCCCACGCTGCTCGTCGACGTGGACCGCGAGGCCGCCGCCGCACTCGGGCTGAGCGAGGCGCAGATCGGGCAGACCGTCTCCACCGCCCTCCAGGGCACGACGGTCGCCTCGATCAACACCGAGTACGGGCGCAACGACGTCGTCATGGACGTCGGCGAGACGCCGAGCACCCGCGAGGAGCTCGCCGCGCTGCCGCTCACCACCCCGCTCGGCCCGGTCCCCCTCTCCGAGGTGGCCGAGGTCCGCGAGGTCGAGCAGCCGGTCTCCATCACCCGCGCCGACGGGCTGCGCAGCGCGACCATCAGCGCGACGTCCACCGCCTCGGACCTCGGCAGCGTGACGAGCGAGCTCCAGGCCGCCGTCGACTCCCTCGACCTGCCCGACGGCGTGGCCGCCGAGGTGGCCGGCGTCAGCGCCGAGCAGGAGGAGGCCTTCGCCAACCTCGGCCTGGCTCTGGCACTGTCGATCGCCATCGTCTACCTCGTCATGGTCGCGACCTTCAACTCCCTCGTGCAGCCGCTCATCCTCCTCGTCTCGGTGCCCTTCGCGGCCACCGGCGCCGTCGGAATGCTCGTCGTCACCGGGAGCCCGCTCGACGTGCCGGGCCTCATCGGTGCCCTCATGCTCGTCGGCGTCGTCGTCACCAACGCGATCGTCCTCATCGACCTCATCAACCAGTACCGCAAGCAGGGCATGCCGCTGGAGCAGGGCATCGTCGAGGGTGGCCGCCACCGGCTGGCGCCCATCCTCATGACGGCCGCGGCCACCATCGCCGCGCTCACGCCGATGGCGATCGGTGTGACGGGCGGGAGCGCCTTCATCTCCCAGCCGCTCGCGCTCGTCGTCATCGGCGGTCTCATCACCTCGACGCTGCTCACCCTGCTGCTCGTGCCGGTGCTCTACCTCCTCGTCGAGCGCCGCCTGGAGAAGCAGCGAGCCAAGCGGGTCGAGAAGCAGCCCGACCTCGTCGCGGCCGCGGCCGGCTGACCAGTGGAACGACGAGAGCCGGGCACCCCGTGGTGCCCGGCTCTTGCCGTTCTCATCCCAGCCGCGCGGCGAGCCAGCCCAGCTGGCGCTCGCGCTGGAACTCCGTGCCGCCCTCGTGCTCGTTGAAGGGGTAGACCTCGATGTCGACCTCCCCGCCCCAGGCGTTGGCTGCGGCGTAGACGGTGGACGGCGGGCAGACCGGGTCCATGAGGGCGACGGAGTACAGCGCGGGCGACTGCGCGCGCCGGGCGTGGTTGACGCCGTCGACGTAGGACAGCGTGCGGAATGCGTCCGCGACGCGGTGCCGGTGCGCGGACAGGTAGGTGCGCACCTCCGCGAAGGGCCCGGCGGGCGCGAGCTCGACGCCGCGGCGGATGTGGGACAGCCACGGCACGTCCGGCATCGCGGCGGCGACGTCGACGAGCCCGGCGACGGCGGTGGTGATCGCCCCGCCCTGGCTCACGCCGGTGACGGCGACCCGCTCCGGGTCCACGCCCGGCAGCGCGCGCACGGCCTCGACGGCGCGCACGCCGTCGGTGTAGACGCGGCGGTAGTAGTGGTCGTGGGGGTCCTCGATCCCGCGGGTGAGCGTGCCGGGGGCCGCCACGCCCGCGCCGGCCGGGTCCGGGGTGGCGCCGAAGCCGTTCGTGGGCGCGGTGCCCTGCCCGCGGGTGTCCATGACGACGGAGGCGTATCCGGCGGCGGCCCAGGTGAGGCGGGAGTGGGCGAAGCCGCGTCCGCCGCCGTAGCCGATGTACTCGACGACGGCGGGCAGCTGCTCGTCCCCGCGCCCGGCGGGCCGCAGGTACCAGCCCTTGACGCGGTGGCCACCGAAGCCGGAGAAGGTGAGGTCGTAGGCCTCGATGACGCTGAGGTGGGCGTCCACGGGAACCGCCTCGACGGCGAGGTCGTGGACGCGGGTCTCGGCCAGGGTCCGGGCCCAGAAGGCGTCGAAGTCGGCCGGCTCCGCGACCTCCGGACGGTAGTGGGGCAGCTCGGCGGCGTCGATGTCGAAGAGGGGCACGGCCGGAAGCCTAGCGCCCCTCCCGGAGACGCCGAGAGCCGGATCCCGCGGCAGGGATCCGGCTCTCGGGACGAGGCAGGGCTGGGTCAGTCGCCACCGCGGAGGATGGCGAGGAGACGCAGGAACTCGAGGTAGAGCCACACGAGCGTGACGATGAGACCGAAGGCGGCCGACCACGCGAAGCGCGCCGGCACACCGTTCTCGACACCACGCTTGATCGCGTCGAAGTCCATGATGAGGCAGATCGCGGCCAGGCCGACGGCGAAGACGCCGACGATGACGCCGAGCGGGATGCCCATGATCTCGACGCTCGAGCGCAGGCCGAAGGCGGAGTCGCCGGAGCCGAAAAGCATGATGCCGAGGTTGACCAGCGAGAACAGCGCGTAGCCGACGAGCGCGATGAGGACGAAGCGGGTGAGCTTCGGGGTCACGCGGACCGCACCGCTGGAGAAGAGCAGGAGGGTGGCGACGAAGGTGGCGCCGGTCGCGAGGACGGCCTGGAGGACGATGCCCGGGTAGATGGTCTCGAAGACCATCGAGATGCCACCGAGGAAGAGGCCCTCGGCCGCGGCGTACACGGCGATGAGCGCCGGGCTCGGCTCCCGCTTGAAGGCGTTGACCAGGCCGAGCACGAGACCGATCGCGAGGCCGCCGTAGGTGGCGAGCGGGTTGCCGCCGAGGACGAACCAGTTGAGCGCGCCCATCGCGACGACGAGCGCGAGGAGCCCACCGGTCTTGATGATGACGTCGTCGTAGGTCATCCGGCCCGTCTGGGCGGGGCCGGCGGCCGGCTGCTGGTAGGCCTGCTCGAGGTGCTGCACCGGGTAGGGGTCAGCCACCGGCGGCTGCTGGTAGGTGGTCCCGCCCTGCGGCGCGTAGCCGGGGTGTGCGGGGTAGCCGTTCGGGGTCGTCGCCCGCTGCTGCCGGCGCTCGCCGAAGTACGGGCTGTTCTCGAAGACTGGATTGCTCACTCAGTGCCTCCTGGTCGCAGCGCGGGCACGTGCCGACGCCATGGTCTGTCAGCGGCCCATCCTATGGGGGTGCCGATGGGGCGGCCCGCACCTGCACAACGTGCGCTGCCCCTGCGGTGTTCCCTGCTCGTGCGCGTGGTGGAGGCACTGCTCCCCCGCGAGCGGGAGGGCGCCGGGCGCAGATCTCCCCCTTCGGGTCGTCGCGGTGCACCCCCGCCGACCTCTACGGTGGAGGCCGGACAAGGAGGTACGCATGATCGAAGCCCACGAGCTCACCAAACGGTACGGGGACAAGACCGCCGTCGACCGGGTGAGCTTCACCGTGCGACCGGGCACCGTCACCGGCTTCCTCGGCCCCAACGGCGCCGGGAAGTCGACGACGATGCGCATGGTCGTCGGACTGGACCGCCCGACGTCGGGCACGGTCACCGTCAACGGCCGCCCGTACGCCGAGCACCGCACCCCGCTGCGGGAGGTCGGGGTGCTGCTGGACGCCAAGGCCGTGCACACCGGCCGCTCGGCCTACCAGCACCTGCGCGCCCTCGCCGCCACGCACGGCATCCCGACGGCCCGGGTGCACGAGGTCATCGAGATGACCGGTCTGCAGGCGGTGGCCCGCAAGCGGGTGGGCGGCTTCTCCCTCGGCATGGGCCAGCGGCTGGGTATCGCCGCCGCCATGCTCGGTGACCCGCGCACCCTCATCCTCGACGAGCCCGTCAACGGCCTGGACCCCGAGGGCGTCAAGTGGGTGCGCACGATGGTGCGCCAGCTCGCCGCCGAGGGGCGCACGATCTTCCTCTCCTCCCACCTCATGAGCGAGATGGCCCAGACCGCCGACCAGCTGCTCGTCATCGGGCGCGGGCGGATCATCACCGCCGGGCCGGTTCAGGAGATCATCGACGCCACCCGTGGCGTCACCGTGCGGGTCCGCTCGCCGCGGGCGAGCGAGCTCGGGGACCTCCTCGCCAGGGGCGGGGCCTCCCTGCGTGCTGCCGAGCCGGGCCTCATGGAGGTCACCGGCCGCACCGCGGAGGAGATCGGCGACCTCGCCGCATCGTCCGGCATCCCCCTGCACGAGCTGACGCCGGTCCGCGCCTCCCTCGAGGACGCGTACATGACCCTCACCCAGGACGAGGTCGAGTACCGCTCCGAGCCGCAGCACGGCAACGGCACCTCCACCCGCACCGAAGGAGCTGCCCGATGAGTGCCACCACCTCCGCCACCACCCCGACCGTCCCGGTCCGCCCGGTGGGCATGGGTCGCGTCCTGCGCTCGGAGTGGATCAAGCTCTGGTCGCTGCGCTCGACCTACTGGACCATCGCCCTCACGCTGCTCGCGATGCTCATGCTCGCGGTGCTCATGGCCTTTGCGGCCGGCGCCGTGGCGTCCGAGGGCCTGACACCCGACGAGGTCGGGCTGGACGGGCTCACGGTGCTCGGCACCGCCTACGGGATGGCCCAGCTCGTCATCGCCGTCCTCGGCGTCCTCGTCGTCACCGGGGAGTATTCCACCGGGATGATCCGTTCCTCGCTCACCGCTGTGCCCACCCGGCTGCCGGTGCTCGTGGCCAAGGCGGTCCTCGTCGCCGTCGTGTCCTTCGTCGTCGGCGTCGTCGGGATCGCCCTCGCGTACGTCGTCACCATGCCGATGCTCGCCGACGCCGGTGGCGCCGCGGACCTCGGCGACCCCGACACCCTGCGGATGTTCTGGGGCACCGGGCTCTACCTCGCCGCCGTTGGCCTCTTCGGCCTGGCGATCGGCACGCTCGTGCGCCACTCGGCAGGCGCGATCGCCGTCGTCGTCGGGATCCTGCTCATCCTGCCCACCGTCCTCCAGGTCGCGATGAACGGCCTGGACTGGCTGCGGGACCTCTACCCCTACCTGCCGACGACGGCGGGCGAGCGGATCATCACCGTCGGCGGTCCCTCCGAGGACATGATGGGAATGCCGGGCATGCCCGAGATGCTCGACCCGTGGGTCGGCTACGGGGTCTTCCTCGCCTACGTCGCCGTGGCCCTGCTCGCCGCGGCGGCGCTCCTGCGCCGCAGAGACGCCTGAGCGCCCGGAGCCACCTCGGCCGTCCTCGCTACGGGAAAAGGAACTGCGCGCCTGATGGATCAGGCGCGCAGTTCCTTTTCAGCAGCGGGGTCCGAGGAGGGTCACTCCTTCGCCGCGGACGGCGAGGGCTGCTTCTTCTGGTTGTTGGTCGCCGCCGCGACGAAGGACGCGCGCGGGCTCTGCAGGGAGCCCAGGGCGACGAGCTCGCGGCGGAAGAAGAGCGCGGTGGTCCAGTCGAGGACGATGCGCACCTTGCGGTTGAAGGTCGGCATCGCCCACATGTGGTAGCTGCGGTGCATGAACCAGGCGATCGGCCCGCGGAGCTTGAGCCCGCCGACGTTCGCCACGCCCTTGCCCAACCCGAGGGACGCGACGGTCCCGATGTTCTTGTGCTTGTAGTCCTCCAGCGGCTCCCCGCGCAGGGCCCGCACGAGGTTCTGCGCGAGGTGCTTGGCCTGGCGCACGGCGTGCTGGGCGGTGGGGCCGGTCGTCGCGCCGTGCTCGCCGGTGAGGTCCGGGACGGCGGCGCAGTCGCCCGCGACCCATGCACCCTCGACCACGCCGTCGTCGTTCACGACCTGGAGGGTCGGCAGCGCGCGGACACGGCCGCGCTCGTCGAGCGGGAGGTCGGAGTTGCCGAGGACGGGGTTGGCCTTGACGCCGGCGGTCCACACGACGGTGCCCGCCTGGAACTCCTCGCCGGTGGAGAGCTTGATGTCCCCGTCGACGCAGGACTCGAGGAAGGTGTTGAGGTGGATCTCGATGCCGCGGGCGCGCAGCTGCTCGAGGGCGTAGCCGCCGAGCTCCTCGCCGACCTCGGGCAGGATGCGGCCGGCGCCCTCGACGAGGACGAAGCGCATGTCCTCGCGGCGGATGCCGTCGAAGTTCTTGGCCGCGGCGCGGGCCATGTCCTCGATCTCGCCGAGCGCCTCGATGCCGGCGAAACCGCCGCCGACGAAGACGAAGGTCAACTTGCGGCGACGCATCTCCGGGTCCCAGGTGGACGCGGCGACGTCCATCTTGCCGAGCACCTGGTTGCGCAGCGCGGTGGCCTCCTCGACCCACTTGAAGCCGATCGCGAACTCCGCGAGGCCGGGGATCGGCAGTGTGCGGGCCACGGCGCCGAGGCCGACGACGAGCTCGTCGTAGGACAGCTCGTAGGGCTCGCCCTCCTCGACCGGCTCGACGACGACACGGCGCTCAGCGTGGCGGATCTCCGAGACGCTGCCGGTGACGAGCGTGCAGCCGCGCAGCTCGCGGCGCAGCGGCGCGACGACGTGGCGCGGCTCGAGGGCGCCTGCGGCGGCCTCCGGCAGGAAGGGCTGGTAGGTCATGTAGGAGCGCGGGTCGACGATCGCGATCTCGACCTCCTCGCGGCTCATCCGCTTTCGCAGACCGAGCGCGGTGTACAGGCCGATGTACCCGCCTCCGAGAATGAGGATGCGCTTGGTGCGGCGCGGGCGCGGCGTGCTGGCAGGGGCCGTTCCGGTCGAGGCAGTCATACGTCGATCGTAGGTCGCCGGTGTCCGGTTCGCGCGGTACGGGCACGTATTGTCCCGCATCTCACGCTTCCGGCTACAGGAACTCCTCGGTCGAATCCTCCAGCAGGGAGGTGGTGGGACGGACGCCGTTGTCCGTGCCGTCCCGCACCTCCTGCCGCGTACTCTCGAGCACCGCGGACACGTCCATCGTGATCTCCATTCCTCGGGCCGCCCGCCCGAGCTGGTGACTCAAGTCTGCGCCGCCGCGCGCGGCGCGGCATCCGCCGCGAGAACGGCTGTGCGTGGACCAAAGGACGACTGTGTCCGGACGTCGGTGCCCCCAGCGGGACTCGAACCCGCACTGAGCCGATTTTAAGTCGGCTGCCTCTGCCGATTGGGCTATGGGGGCGACGCCCGAACATCCTAGGGGGGGCGCCGGCGTCAGCCCGTCGCCCGGCAGCGTGCCAGGACGTCGTCGAGCATGGCCTCGGTGAGCCGGCCGGTGAAGGTGTTCTGCTGGGACACGTGGTAGGACCCGATGAGCCTCACGGTCCGCCCGCCGGGGGAGGTGACGTCCGCCTCGGCGCCGTGCCCGAAGGCCGGCCGCGGGCGCGGGACCTGCCAGCCGAGCGCGACGAGCGCCGAGAGCGTGGCCTGCCAGGCGATGCCGCCCAGGGCGAGCACCGCCGTCGTCGTCGGCTCGAGGAGGGTGATCTCCCGGTGCAGCCAGCCGGCGCAGGCGGCCCGCTCGTCGGGGGTGGGCTTGTTGTCGGGCGGGGCGCAGCGCACGGCGGGGACGATGCGGGCACCGGTGAGCTCCAGGCCGTCGTCCGCGGCGACGGACGTCGCCTGGTTGGCGTAGCCGGCGCGGTGCAGCGCCGCGAAGATCCAGTCCCCAGAGCGGTCCCCGGTGAAGAGCCGGCCCGTGCGGTTGGCGCCGTGCGCGGCGGGCGCGAGACCGACGACGAGCAGGTGGGCGGCAGGGTCACCGAAGCCGGCTGCGGGCCGGCCCCAGTAGGTCTGCTCCGCGAAGGCACGGCGCTTGACGTCGGCGACGTGCTCGCGCCACTCGACCAGGCGCGGGCAGGCGCGGCAGACGGTGGAGCGGGCGTCCAGGGTGAGGAGGTCCCGGCTCCCCGCGGCGAGGCGGCGCACACCCGCCGCGGAGCGGGCCACGGGGGTCTGCGGGGTGGCGCGGTCGCCCGGCCAGCCGCTTCCCGGCGGGACATGACTCATCCCGCCATCATGGACGATCCGCCTGCGCGGGGCAGGTCAGCGCAGGCTGAGCGCGATCCCGTCAAGGATGTCGTGCTCGCTCGTGCGGACCGTCGGCAGGTTGCCGGTGGCGCGCTGGACGGCGCCGACGACCTCGCCCCAGATGAGGGCGCCGGCGCCGATGACGTCGACCCGCCCCGGGTGCATGAAGCCCATGGCCGCCCGCTCCTCGCGGGTGGCCTGGAGCAGCGCCTCGCAGGAGGCCAGCACGGCCGCGGTCGGCAGCTCGGCGCCGTCCACGCGGATGCGGTCGTACTCCGGCAGGCCGAGGGCGTGGGCGGTGACGGTGGTGACCGAGCCGGCGACGCCGACGACGGTGCGCACCTCCGCGAGCGGCACCTCGGCGGCCGCCTCGGCGAGCGCGTCGCGGACGTCCTGGCGGGCCGCCTTCACCTGCTTGCCGGTGGGCGGGTCGGCGCGCAGGTGCCGCTCGGTGAGCCGGACGCTGCCCATGTCGAGGGAGACGCCGGCGCGGGGGACGTCGTCGCCGATGACGAGCTCGGTGGAGCCGCCGCCGATGTCGACGACGAGGAGCGGGCGCGCCTGCTCGGCGCCGATGACGCTCGCGGCGCCGGCGAAGGACAGCGCGGCCTCCTCCTGCCCGCTGACGACCTCCGGCTCCACCCCGAGGAGCGTGCGGACGCCGTCGACGAAGGTGTGGCGGTTGCCGGCGTCGCGGGTGGCGGAGGTCGCGACGAAGCGGGTGGCCTCGACGCGGTGCGCGGCGCAGATCTCGGCGTAGCGGCGCACCGCGGTGAGGGTGCGCTCGAGCGCCGTGGGGTCGAGCATGCCGGTGCGGTCCACGCCCTGCCCCAGACGCACGACCTCCATCTCGCGGGCGACCTCGACGAGCGGGCCACGGCGCGAGACGTCGGCGATGAGGAGGCGGATCGAGTTGGTCCCGCAGTCGATGGCGGCGACGCGCGTCATCGCTCGCTCCCCTCGCCGCAGGTGCACCGGTCGGCCCGCCAGCGGGGGCGGATGAGCTCGAGGGCCTCGTCACCCAGCGGGTTGACGCCGGGGCCGGCGGCGAGGGCGTGACCGACGAGGACGTGGAGGCACTTGACCCGGCTGGGCATGCCGCCGGCGGAGATGCCGGCGATCTCCGGCACCTCCCCGAGCTCGGCGCGGCGCGCGAGGTAGTCCTCGTGGGCCGCGGTGTACGCGGCGGCGAGCTCCTCGTCCTGCGCCAGCCGCTCGGTCATCTCGCGCATGACGCCCTCGGCCTCGAGGGTGCTCACGGCGCGCACGGCGCCGGGGGCGGTGAGGTAAAAGGTCGTGGGGAAGGGCGTGCCGTCGTCCAGGCGCGGGGCGGTGCGCACGACGAGCGGGCGTCCGCACACGCACCGGGCGGCGATGTCGACGACGCCGCGGGGCAGCCGGCCGAGCTGCTCGGCCAGGACCTCGAGGTCCTCGGGCGTCACGGTCGGGGAGACGGGGTGCGCGTCGGTCACCGGGAGATTGTCACCCACGGACCCGCGGGCGACGAAACCCTCAGTCCTCCGGCGCGGGCTTCTCCCCGGGGACCGCCTGGCCGGCCATCGAGACCGACTCCCACAGCGCCAGGTACCAGGGGGCGTCGGCCATCCCGGGCACGCCGGACTGCTCGGGCTCCGCCTCGGCGTCCTCCCCGAGGACGGTCTCGGGGTCCACGACGCGGAAGGTTTGCTCGCCGGGCATGACGTAACCGAGCCGGTCGCGGGCCTGCGCCTGGACGAAGGTCTCGTCCTGCCACTGCTCGAGCTCGAGCTCGAGGGCGGAGTTGCGCTTCTCGGTGGCGACGATGTCGGCGTTCAGCTGGCGCAGCTGCTCCTGCTGCTCCACCGCGTGACGCAGGGTGGGCGCCAGGACGATGAACGCGACGAGGATGACGACGAAGAGCCCCAGGCCGCGCAGGGTGATGGTGGGACTGGTCGCCTCCTCGCCCGGGTCCTGCCGTGCGGCGCGCGCGACGGCGGCGGACGAGGGGGCGGGTGGGCCCGGTGGGCCGGCTGGGGCCGGTGGGGCGGCCCGGCGCGGCCGGCCGGGCGGGGTCCGCGGGTCCCACGGCGCACGCCCGGCGGGCGCACGGAGGAGGGCCGCGCGGCGCCACCGGTACCGCGACGGCCGGTGGGGCGGCGCGCTGTCATGTCCACATCGTCTCTCACGCTCGGCCCGGCGCCCGGTAGCCGGTGCACGTGAGTCGGCCGGCCCGCCCGAGACGGGGACCGGCCCGGCCCCCGCGAGGGGACCGGGCCGGCCGGGGTGCGCTGGTGGCTCAGGCGCGCGGGAAGGCGGAGCGTCCGGCGTAGACGCCGGCCTCGTCGAGCTCCTCCTCGATGCGCAGGAGCTGGTTGTACTTGTTGATGCGCTCGCCGCGGGCGGGCGCGCCGGTCTTGATCTGGCCGGCGTTGACGGCCACGGACAGGTCCGCGATCGTCGTGTCCTCGGTCTCACCGGAGCGGTGGGAGACCATGGCGGTGAAGCCGTTGCGCTGGGCGAGGGACACGGCGTCCAGGGTCTCGGTCAGCGTGCCGATCTGGTTGAGCTTGACCAGCAGGGAGTTGGCCGAGCGGAGCTCGATGCCCTTGGCCAGGCGCTCGGGGTTGGTGACGAACAGGTCGTCGCCGACGATCTGGGTGCGGGTGCCGATGGAGGCGACGAGCTCGGACCAGCTGCCCCACTCGTCCTCGCTCAGCGGGTCCTCGATGGACACGAGCGGGTAGTCCGCGACCAGCTGGGTGTAGTAGGCGACCATCTGCTCGGGCGTGGTGGCCGTGCCCTCGAACTGGTAGGCGCCGTCCTTGAAGAACTCGGTCGCGGCGACGTCCAGGGCAAGGGCGATGTCCTCGCCCGGGGTGAAGCCGGCCTTCTCGATGGCCTCGAGGATGAGGTCGAGGGCGGCGCGGTTGCTCTCGAGGTTGGGGGCGAAGCCACCCTCGTCACCCAGGCCGGTGGCCAGGCCACGGCTCTTGAGGACCGACTTGAGGGAGTGGTAGGTCTCCGCGCCCCAGCGCAGCGCCTCCTTGAAGGTCGCGGCGCCGATCGGGGCGACCATGAACTCCTGGATGTCGACGTTGGAGTCCGCGTGGGAGCCGCCGTTGAGGATGTTCATCATCGGGACGGGCAGCACGTGGGCGTTGGGGCCGCCGACGTAGCGGAAGAGAGGAAGGGCGGCGCTCTGGGCGGCGGCGCTGGCGACGGCGAGGGAGACGCCGAGGATGGCGTTGGCGCCGAGCTTGCCCTTGTTGGCGGTGCCGTCGAGCTCGATGAGGGTCTGGTCGATGAGGCGCTGCTCGCTCGCCTCGAGGCCGAGGACCTCGGGGGCGATGTCGTCGACGACGGCGTTCACGGCGTCCTGGACGCCCTTGCCGAGGTAGCGGCCCTTGTCGCCGTCACGGCGCTCGACGGCCTCGAACGCGCCGGTCGAGGCGCCCGAGGGCACTCCGGCGCGGGCGATCGTGCCGTCGTCCAGTGCGACCTCGACCTCCACGGTGGGGTTTCCACGCGAGTCGAGGATCTCGCGTGCTCCTACGGCCTCGATGCTGGCCACGGATGTCTCCTTCATGTCGACGTCTGACTTGTCGGGTCCACGATAGTCCCGGTGCCGCGCACGCGACCGGGACCTCCGTCAGCTGGGACCCTGCCCGCGGGCGTCCTGGAGGGTGCGCAGGTGGGCACGCAGGGCGGCCTCGGCGTCGACGCCGGCGTCCTCGGCGCGCAGGACCAGGCCCATGAGCTCGCGTCCCAGCGCGGCGTCCTCGTCGACGACGGCGGGCGAGGACTCCCCGCCGAGAAGCGCGTCGTCGGCCGTTCCCTCGCGGCGCAGGCGCCGGGTCACCTTCTGCGCGCGCGCGAGGGCGGGCAGGGCGAGCGGGATGCCGGCGAGCACGTCCTCACCGGTGCGCTCGCGCTTCTTGATCTCGTGCCAGGCGGCCTCGACGTCGGCCGCCGAGCTGACGTCGTCGGCCTCGGCGAAGACGTGCGGGTGACGGCGGACGAGCTTGTCGAGCAGGACCTGGGCGACGTCGTCGAGGTCGAAGGGGTCGTTCGGGTGCTCCTCCGCGACGCGGGCGTGGAAGAGGACCTGGAGGAGGAGGTCGCCGAGCTCACCGCGCAGCGCGTCACGGTCGTCGGACTCGGCCGCCTCGGCGAGCTCGAAGGCCTCCTCGACGGCGTAGGGCGCGAGCGAGCGGTGGGTCTGCTCGGCGTCCCAGGGGCAGCCGCCGGGTGAGCGCAGCCGGTCCATGGCCGCGACGACGGCGGCCATGGCGTCCCCGCGGGCGGTCACCCGAGCGGGGTGGCCGGCGGGGTGGTCGTGGCGATCCAGGGCAGGGCCTGCGGGACGATCTGGCCGCTCGGGTCGAACTCGCCGTAGCGCGGGCTGACCTCGACCTCGGCCTCGCTGATGCGCTCGGTGATCGCCTGCGTGGCGGCCGCACCCTCGGGTGCCGCGGCGAGGCGCTGGTTGACGAGGGTCATGCGGGCGACGTCGATGACGCCGCTGCCGTAGCCGTCCTCGGGGGCGGTGAGCCCGGAGACCTCGGCCTGCTGGTCGAGGAGGGCCACGGCCTCGTCCTCGGAGGCGCCCACCCCGTGCTCGGCGCCGACCTCGATGAGGACGGGGGCCACGACGAGGGTGCCGAGCATGGCGACCGAGTCGACCTGCTGGCCGGTGACGGCGGCGAAGTCGGAGACCGCGCGGGCGAGCTCGGCCTCGGTGATGCGCTCCCCGTCCACGACCGCGGCGGCGCCGGGGTGCGCGGAGCAGCCTCCGAGCGCGAGTGCGGTCAGCAGGGTGGCTGCGGCGATGCCGCGGCTCAGCCTCGTCGATGTCACCGTGTTACCTCCCTCGTCCGGCCGGCGGCGCACCGGCCCGCACCATCGTACGGGAGCCGGGGAGCGCTCCTGCCCCGCCACGGCGGGGCAGGACGGCTCGTCAGAGGAGGTCGTGGTCGGTGGCGCCGCAGCACTCGCAGAAGTAGTGGCGGGTGCGCGTGGCGCCGCGCGCCTCGGGGCAGTAGACCTCGAGGCCGTCACGGTCGATGTCCTCGGCCGTCAGGGTGATGGTGCGCTCTGCGGTGGCAGTGGTCATGTCGTCTCCTTCCGTCACTCCCCACTGTCACACCGACCACTGACATCGCCGCGGCTGCCACGCCGCGCGGGCCGCCAAGCCCCCGGCCACCCCGCGCCGGGACGCACTCCCCCGCCCGACGTCGACAGCCGGACTCCTCCGGTCAGGAGGTGGCGACCTGCGCGGCGGCGGCGACCGAGGAGGTGAGCACGGCCTCGATGAGCTCCCCCGCCCAGACGAGCAGGGCGGCGTCGTGCAGCGGCTTGCCCGCGACCTTCGCCGTCATGGGGAACGGGACGAGGATCGTGCGGACGGCGGGCTTGAGCACGGTGCCCGGGTAGAGGCGCTTGAGGCGCAGCTGGGCCGACTCGGGCAGCTCGACCGGCGCGAAGCGGACGTACTTGCCCTGCGCGGTGATGTCGCTCAGGCCGACCGCGCGGGCCCGCATCCGCAGCGCCGCGACCGCGAAGAGCCGCTCGATCTGCTCGGGGACAGGCCCGTAGCGGTCGGCGAGCTCGGTGCGGACGGCGTCGATGGCGGCGTCGTCGTCGGCCGCGGAGATCTTTGCGTAGGCCTCCAGGCGCAGCCGCTCGTGCTCGATGTACTCGTGCGGCACGTGCGCGTCGACCGGCAGCTCGATACGGACGTCGGCCTTCTCCTGCTCCTTCTCCCCACGGAACTCCGCGACGGCGTCGGCCACCATCCGGATGTAGAGGTCGAAGCCGACCCCGGCGATGTGGCCCGACTGCTCCCCGCCGAGGAGGTTGCCTGCCCCGCGGATCTCGAGGTCCTTCATCGCCACCTGGATGCCGGCGCCGAGCTCGGTGTGCGAGGCGATGGTCGTGAGGCGGTCGTGCGCCGTCTCGGTGAGCGGCTTCTCCGGCGGGTAGAGGAAGTAGGCGTAGGCGCGGTCGCGGCCACGGCCCACCCGGCCGCGCAGCTGGTGGAGCTGGGACAGGCCGAAGGTGTCGGCGCGGTCGACGAGCAGGGTGTTGGCGTTGGAGATGTCCAGGCCGGTCTCGACGATCGTCGTGCAGACGAGGACGTCGAACTCCTTGTTCCAGAAGTCCTGGATGACCTTCTCCAGCTGGTGCTCGCCCATCTGCCCGTGGGCGACGGCCACCCGCGCCTCCGGCACGAGCTCGGAGATGCGCGAGGCGGCGCGCTGGATCGAGGAGACCCGGTTGTGGACGAAGAAGACCTGCCCCTCGCGGAGCATCTCTCGCCGGATGGCCGCGGCCACCTGCTTCTCCTCGTAGGGGCCGACGTAGGTGAGGATCGGGTGGCGCTCCTCCGGCGGGGTCGCGAGCGTCGACATCTCCCGGATACCGGTGATCGCCATCTCCAGGGTGCGCGGGATGGGCGTCGCGCTCATCGCGAGGACGTCGACGTTCGTGCGCAGCTGCTTGAGCGTCTCCTTGTGCTCGACGCCGAAGCGCTGCTCCTCGTCGACGATGACCAGACCCAGGTCCTTGAAGCGGATCTCGCCGGTGAGGAGGCGGTGGGTGCCGATGACGACGTCGACCTTGCCCGAGGCCAGGTCCTCGCGGGTCGCGGTGGCCTCGGCGTCGCTCTGGAAGCGGGACAGGGCGCGCACCTCGACGGGGAAGCCGGCGTAGCGCTCGGAGAAGGTGTCGAAGTGCTGCTGGACGAGGAGGGTGGTGGGCACGAGGACGGCCACCTGCTTGCCGTCCTGGACGGCCTTGAAGGCGGCCCGGACGGCGATCTCCGTCTTGCCGTAGCCGACGTCGCCGGACAGGAGGCGGTCCATGGGCATCTGCCGCTCCATGTCCCTCTTGACCTCCTCGATGGTGACGAGCTGGTCTGGGGTCTCGACGTAGGGGAAGGCGTCCTCGAGTTCCCGCTGCCACGGCGTGTCCGGGGCGAAGGCGTGGCCCTTGGTCGAGGCGCGGGCGGCGTAGAGGCGGATGAGCTCCGCCGCGATCTCCTTGACCGCCTTGCGGGCGCGGCTCTTGGTCTTGGCCCAGTCACCGCCGCCCATCTTGTTGACGCTCGGCGCCTCCCCACCGGAGTACTTCGTCACCTGGTCCAGGGAGTCGGTGGGCACGAAGAGCCGGTCCCCCGGCTGGCCCCGCTTGGACGACGCGTACTCGATGACGAGGTACTCGCGGGTGGTGGCGTCCTTGCCGCGGCCCACGGTGCGCTGGATGAGCTCGATGAAGCGCCCGACGCCGTGCTGCTCGTGGACGACGTAGTCGCCCGGCCGCAGCGCGAGCGGGTCGACGACGCCCCGCCGCCGCGAGGGCATCTTGCGCATGTCGCGGGTCGAGGTGCCGGCGCGGCCGGTGAGGTCGGACTCGGTGACGACGGCGAGCCGCAGCTCGGGTGCGACGAAGCCGCGCGGGACCGACGCCGTCGTGACGAGGACGACGTCGGCGGGCGGCTCCTCGACGACGTCCTCGACCTGGCGGGCGGGGACGTCGGAGTCGGCGAGCTGCTCGACCATGCGGCGGGCCTGGCCGGGGCCCTGCGTCGTGATGAGCAGGCGCCACCCGTCCTGGGTGAGGGCGCGCAGGTCCGCCAGGGCGCGCGGGACGTCGCCGCGGTAGGGCTCGACGTCGCGGGCGGCGACGGCGGAGGTGTCCTCGTCCGCTGCGCCGTCGTCGGGGGCGTCGGGCATCTCGGCGGAGAGGCTGGTGAGGTCCCACCAGCCGAGGCCGCGGCTGCGGGCGAGGTCGTGGGTGTCCTCGAGCGTGGCGAACGAGGCGCTGCGCAGCTCGACGGGCGTCGTGCCGCCCGCGGCGGCGGAGGCCCAGGCCGCGGCGAGGAACTCCTCGGTGGTCGCGACGAGGTCGTGCGCGCGGCGGCGGATGCGCTCGGGCTCGGACATGAGGACGAGGGCGTCGTCGGGAACGAGGTCGAGGACGGGCTGGAGGCCGTCGACGAGGAGCGGGGCGAGCGACTCCATGCCCTCGACGGCGATGCCCTCGCTGAGCCGCTCGAGCATGTCCGCGGCGCCGGGCATCTCCCCGACGAGCGACTTGGCGCGGGCGCGGACCGCTCCGGTGAGGAGCATCTCGCGGGCCGGCGGCGCCCACAGGCCGTGGTCGGCGACGTCGAGGCTGCGCTGGTCCGCGACGGAGAACCAGCGGATCTCCTCGACGGTGTCGCCCCAGAACTCCACGCGCATCGGGTGGTCCTCGGCCGGCGGGAAGACGTCGAGGATGCCGCCGCGGACGGCGTACTGGCCACGGGACTCGACCATGTCGACGCGCGAGTAGGCGGCTGCGGACAGGCCGGCGGCGACCTCCTCGAGGCTGCGCTCGTCACCGACCTCGAGCTCGACCGGCTGGAGGTCGCCGAGCCCCGTGATGACCGGCTGGAGGAGCGCGCGCACGGGCATGACGAGGACGCGGATCGGGCCGGTGCGCCCGGTGCCGGGGTGTGCCAGGCGACGGAAGACCGCGATGCGGCGGGCGACGGTGTCGCTGCGCGGGGACAGCCGCTCGTGCGGGAGCGTCTCCCACGAGGGCAGCACCGCGACGTCGTCGGCGGGGAGGAAGTTGCGGACGGCCGCCGCGGCGTCGTCGGCCTCCCGGCCGGTGGCCGTGACGATGACGACGGGCCGGTCGGTGCGCCCCTCACGCTCGGTGATCGCGGCGACGAGGGCGGCACGCACGCCGAGCGGGATGCTCACGGCCCGCTCGCCACCCTGTGCGGCCGCGGCGACCGCCTGGGCGAAGGCAGGGTCGGCGAGGAGCGGAGGGATGAGTCCGGTGAGTCGCATGGGTCCTTCGCGGGTGGGCAGCACAGGCGCCCCGCATCCTGGTCCGGAGCGGGGGAACCCCACGATTCTACGGCGGCTCGGCGCGCATCTCCCGGCGAGCACCCGCAGTTCCGCTGCCGGCCGAGGCGACCTGCGGCACACTGGGCCGATGGCGCGCTACGTCGAGCTCCACCCCCAGGACCCCCAGCCGCGCCGCCTCGCGCAGGTCACCGAGGTGCTGCGCGACGGCGGCCTCATCGCCTACCCGACCGACTCCGGGTACGCGCTCGGTGCGCGGCTGGGCAGCAAGGACGCCCTCGACCGGATCCGTACGATCCGGCGCCTGGACGACAAGCACCACTTCACCCTCATGTGCGCGACCCTCGCCCAGGCGGGCACCTTCGTCATCCTCGACAACGCCGGCTTCCGGCTGGTGAAGTCCCTGACGCCCGGGCCTTACACCTTCATCGTCAAGGCGACGAAGGAGGTGCCCAGGATGATGCTCCAGCCGAAGAAGCTCACCGTGGGCGTGCGGGTGCCCGACCACCGTGTGGCCCTGGCGATCCTCTCCGAGCTCGGCGAGCCGATGCTCACGTCCACGCTCATCCTGCCGGACACCGCCGAGACGATGTCGGAGGGCTGGGTCGTCAACGACGAGATCGGCCACCTCGTCGACGTCGTCGTCGACGCACCCGTCGCGTCGGTCGAGCCGACCACCGTCGTCGACCTCACCGGCGGCGCCCCCGAGGTGGCGCGGGCCGGAGCGGGTGACACCTCCCGCTTCGAGTGACCCTCAGGCGGTGTGGAGGCGCAGCTGCGCCTTCTCCAGGCCTTCGATGACGACCTGCTCGACGGCGTCCGCCGCCTCCTCCAGGGTGACGAGGAGCTCGGGCCGCTCGGCCGGGGCGAAGTCACGCAGGACGAAGTCCGCGGCGTCCATCCGGCCCGGCGGGCGCCCGATGCCCACGCGCAGGCGCACGTAGTCCTTGGTGCCGGTCGAGGCGGAGATGGAGCGCAACCCGTTGTGCCCGCCCTCGCCGCCGCCGCGCTTGAGGCGGAGCGTGCTCGGCGGCAGGTCGAGCTCGTCGTGGACGACGAGGAGCCGCTCCGGGGGAATGTCGTAGAAGCGCAGGAGCGCACTGACGGGCTCGCCGGAGAGGTTCATGTAGGTGCCGGGGATGGCAAGGACCACTCGCGGGCCGGGGGCACCGCCGGGCAGCACGCCGAGGCGCGCGTCGGCCACGTGGGCGCGTGCCTTGTGGCTGGTGAGCGAGCTGCCGGCACGGCGCGCGAGGACGTCGATGACCATGCGCCCGACGTTGTGCCGGTTGCCCGCGTACTTCGGGCCGGGGTTGCCGAGCCCGACGACGAGCCAGGTGTCGTTCATGTCTCTCCCTGCACAGACGTGAGCCCACGTCACGCCCGGCGGTCCGGGCGTGACGTGGGCTCAGGGCATCAGGCCTCGGAGGAGTCCACGCCGGCGGAGGCGCCGGCCTCGGCGGACGCCTCGTCGGCGGCGAGGTCGTCGGCCGACGCGCGCGGCGTCGAGACGATGACGACCTCGTGCTCCGGGTCGACGTCGATCGTCGCACCCTCGGGGCGGGGGATGTCGCTGACGCGGATGATCGCGCCGTCCTCGAGGCCCTCGATGGAGACCTCGACGAGCTCGGGGATGCTCGTGGCGGGGACGGTGACCGTGAGGTGCTGCAGCTCGACCTGGTGGATCGTGCCGGGAGCCGACTCGCCGACGACGTGGACCGGGACCTCGACGGTGACCTTCTCGCCCTTGCGGACGATGACGAGGTCGACGTGGTCGATGGTGCGGCGGACCGGGTCGCGCTGGATGTCCTTGGCGAGGGCGGTCTGCTCCTTGCCGTCGATGACGAGGGTGAGGAGCGCGTTGGCGTTGTCCTTGAGCGCGAGGAAGGTCGCGTGGGACTCGAGCGCGAGGTGCTGGGGGGCCTCGCCGTGCCCGTAGAGGACGGCCGGGATGAGGTTCGCGCGGCGGGTGCGGCGGGCGGCGCCCTTGCCGAACTCGGTGCGGGTCGTTGCGGTGAGGGTCTGGTTGTCGGCCACGAGGGTCTCCATGTCTGGCGTCGGACGGCGGCAGCACCTGGGCGCGGGAGGACACGCGGCACCCGGAGGCGCCACCGCGTCGATCACGGAGCCGGTGTCCGAACTCCTCGCCGAGGCAACCTGTCAATGGTACCCGACCCCGGCGCCCCGCCGGTAGGCCGCCCCCTGTGCCCCGCCGCACCCCACGCCCGCGCCCGCGCGCCCCGCGGCGCGCCCGCTTCCCACCGCCCCCAGCCTCCGCGCTGCTGATCCTGCTTCCGCTGCTGACATGTCAGCAGCGGGAATCGGATCAGGCGCGGGATCAGTCAGGACTCGGTCAGGCGGCCAGGGTGGAGGCCGGCTCGCGCCAGCAGCCGCGCGAACCGCCCGCGGTCGATGGCCTCGTCCCACGTCCACCGGACGACCCCGAGGCCCAGACGTCGCAGCCGGTCCTCGCGCTGCTTCTCCCGCCACAGTGCCTGCCGGGCGTCCGAAACGTCACCCGCGATCTCCCGACCGAACTTGACCTTGCCGTCGAACTCCCCGACGAGCCGCAGTTCCGGCCACCAGAAGTCGGTCCGGCCGACGAACCCGTCCGCGTCGTAGAAGTCGTGCTGCAGCAGGGGGACGGGAAGCCGCAGCTCGATCATCTGGGCGCGGCTGAGCGACTCCCCGACAGACTCCGACCGCGGATCGGCATGCTCGACCACCGCCCGTGCCCGCCCTGCTCCCCGGTGATGGCCGATCTTCTCGACCTCGGCGAGGAGCTGCTCGTGCGTCGCCATCCCCGCGCGAAGCACATGGTCCGCGCTGGCGAGCCCGGAGGTGAAGCTGCGTGTGCGGGCGAGGTCCACGACGGTCCGTGCCGGGTGGACCACCGCGATCCCGTCGACGGTGACGAGCTCCGGCATCTCTGCTGTGCCGTGGCGGATGATCCGCGCGCTGCTCCGACCCCCGCGGCCGGCCTTCACCATGACGTGCGTACGGTCCGGCCACGGACCGATGATCGGGATCTCGAGCATGACGGCAGCGGACTCGTGCGCGAGTGGCGCCCGGGAGCGCATCGACTCGACCGTGGCCCGGACGACGTACTCGTAGCGCAGTGCTGGTGACGCGGCGCCAAGGGCCTCGCGGTGGACGTACGTGCCGTGCCGCAGCCTGACGACGGACGCCTTCGCCGAGCGGATGTCGACTCCGCGGAGAGCAGCGTCGCGGGTGGGGATGAGGTCGATCGGCTCCCGGTCCATCCCCGCACCCTCACCCACCGGCCCCTGGGCACGGGCGGCGCCGAGGCGATCTGGGGACGGAGGCGACCGCACGTTCACCTGTGCGGCACCCTCCTCCGATCTGCGCTGCAGATGCTGATCGGCGCGGCTGATATATCAGCCGCGCCGATCAGTTTCAGCAGCGGGGTCCGGCGTGGGGTGGGGCACCGGGGGCCGGGCCGGAGTGGGCGTTACGCGTTGCCGTCGAAGAGGCTGGTGACCGAGCCGTCGTCGAAGACCGCGCGGATGGCGCGGGCCAGGAGCGGGGCGATGGGCAGCACCGTGAGCTGGGGGAAGTGCTTGCTCGCGTCCAGCGGGAGGGTGTCGGTGATGACGACCTCCCGGGCCCCGCACTCGCTCAGCCGCTGGGCGGCGGGGTCGGAGAGCACGCCGTGGGTGGCGGCGACGATGACGTCGCGCGCCCCGGCCGCCTTGACGACCTTGACGGCCTCGGCGATCGTGCCGCCGGTGTCGATGAGGTCGTCGACGAGCACGCAGGTGCGCCCCTCGACCTCGCCGACCACGCGGTTGGCCACCGCCTGGTTGGGCCGGGTGATGTCGCGGGTCTTGTGGACGAAGGCGAGCGGCCCGCCGCCGAGCTTCTCGGCCCACTTCTCGGCCACGCGGATCCGGCCGGCGTCCGGGGAGACCACGGTGACGTTGCTCGTGTCGACCCGCGAGCGCACGTAGTCGGTGAGGATCGGCATCGCCCACAGGTGGTCGACCGGCCCGTCGAAGAAGCCCTGGACCTGCGCGGCGTGGAGGTCCACCGACATGAGGCGGTCCGCGCCGGCCGTCTTGAACATGTCGGCGATGAAGCGCGCGGAGATCGGCTCGCGACCCTTGTGCTTCTTGTCCTGCCGGGCGTAGGGGTAGAAGGGCGCGATGACGGTGATCCGCTTGGCCGAGGCGCGCTTGAGCGCGTCGACCATGAGCAGCTGCTCCATGAGCCACTGGTTGATCGGCGCCGTGTGCGACTGGAGCACGAAGGCGTCCGAGCCGCGCACGCTCTCCTCGAAGCGGACGTAGATCTCACCGTTGGCGAAGTCGTAGGCGGTGGTGGGGACGAGCTCGGTGCCGAGCTCGCGGGAGACGGCGTTCGCCAGAGCGGGGTGCGCCCGTCCGGACACAAGGACGAGTCGCTTCTCGCCGCGTGAGGTGATGCCTGTCATCGCTCGGTGCTGCTCCCGGTCGTGTCGGTGGTGGCGTCGCCGTCGCGCGGGACGGCGCCGCCGTGGTTGCCGCGGGCCAGCTCGGCCCGTGCCTGGGGGGACAGCTCCCGCTCCTCGTCGGCCACGAGCGCCTTGCTCGCGGCCTCCGCGGAGGGTGTGCCGGGCCGGCGCCGCAGCACCCAGCCCTCGATGTTGCGCTGGGTCATGGAGTTGACGGCCAGCGCACCGGGCGGGACGTCCTTGAGCAGGACGGTGCCGGCACCGGTGTACGCGCCGTCGCCGACGGTCACCGGCGCGACGAACATGTTGTCCGAGCCGGTGCGTGCCCCGTTGCCGACCTTCGAGCGGTGCTTGTGCACGCCGTCGTAGTTGACGAAGACGGAGGCGGCGCCGATGTTCGTGCCCTCCCCGATCTCCGCGTCACCGACGTAGGACAGGTGCGGGACCTTGGAGCCGGCCCCGATCTGGGCGTCCTTGGTCTCGACGAAGGTGCCGATCTTGCCGCCCTCGCCCAGGACGGTGTCCTGGCGCAGGTACGCGAAGGGGCCGACCGTGGCGCGCGGGCCGACGGTGGCGCTGAAGCCGTGCGTGCGCACGACCGTGGCCTCGGCGCCGACGACGACGTCACGCAGGGTGGTGTCGGGACCGATCTCCGCGCCGTCGTCGACGGTCGTCGTGCCGTGCAGCTGGGTGCCGGGGTGGATGGTGACGTCGCGGCCGAGACGGACGTCGGCGTCGACCCACGTGGTGGCGGGGTCGACGACGGTGACGCCGGCCCGCATCCACTCGGTGACGATCCGGCGGTTGAGCTCGGTGCCGAGCGCCGCGAGCTGGGCGCGGTCGTTGACGCCGGAGACGAGCCACTCGTCCTCGACGACGAGCGCACGCACCCGCTTGCCGTCGCCGTGGGCGAGGGCGACGACGTCGGTGAGGTAGACCTCGCCCTGGTCGTTGGCGTCGTCGACGCGGGTGAGGGCGTCGCGCAGCACCTCGGCGTCGAAGACGTAGATCGAGGCGTTGATCTCGTCGATCTCGCGCTGCTGGGCGGTGGCGTCGCGCTCCTCGACGATCGCGACGACGTCGCCGCTGTCGTCGCGCACGACGCGCCCGTAGCCGTAGGGGTCGGGCAGGCGGGTGCTGAGGAGGGTGACGGCGTTGCCGTCGGCCTCGTGCGCCGCGAGCATCTGCTGCAGGGTGGCGGAGTCGAGGAGCGGGACGTCGCCGGCGGTGACGACGACGGGGCCCTCGAGCTTTCCGCCGCCGGACGCGGTGGCGCCGGACAGGAGCGCCGCACCGGCCTCCTCGAGGCCGTCGAGGACGCCGAGGGCGCACTGGACGGCGCGGCCGGTCCCGGGCACGGCGTCCTGGTCGACGACGACGACGCCGGGCAGCTGCTCCCCGGCGTGCGCGGCGACGGTCTCCCGCTCGTGGCGCACGACGACGGCGAGGCGCCGCGGGTCGAGCTCGGCACCGGCGCGGAGCGCGAAGCCGAGAAGGCTGCGGCCGGCGATGCGATGGAGGACCTTGGGGGTCCGGGACCTCATCCGGGTGCCCTCACCTGCGGCAAGGACGATGACGGCGGCTGGCTGGGCACTCACGCGTGTCGGCTCCCTCGTCGGGTCCTGCTCGGGGTGTTCCCCGGGCTTTGTGCGCTCACCACTCTATCCCGGCGCACGAGCGGCCGGGCCCGCGCGGATCCTGTCCTGCGGGGTGCCCGGGCGCTCCGCCCCCAGGATTCGAACCCGGACCTCAAGGCACCAAAGGCCTGTGTGCTGCCGTTACACCAGGGCGGACCGCGCCGTGCGCGGCGCAGCGCCTAGTCTGCCAGGCCGCGTGGGCAGCCCGGCCGCCTGTCGGACCCGCCAGGCATGATGGGTGGGTGACCAGTGACCGATCTCGCACGTCCCGCGCCCGGATGACCGCCGGACAGCGCCGGGAGCAGCTGCTCGACGTCAGTCGCGAGCTCTTCGCCGAGAAGGGCTTCGAGGGCACGAGCGTCGAGGAGATCGCGTCCCGCGCCAAGGTCTCCAAGCCCGTCGTCTACGAGCACTTCGGCGGCAAGGAGGGTGTGTACGCCGTCATCGTCGACCGCGAGCTGCAGCAGCTGCTGGCCGCGCTGAGCGGCGCCCTGGAGACGGGCGGGCACCCCAAGCGGATCGTCGAGCGGACCGCGCTGGCCCTGCTCGAGTACATCGAGCTCAACACCGACGGCTTCCGCATCCTCGTGCGCGACTCCCCCGTCGCGCAGGCCACCGGCACCTTCTCCTCCCTCATCGGGGACGTCGCCACGCAGGTGGAGCACCTGCTCGCCGAGCAGTTCCGCCGTCGTGGGCTGCCGACGAGCACGGCACCGATCTACGCGCAGATGCTCGTCGGGATGATCGCGCTCACCGGGCAGTGGTGGCTCGAGGCGCGCCACCCCGACCGGGAGACCGTCGCCGCGCACCTCGTCAACCTCTCGTGGAACGGTCTGGCCGCCCTCGAGAAGAGCCCGCGGCTGACCGGTCTGCCCGACTCCGCGTCGGACTGACAGATCGTTCGGGGCGTCACACCCGTCCCCTAGACTCTGGCCCGAACCCGCCCGGCGACGACGGAAGAGGCCATGCCACAGCTCGAGTTCGACCACCTCAACAAGGCGTACGGCACGTTGCGCGCCCTCACCGACCTCACCTTCGCCGTCGAGGGCGGGGAGATCTTCGGCTTCGTCGGGTCCAACGGTGCCGGCAAGACGACGGCGATGCGCATCGCCCTCGGCGTGCTCGCCGCCGACTCCGGTGAGGTGCGCTGGAAGGGGCAGCCCCTCGACCTCGACATGCGCCGCCGCGTCGGCTACATGCCCGAGGAGCGTGGGCTGTACCCGAAGATGAAGGTCGGCGAGCAGCTCGTCTACCTCGCCCGCCTCCACGGCATGGGTGAGAAGCAGGCCACGACGGCGATGGAGCAGTGGACCGAGCGCCTGGGTGTCGAGGCGCGTCGCGGTGACGACGTCGAGAAGCTCTCGCTGGGCAACCAGCAGCGGGTGCAGCTCGCGGCCGCGCTCGTCCACGAGCCCGAGATCCTCGTCCTCGACGAGCCCTTCTCCGGCCTGGACCCCGTCGCCGTGGACGTCATGAGCGGGGTGCTCTCCGAGCGCGCCGCCGCCGGCGTCCCCGTCATCTTCTCCTCCCACCAGCTCGACCTCGTCGAGCGCCTGTGCGACCGCGTCGGCATCGTCCGCGCCGGCCAGATGGTCGCCGTCGGCACGAAGGAGGAGCTGCGCCGCACGCCGAACGCGCGCTGGCGCGCCGTCGTCGACGGCGCACCGGCCGGGTGGGTGCGCACGGTGCCCGGGGCGCGGGTGCTGTCCGACGACGGCCGCGAGGTCGTCGTCGAGCTCACCGGCCACGACGCCGGTGTCGAGCAGCCGCTGCTCTCCGCCGCCACCGCCGCCGGACAGCTCCGCGAGTTCGGGCCGGTCGTGCCCACGCTCGCCGACCTCTTCCGTGGCGTCGTCAGCGAGACCGAGGAGAAGGACGCAGCATGAGCAAGGACAGCACCAGCCGGAACTCCACCCTCGCCAACGTCGGCATGGTCGCGCGCCGCGAGGTCAAGGCCCGCTTCTTCACGAAGTCCAACCTCATCTCGCTGGCCGTCATGGTCATCGTCATCGTCGTCGGCATCTTCGTCCTCGACTACTTCGCGAACCGGGACGCCGACGACGGCGCAGCGGACTTCACCGTCGGCGTCGAGAGCGGCGTCGCCGAGCTCGAGCCCCAGCTGACCGCCGCGGGCACCGCCCTGGGCACGACGATCGAGGTTGAGGAGCTGACCCGCGAGGACGCCGAGTCCCGGCTCACCGAGGACCTCGACGCCTTCCTCGCCGGGGACCCGGCACGTCCGGAGATGCTCGTCGAGGAGGAGGCGGACCAGCAGCTGCTCGGGCTCGTCACCTCCGCCGTCCAGGCCCACGTGCTCACCGCCCAGGTGAGCGAGCTCGGCGGGGACCCGCAGGCCTTCAACGAGGCCCTCGCGACGGCCGGCCCGCAGGTGGCGAGCGTCGAGAGCGAGGAGGAGGGAGACGACTTCGGTCCCCGCTACCTCGTCGCGATGCTGGCGATCTCCCTGCTGCTCTTCGCGCTCATCGGCTCCGGCTCGCTCATCGCGATGGGTGTCGTCGAGGAGAAGACCTCGCGCGTTGTCGAGATCCTCCTCGCGACGATCCGCCCCTCCGAGCTGCTCGCCGGCAAGATCCTCGGCATCGGGATCGTCGGCCTCGCTCAGGTGGTCATCCTCAGCGTCGCCAGCGCTGTGCCCGCGTGGGCCACCGGGCTGCTCGACGGCTTCGAGATCGACCTCGGAGGGACGCTGCTCCTCGTCCTCCTGTGGTTCCTCCTCGGGTTCATCCTGTTCTCGCTGCTCTTCGGCGGCTTCGCGGCGCTGGTCTCCCGGCAGGAGGAGATCGGGGCGGTCACCACGCCGCTCATGTTCCTCATGTTCGTGCCGTTCTACCTGGCGATCTTCATGGTCACCTCCGACCCGGACAGCACGATGGTCAAGATCTTCTCCCAGATCCCGTTCTTCTCCCCGTTCATGATGCCGGTGCGCAACGTCTTCGGCGGCGTGGAGACGTGGGAGATGCTGCTGTCCATCGGGATCGCGCTCGCGACGATCCCGGTCCTCGTGTGGATCGCCGGGCGGGTCTACCGCCGCGGCGTGCTCCACACCGGTGGCCGGATGAAGCTCACCGACGCCCTGCGCGGCTGACACCCACTCACTCCCCGTCGCCGAGAGCCGGACTCCTCCGTGGAGGAGTCCGGCTCTCGCCGTTCCTACCCTTGGATCCCGGCTCTCGGCGTCGAAGGGGTGGGCGGGAGGCCTTGGGGTCCGCCGATTTATCTTGATGTCGAGTAATCTCAAGACATGCTCAAGGGCCAGGACGAGGTCGACCGCATCGTTGCGGCGTGGGGGCGGGAGCGCCCGGACCTCGACCCCCGGCCGCTGCACGTCTTCTCGCGGGTCTCACGCCTCTCGCGCCGCCTCGACCTCGCCCGCCGCCGGGTCTTCATCGACCACGCCCTCGAGGGCTGGGAGTTCGACGTCCTGTCCGCGCTGCGCCGCGCCGGCGAGCCCTACGAACTGACGGCCGGCCGGCTGCTCAACGAAACGCTCGTGTCCTCGGGGACGATGACGAACCGCATCGACCGGATGGTGGCCCACGGCTACGTCGTCCGCGCCGTCGGGACCACGGACCGCCGCGTCGTCCTCGTCCGCCTCACCCCGCGGGGCAAGGAGACGGTCGACGCCGCCATGGCGGACCTGCTCCTGTCCGAGCAGGAGCTGCTCGCCGAGCTCGACCCGGCCGAGGCGGAGCAGCTCACCAGCCTCCTGCGCCGGCTCCTCCTGCCGCTCGACTCCTAACCGCCCGGGCTCGCCGGGGCGGGCGTGACGTTGTGGTTGTAGCGGAAGACGTTGTCCGGGTCGTAGGTCCGCTTGACCTCCCCCAGCCGCTCGAGGACCGCACCGGGGTAGGCCGCGGCGACGTCGTCCGCCGTCGTCTCCGACATGAAGTTCACGTACCCCGCGCCGACCAGTCCGAGCGACCTCGCCGTGGCGTCGGCCCACGCCTGTGCGGCGGGGAGGGCGGCGGGGTCCGGCGTGGGCGCGGCGACGGACGCCATGACGGCGTGGTGCCGGTGCGCGAACGCGGTCGCGTCCACCGGGACGCGGGCGATCGCCCCGCCCATGGGGCGGAGGTTGACGGCGGTGAACGTCGTCGCGGTCGTCACCGCGTCGAGGGCGGTGGCAGCCCACTGCTCGTCGAGGCGGTCGGTGAAGCCGGTGCGCATCGCCGGGTGCAGCGGCTGCGGGGACGGGGGTGGCCCCTGGAGCATGTCGGTGTACGCGCGGGGGCCGATGTCCTCGACGAGAGGCTCGTCCAGCGCCCGGAGGGGCGCGAGCGCGAAGTCCGCCTCCGCCTCCGGGCCTGACCAGCACACGAGGACGAGCATGACCGGTCTGCCGTGCAGCGACTGCGGGAGGAACGGCGCAGGCGGCGCGACGAGGAGGTTGATCATCGCGCTGAGCCCGTCAGCCGCGTCGAGGACCACCTGGTTGGCGGCGGCGAGTCGCTCGGGGGTCGGCTCGAGGACGAGCATCCCGCCGGTGACGGCCGTCGTCGGCCGCAGCCGAAGGGTGAGCCTGGTGACGACGCCGAAGTTGCCGCCGCCGCCCCGCAGCGCCCAGAAGAGGTCCGGGTGGTGCTCCGCGTCCGCGGTGACGACGCTCCCGTCGGCGAGCACGACCTCGGCGGCGAGGACGTTGTCGACCGTGAGCCCGTCGCGCCGGCTGAGGAACCCGATGCCGCCGCCGAGGGAGATGCCCGCGACACCGACGGTCCCGGTGTCCCCGAAGCCAGTGGCGAGCCCGTGCTCCCCCGCGGCGCGGCTGTAGGCACCGGCGGTCGCACCGCCGCCGGCATGGCCAACGAGCGCGTCCGGGTCGATCGAGACGGGGTCGAGGCCCCGCACGTCGAGGACGAGACCGCCGGGGCCGGCGCCGTGGTGGGCGTAGCTGTGGCCGCCGCTGCGGACGGCCACGGAGAGGCCCGCCTCGCGGGCTCCGCGGACGGCGGCGACGACGTCCGCCGTCGTGCCCACCTGCGCGACGGCGGCGGGATGGTCGCCGACGGCGGCGAACTCCCGGGCGGTGAGCTCGGCGAAACCGTCGGCGTCGGGGCGCAGGAGCCGGCCGGCGAAGGTCTGCTCCAGGTGGGCGAGGGCTGTCATCGTCGGCCTCACTTCCGGAAAACGGTCGGAGGCCAGGAGAGTAGGACGGCGCCCGCGCTCGTCCTACTCTTTTTCGAGCGGGCTACCCCACCTGCTCGGAGAGCTCGAGCCAGCGCTCCTCCTGCTCGGCCACCTGCGCCTCGAGGGCGCGCAGCTCCTCGCCGAGGGCGGACAGCCCGCCGTAGTCGTTCGGGTCGTGGGCGGCCATCCTCGCGTGCAGCCGCTCGACCTGGGCGGCGAGCTTCTCCATCCGCCGCTCGGCCGCGGTGATCTCCTTGCGGAGGACCCGCATCTCGGCGCTGCTCGGCTGACCGGTCGGCACGGTCGCGGGTGCGGTCCCGCCCGCGGCGCGCGACGGCGCGTCCTGCTCCCGACGGCGCAGCTCGAGGTACTCGTCCACACCTCCCGGCACGTGGCGCATGCGCCCGTCCATGACGGCGTACTGCTGGTCGGTGACCCGCTCGAGGAGGTAGCGGTCGTGGGAGACGACGATGAGCGTGCCCGGCCAGGAGTCGAGGAGGTCCTCCATCGCGGCGAGCATGTCGGTGTCGACGTCGTTGGTCGGCTCGTCGAGGATGAGGACGTTGGGCTCGGAGAGCAGGATGAGGAGCAGCTGGAGGCGGCGCTTCTGCCCGCCGGACAGCTCCCCCACCCGGGCGGACAGGTGCTCCCGGGCGAAGCCGAGGCGCTCGAGCAGCTGCGCCGGCGTCATCTCCTTGCCGTCGACGACGTAGCTCGTGCGGGTGCGGGCGAGCACCTCGCGGACCCGGTCACCGGCGATCTCCTGCAGCTCGGTGAACTGCTGGTCGAGCATGGCCAGCCGCACGGTCTTGCCGCGCTTGACCCGCCCCGCGGTCGGCTCCAGCGTGCCGGCGACGAGCGCGAGGAGGGTGGACTTGCCCGCCCCGTTGGCCCCGAGGATGCCGGTGCGCTCACCCGGGGCGATGCGCCACTCGATGTCGCGCAGGATCTCCCGGCCGTCGAAGGACACCCCGACGTCGAGGAGGTCGACGACGTCCTTGCCGAGGCGCGCCGTCGCGAGGCGGGAGAGCTCGGTGCGGTCCCGCAGCGGCGGCACGTCCGAGATGAGCTGGTTCGCGGCGTCGATGCGGAACTTCGGCTTGGAGGTGCGCGCCGGGGCGCCGCGACGCAGCCAGGCGAGCTCCTTGCGCATGAGGTTCTGCCGCTTGCCCTCGATGACGGCGGCCTGGCGGTCGCGCTCCACGCGCTGCAGGACGTAGGCGGCGTACCCGCCCTCGAAGGGCTCGACGACGCGGTCGTGGACCTCCCACGTCATCGTCGCGACCTCGTCGAGGAACCAGCGGTCGTGGGTGACGACGAGGAGACCGCCCGCGTTGGCGGCCCACCGCCGCTTGAGGTGGGCGGCGAGCCAGCTGATGCCCTCGACGTCGAGGTGGTTGGTCGGCTCGTCGAGGGCGATGACGTCCCACTCCCCCACGAGCAGGGTGGCGAGCGCGACGCGGCGCCGCTGCCCGCCGCTCAGCGTGCCGACGGTGGCGTCCCAGGGCAGGTCGGAGACGAGACCGTCGATGACGTCGCGCACCCGGGCGTCCCCGGCCCACTCGTGCTCGGGGCGGTCCCCGACGATGGTGTGGCCCACGGTGAGCGCCGGGTCGAGGGTGTCGCTCTGGTCGAGGACGCCCATCCGCACGCCGCCGCGGCGGGTGACGCGTCCGCCGTCGGGCTCGATGCGTCCCGCGAGCATGCCGAGAAGGCTGGACTTGCCGTCACCGTTGCGGCCGACGATGCCGATGCGGTCCCCCTCGTCGACGCCCAGGCTGACCGAGTCGAAGACGACCCGCGTCGGGTACTCCAGGTGCAGGGCCTCGGCCCCGAGAAGATGTGCCACCCGTCAAGGGTAGGTGCCCGCCGCGGCCGGCCTGTCTCAGGCCCCGGTGACGGCCTCGCGCTTCCGGTAGTTACGAGCGAGGCGGCTGACGACGGCGGCGGCGATGACCATCGAGATGCCGGAGCCGACGAGCACCGCGAGGGTGCCCTCGTCCGCGACCGCCGGCACGTCGGCGTAGGCGAGCTCGTTCATGAGGAGCGAGACGGTGAAGCCGATGCCGCCGAGTGCTCCCGCCGCGAGCAGCTCCTGCCCGCCGAGGGTGGTGCCGCCCGCCCGGACGAGCCGGGCGCCCAGCCAGCCGCCGAGCATGATGCCGACGATCTTGCCGACCGGCAGCGCGAGGACGATGCCCCAGAAGGCGGGGGACAGCTCGCTGAGCGGCACGGAGGGGATGACGACGAGCGCGGCGGAGAAGGCGAAGACCGGCAGGACGACGCCGTTGGAGAAGGGCTCGAGGGCGTGCCGGGTCCGGTCGGCGGGGCGGGCCGCCATGACGAGGCCGAGAGCCACGCCGGCGATCGTCGCGTGCACCCCGGACAGGACGACGAGACCCCAGGTGACGAGGGCGACGACGACCATGAGCAGGACGACGACGCCGTGTCCTCGGCCGCCGAGACGCCGGCTGAGGACGGCGAAGACGACCGTGCCCGCGGCCGCCGCGGCGATGAGGCCGAGGCTCGGGTCGGTGGTGAAGAACACGGCGATGATGAGGATCGCGATGATGTCGTCGAGGATCGCCAGCGCGAGGAGGAAGACGCGCAGCCGGGTGGGCAGCCCGCGGCCGAAGACGGCGAGGATGCCGAGCGCGAAGGCGATGTCGGTGGCCGTGGGGATGGGCCAGCCGTCCTCGAGGCCCGAGCCGGCGGCGACGAGCAGGAAGACCCCGATCGGGACGAGCACACCACCGACCGCGGCGATGGCCGGCCGCATGGCCTTGGACGGGCTGTTGAGCTCACCGGCGGTGAGCTCGTGGCGCAGCTCGATGGCGACGACGAAGAAGAAGACGGCGAGCAGGCCGTCGCTGATCCAGTGGCCGACGCTCAGGCTGATCGCGGTGCCGGGCACGGAGAGGTAGGTGTCCTGGAGCTCGCTGAGCGAGGGGCCGAGCGGGGAGTTCGCGGCGAGCAGTCCGAGGACGGCCGCGATCAGCAGGAGAAGCGCTCCGGCGCGGGGCGAACGGAGGGCAGCGGTGACGGAGGGCATGAGGTCCTGTCGTGAGGTCGGGCAGAGGAGGAGCGGTCGACCGACCGCCCGCCGACCAGACTTCCCGGCACGCCGCAGGCCACCTTACCGGGCGTTCCGCCGCACGTCGCGCGGGGTCTAGGAGCCGGACACCTGCCCGAGGACGCGGGCTCCCGGGACGGGACCGTTGACGACGAGGACCTCGCGGGCCACCTCCGCCTCCTGGACGACGGCGGCCACCGAGCGGGCGTGCCGCTCGTCGATGGCCAGCGCAGCGACCGTCGGACCCGAGCCGGACAGCACCGCGGCCAGCGCACCGGCGCGGTCGGCCGCGGCGATGACGTCGCCGAGCTCGGGGCGCAGGTCGAGGGCGACCTCCTCGAGGTCGTTGGTGAGGTGGCGAGCGAGCTCGAGCGGGTCTCCACCGCGCAGCGCGACGAGCAGCGCGTCGTCCAGGTGCGGCGCGGGCGCGTGGGTGCCGCCGTCGTCGTCGAAGGCCGCGAAGACCTCGGGGGTGGACAGCCCCTCGTCCTGGAGGGCGAGCACCCAGTGGTAGCTGCCGCCGACCATGGCGGAGGTGAGGACGTCGCCGCGGCCGGAGCCGATCGCGGTGAGGCCGGTGAGCGCGAAAGGCACGTCGGCGCCGAGCCGGCGGGCGAGCTGGACGAGCTGCTCCCGGTCCAGCCCGGCGTCCCACAGCTGGTCGCAGGCGAGGAGCGCGGCGGCGGCGTCGGCGGACCCGCCGCCCATGCCGCCGGCCACTGGCACCTGCTTGACGATGTGCAGATGGGCGCCGGCGGTGATGCCGGCGTGCTCCTGGAGCAGCCGGGCGGCGCGCAGGGCGAGGTTGGTCTCGTCCGTGGGGACGCGGTCGAAATCGCGGCCCTCGACGGTGAGGCTCAGCGAGTCGGCGGGCGAGGCGATGACGTCCTCGTGGAGGCTGACGGCCTGGAAGACGGTGGCCAGGGGGTGGTAGCCGTCCTCGTCCGGGGCACCGACGCGCAGGGCGAGGTTGATCTTGCCGGGGGCGCGGACGCAGACGGCGCCGGGCGGGTACGTCATGCGTCCGGCTCCCGGTGCTCGGCGATATGGGCGAAGTCGGTGATGCCGAGGCGCTCGCCCCGCAGCGTCGGGTCCAGCCCGGCGGCGGTGACGGCGGCCGCGGCGCGCTCTGCGGACCCGGCCCAGGTGGCGAGGGCCGAGCGCAGCGTCTTGCGGCGCTGGCTGAAGGCGGCGTCGACGACGGCGAAGACCTCCTCGCGGCTCGCGGTGCTCGACGGCGGGTCGCGCCGCTCGATGCGGACGAGCGCGGAGTCGACGTTGGGCACCGGCCAGAAGACGGTGCGCCCGATCGTCGCCGAGCGCTGCGCGCGGGCGTACCAGGCGGCCTTGGCCGAGGGGACGCCGTAGGTGCGCGAGCCGGGCGGGGCGGCGAGCCGGTCGGCGACCTCGGCCTGCACCATGACCAGCCCCGTGCGCAGGCTGGGCAGCCGCTCGAGCAGGGTGAGCAGGACCGGGACGGCGACGTTGTAGGGCAGGTTCGCCACGAGGGCGCCGGGCTGAGCGGGGCCCTCACCGGGGAAGGCGGGCAGTTCGGTGACGTCCATGGCGTCGGACCGCACGACGAGGAGCCGGTCGGCCGCCTCGGGCAGCCGGGCGGCCACGGTGGCGGGCAGCGCCTCGGCGAGCACCGGGTCGATCTCGACCGCGACGACGCGGGCCCCCGTCTCGAGGAGCGCGAGGGTGAGGGAGCCGAGCCCGGGGCCGACCTCGACGACGACGTCGTCGGCCGTGATCCCGGCGGTGCGCACGATCTTGCGGACGGTGCCGGGATCGATGACGAAGTTCTGGCCCAGGGTCTTGGTCGGCCGGATCCCGAGGGCGCCGGACAGGGCGCGGACGTCGGCGGGCCCGAGCAGGGGGTCGGCCGGCGTGGGGGCGGGGTCGTGGCTCACGGCGTCGAGCCTATCGGGCGCGGGCGAGGCCGCCGCCGCACGCGGGAACGACCTCGCGCCGACAGCGGTGCTCCTGCCTGGGGGCAGGAACGGTGCTGTCGGCGCGAGGGGTGGTGCTGGGGTCAGCGCAGGCCGAGCTGGGCGGAGCAGGCGGGCCACTGGCCCCAGCCGGAGCGGGCCTGGAGCATCTGGGCGCGCTTGGTCTGCTCGGCCGGGGAGGCCTCCGAGGGCAGTCCGGAGCCGCCGACCGACTGCCAGGTCCCCACGGAGAACTGGTACAGGCCGTGGTAGAGCCCGTTGCTGCTCACGATGGACGGGTTGCCGCCGGACTCGCACTGGGCCAGCGAGGCCCACACGCCGCTTGACGGCGCGCCGCCGGAGCCGGACTCGTCGGAGCTGCTCGAGCCGCCGCCGCTGCTGGAGCCGCCGGAGCTGGAGCTGCCGGAGCTGGAGCTGCCGGAGCTGCTGCTGCCGCTGCTCGAGCCGCGGGAGGGCGCGGTGGGCGGCGGGGCGACCGGGCGCTCCTTGGTGCCGACCGCGACGACCTCGTCGACGGGCGCAACCACGGTGACGTAGTTGCTGGCCTCGGAGACGCGCTCCTCGCCGTTCACCTGGACGGCGAGGCTGGCGCGCACGCGGCGCCCCTCGGCGCCCTCCTGCACGACCCGGCGCTCACCGACGTAGAGCGAGTCGTCCTCGCGCTCGGTGGTCTCGAAGGGCACGGTCTGCGCGTCGGTCTCGAGCGCGTGGGTGCCGCGGGTGACGGTGACCTGGACGACGCCGCCCTCACCGGTCCCGACGACGACGCCGTCGAGCTTGCCGACGGTCACGTCCGCGAGCGCGAGGACGTCGTCGAGGTGCGCCTCGCCCTCGGGCGTCACGGTGAGGGTCTCGCCGTCGGCGACGACCTCGACCGGGGCGCCGTCGACGAGCGGCATGTCGAGCGCCTCGCGGCCGCCGTCCCGGGAGCGGGAGGCGGCGACGGTGATCTGCCGGCCGGCCTCGCCGAAGGACTGGATCGCCTCGCCGGTGGTCTCGGCGGTGGTCCACATGGCCCGCTGCTCGCCGTCGACGTCCACGCGGATCTGCCGGGCGCTGCGGACGACGACGAGCATGCCGTCGTCGAGCGTCGCGTCGAGCTCCGGGCCGACGGCGTCGTGCTCACCGACGGCGACGTCGTGCTCGTCGAGGAGTCCCTCGACGGAGCCGGCGAAGGTGGAGACCGTCTGCTCGACGCCGTCGACGTCGAGCTCGATCGTCTTGTGGGCCGCGGCGACGGCCACGCCGCCACCGGCCACGAGGGCGGCGGCACCGACCGTGGCGAGGGCGGCGCGGAGGCGACGACGGCGGGGGCGGCGTCGGCGGGGGTGGAGGGTCTGGTCGGACGTGTCGTGAGAGAGCACGGACTTCCTAGGGTTGCGCGTCCCGGCACAGACGAGGCCGGTCGCCCGGGGGCGGCCTGCCCGACACGGCTCGAGCGCCGCGGGAGGAGTCTGATCCGGCTGTATGCATCACCTGTCGGCAACACGGGACCTTGGCGGCCCGCAGGTGACTGTAATTCAATCGTTACGTGGCGGTCTACGTGAGGTCACTCACCACGTGCTAATCCGCGGCTCAGTACCAGCCGTGGGAGTTACTGTGGCCCAGGGCGCCGCACGGGGTGCCGTACCGGCCGCTGATGTAGCCCAGGCCCCAGGTGATCTGGGTGGCGGGGTTGGTGCGCCAGTCGGAGCCGGCCGAGGCCATCTTCGAGCCGGGCAGCGACTGCGGGATGCCGTAGGCGCCGGAGCTGGGGTTCTCGGCGGTGTGGTTCCAGCCCGACTCGCGCTGCCACAGCGTCTCGAGGCAGCTGTACTGGTCGGTGCCCCAGCCGCGCGCGGCGACCATCTCGGCGGCGATCGCCTTGGGGCTGCCGCCGGTCGGCGCGGCCGCGGGCGGCACCGAGGCGGACGGGGAGGAGCTGCTCGAGGACGGGGCGGCAGCCTCGGGCTCGGGCTCCGGCTCGGCGGTGCCGACCCGGACGACCTCGTCGACACGCTCGGAGACGACGGCGCGCGCGACGACCTCGCGGCCGGTCTCCTCACCGCTCGTCGTGGTGATGCGGTAGGTCGTGGCGGTGACGCCGTCGACCCCCTCGGTGACGACCTCGCGCTCGCCGCGCGGGAGGGAGTCGTCCTCCTCCTCGACGGTCTCGTGCTTGTCGGTGTCGGTGACGTGCTCGTCGACGACGTCGACCGTCGTCACCTCCACCGTCAGGCCGGCGGAGACGGGCGTCGCCAGGGGCGCGGAGACGACGTCGTCCTGGTCGACGAGCACGCCCGCACTGGTGAGGAGCTCGGCGACGGTCGCGGCCTGCGTCGTCAGCTGCTGCGCCTCGCCGTCGACGACGAGCTCCACGGCCACGCCCTCGAGCGGGGTGCGGGCCTCGAAGCGCGAGGCGGCGAGGCCGGCGACGGCCCGGTCGATCGACGCGGGCTCGACGGTGGCGCCGGCCATGACGACGGGGTCGGTGGCGCCGGCGTCGGGCGCGGTGGTGCCGGCGAAGGCGACGGTGCCGCCGGCGATGACGGCGAGGACAGCGGCGTGCAGACCGCGCCGGGCGACGGTGCGGACGTTGTTCGCGGGCGTCGCCACCTCGCGGTGACGCGCACGCCTGACGGCATCTGACACAGCATGGTCCTGTCTGGAGGGAGGGCACCCGGCTCGTCGGGACGGACCGGGTGGTGACTGACCTGCGGTAGACCGTAACCGATTCGTGACCTGATGGGAAAGGCGGCCGGATCCGCATGCTGGTGCGGAAAGCTACCCGTGTGACTGGTGTGACTGGAGTGACTGAAGAGGTCGACTACCAGGTGCCGTAGACCGCCTCGGTGTTCGCCGTCAGCCGGTGGCAGAGCTCGGTGAGGTCGGTGCCGGTCTCCTCGGCCAGGCGCCGCACGGTGAGCGGCAGGACGTAGGGACCGTTGGGGCGACCGCGGTAGGGGGCCGGGGTGAGGTAGGGCGCGTCGGTCTCGACGAGGAGCAGCTCGAGAGGCACCTCACGCACGGCGGCGCGCAGGGTGTCGTTGGCCTTGAAGGTCACCGGCCCGGCCACCGACACGTACCAGCCGTGCTCGGCGCACGCGCGGGCCAGGCCGACGTCGCCGGAGAAGCAGTGGAAGACGGTCCGCTCGGGGGCGCCGTCGGCGAGAAGGATCTCGACGACGTCCTCGTGCGCCTCGCGGTCGTGGATCTGCAGCGCCAGGCCGAGCTCCTTGGCGAGGGCGATGTGTGCGCGGAAGGCGGCCCGCTGCACCTCGCGCGCCTGCTCACCGCCGCGGAAGAAGTCGAGGCCGGTCTCCCCGATGGCCCGCACCCGCTCGTGGCGGGCGAGCTCGGCGACCCGGGCGACGGCGTCGTCCAGGGACGTCTCGTGCCGGGGCGCGACGGCCGGGTCGAGGCCGTCGGGGGCCACCTCGCGGACGCCGGCGTGGAGCGGCGCCTCGTTGGGGTGGATGGCGAGGGCCGCGACCACCTGCGGGTGCTCCTCGGCGAGCGTGACGCTGCCGGCGAGGGTGTCGAGGTCGCAGCCCACCTGGACCATCCGGGTGACGCCCACGGACGCGGCCCGCTCGAGCTGCTCGGGCAGGGTCAGCGGCGCGCTGCCCTCGCGCACGCCCGGGTCCTCGTCGGCCCCCACGGGGAAGTGGGTGTGGTTGTCGACGACGGCGGCGGGCAGCGCCTCGGGCAGCGGCGGCCAGCCGCGCTCGCGGGGGCTCACTGCGCGTCGACGCCGAGGCGGGCCAGCTCCTCCTCGACGACCGAGTCGTCGAGCTTGGTGAAGACCGGGACGGGCTTGGCGACCGGCTCCCCCACCCGCACCGGGCGCCGGCCCCAGGTGGGGACGCCGGTGTAGTCACCGGTGATGACGGGGTAGCCCGGTCCGCCGTCGAGGTCCTCGACCTCCTCGATCCGCGGGAGCGGGGCGACGTCGCCGGTGCCGCCGATGACGGCGTCGACGGTGTTGGCGCTGTGCGGGAGGAAGGGGCTGAGCATGACGTTGAGGTCGCTCACCGCCTGCGCGGCGACGTGGAGGATCGTGGCCCGGCGCTCCTGCTGGGACTCGTCCTTGAGCTTGTAGGGCTCCATGTCGGTGATGTACTTGTTCGCCTCGCCGACCAGGCGCATGACCTCGGAGATCGCGGCGCGCTGACGGTGGCGGGAGATGAGGTCCCCGACCGTGGCGAAGCCGGCCTCGACCTGGTCGAGCAGGGCGCGGTCCGCCTCGGTGAGCTCACCGGCGGGCGGCACCTGGCCGATGTTCTTGTGGATCATCGAGGCGGTGCGGTTGACGAGGTTGCCCCAGCCGGCGACGAGCTCACCGTTGGTGCGGCGCACGAACTCCGCCCAGGTGAAGTCGCTGTCCTGGTTCTCCGGCCCCGCGACGGAGATGAAGTAGCGCAGCGCGTCGGGCTGGTAGCGCTCGAGGACGTCGCGCACGAAGATGACGACGCCGCGCGAGGAGGAGAACTTCTTGCCCTCCATCGTGAGGAACTCGCTCGAGACGACCTCGGTGGGCAGGTTGAGGACGCCGTACTGCCCGGGCTCGCCGCCGCGCTGGCCCTCGCCGTTGTGGGCGAGGAGCTCGGCGGGCCAGATCTGGGAGTGGAAGACGATGTTGTCCTTGCCCATGAAGTAGTAGGACAGGGCCTCCGGATCGTTCCACCACTTGCGCCACGCGTCCGGGTCGCCGGTGCGGCGGGCCCACTCGACCGAGGCGGACAGGTAGCCGATGACGGCGTCGAACCACACGTACAGCCGCTTGGTGGGCTGGTCGCGCCAGCCGTCCAGCGGCACCGGGATGCCCCAGTCGATGTCGCGGGTCATCGCGCGCGGACGGATCTCAGCGAGGATGTTCTTGGAGAAGCGGATGACGTTGGGACGCCACGTGCCGGACGCCTCACGCCCGTCGAGCCACTCCCCCAGCGCCTCGGCCAGCGCCGGCAGGTCGAGGAAGAAGTGCTGGGTCTGGACGAACTGCGGCGTCTCGCCGTTGATCCGCGAGCGCGGGTCGATGAGGTCGGTGGGGTCGAGCTGGTTGCCGCAGTTGTCGCACTGGTCCCCGCGCGCCCCGGTGTAGCCGCAGATGGGGCAGGTGCCCTCGATGTAGCGGTCGGGCAGCGTGCGGCCGGTGGACGGGGAGATCGCGCTCTGGGTGGTCTGCTCGACCATGTAGCCGTTCTCGTGGACGGCCCGGAACATCTCCTGGACGACGGCGTAGTGGTTGCGCGTCGTCGTGCGGGTGAACAGGTCGTAGGACAGGCCGAGCGCGACGAGGTCCTCGACGATGAGGCGGTTGTTGCGGTCGGCGAGCTCCCGGGCGGAGACGCCGGCGGCGTCGGCCGCGACGAGGATCGGGGTGCCGTGCTCGTCGGTGCCGGAGACCATGAGGACGTCGTGGCCCGCCATGCGCATGTAGCGGGAGAAGACGTCGGAGGGAACGCCGAAGCCGGCCACGTGCCCGATGTGGCGCGGGCCGGAGGCGTAGGGCCAGGCCACCGCCGAGAGGATGCTCGTCATGGGACCAGCCTAGTTGCCCGCGCACCGCCCCCGGAGCCGGGGCCGACCCCTGTCGCCGACAGCTCACTTGTCACGGGCGACCAGCCTCGCCGACAGCTCACTTGTTCCCCAACCCCCACCGCGCCGACAACCGGATCACGCCCGTCCCCCTTCGCCGACAGCCGGACTCCTCCGTAGCCCGGTCAGCGCGAGGGCACGACCTCCACGCCCGCGTCGCGCAGCTGCGCCCGCGCCAGCTCGCCCTGCTCCGGGGTGACGGGCGCGGTGAGGTCGCTGAGCACCCGCGCGGACATGCCTGCCCGCACGGCGTCGAGCGCCGTCTCCTTGACGCAGTGCGACTCGGCGAGCCCGACGACGTCGACCGCGTCCACGCCGTCGAGCAGCTGGGCGAGGGTGCGCCCCTCGCCGTCGGTGCCCTCGAAACCGGAGTACGCGGCGGCGTACTGGCCCTTCTTCACCGAGGCGTCAAGGGCGAGGTCCGCGAGCGCCGGGTGAAGCTCGGCCTCCGCCGTCCCGGCGACGCCGTGCGGCGGCCACGTGTCGACGTAGTCCGGCTCCTCGGGCGGGGTGGCGAAGTGGCGGCCGGGGTCGATGTGCCAGTCCTGCGTCGTCACGACGAGCGCGTACCGGTCGCGGTGGGCGGCGGCGTACGCGGCGACGGCCTGGGCGACGGCGTTGCCTCCCGCCACCGGAAGGGCACCGCCCTCGCAGAAGGTGGGCTGGACGTCGACGACGAGCAGAGCACGACGCTCGGACATGGGGGCCTCCTCACACGCGGTGGACGCTCCCATCGTTCCACGGCCGCCATTCCCGTGACCCCCGCGCCGCCCGGTCGTAGAGTGGAGACATGGCCGACGACGACGCGCGCCACAGCTGGACCATGGCCGGCATCCACACGGCCGTGGAGATCGACGGTGGGGTCCTCGTGGGTGACGACGGCTCGGCCTGCGCCGGCCAGGCCCTGCGCTACGCAGCCGCCGAGGCCGCCCGTCGCGGCACCGACCTGCACGTGGTGCGCGCGTGGAGCATCCCGACGGCGGTGCGGCCTCCCGACGCCCCCTTCGGGACGACGCCCTCGATCGTCGAGATGCAGGACGCGACGCTCGCCGAGACCCACCGCCGCGCCGAGAAGGCAGCCGCGGAGCACCCCGGCGTCACCGTGCACGCGCACACGGCGTTCGGGAGGGCCGGCAAGGCCCTGGTGTCGGCAGCGGCCGGCGCGGACGTCCTCGTCGTCGGCTCCAAGGGGCGGTCCAAGATCGCCGACATGCTCGTCGGCTCGACGGCCGCGGCGTGCATCCGCGAGGCGAAGGTCCCCGTCGTCGTCGTCCGCTGACCCAGCACCGACGACCGCCCAGTCGGTCACCGATGCGCTCTCGGTAACAAGTGAGCTCTCGGCGGCAAAGGGCGTGCCGCAACACGTGCGCTGTCGGTAACAAGTGAGCTCTCGGCGAGGAGGACCACCCATGCGGGGCCGACCGCCCCGGGCGGCGAGAGCTGAGTTGTTACTGGCGGGCGTCCAGGGCGGCCTGGTAGAGGTCGCGCTTGCTCAGGCCCGTCTCGGCGGCGACGGCGGCCGCGGCGTCCTTGAGGCGCTCGCCCGCGGCAGCCCGGGCGACGACGCTGGCGACGTGGTCCTCCAGCCGTGCCTCGCGCAGCTCCGCACCGGACACGACGACCGTCACCTCGCCCCGCACACCCCCGGCGGCCCACTCGGCGAGCTCGGCGAGCGTCCCGCGCCGCACCTCCTCGAAGGTCTTCGTCAGCTCGCGGCACACGGCGGCGCGGCGCTCGGCGCCGAAGGCCCGCGCCATCGCCTCGAGCGTCTCGCCCACCCGGTGCGGGGAGTCGAAGAGGACCATCGTGCGGCGCTCGTCCGCGAGCGCCCCGAACACCTTGTCCCGCTCGCCCGGCCGGCGTGGGGCGAAGCCCTCGAAGCTGAACCGGTCGGTCGCCAGCCCGGAGACTGCGAGCGCCGTGAGCACGGCGCTGGGCCCGGGCAGCACGCTCACCGGCACGTCCGCCGCGACGGCGGCGTCGACGAGCCGGTAGCCGGGGTCGGACACCGAGGGCATGCCGGCGTCGGACACGACGAGCACCCGTCGCCCGGCACGCGCCTCCTCCACCAGGCGCGGGGACCGCTCACGCTCGTTGTGCTCGTGGAAGCTGAGCATCTCCCGCCCACCCACACGCCCAGGCGCTTGGCCAGGGCGAGCATGCGGCGCGTGTCCTCGGCGGCGACGACGTCGGCCTCCGCGAGGGCGCGCACGAGGCGCGGAGGCGCGTCCCCGGCATCCCCGATCGGAGTGGCGGCAAGGACGATCTGCCCACCCTCCCCGCGCCAGGGGGAGCCGCCGACGGCGGACGTCGCGTCGTCGTCGTCCGCCACGGCGTCGTCGTTCTCGGGTCCCTCGACCGGCTCAGTCATCCGTCCAGTGTGGCCCACCCGCCACGACCTAGACTCACCCCCGTGACAGCGCCGCATGACGACACCGACGGCCCGGGCCCGGTCGCCACCGCGGAGGCGGCGCCCGAGCGGACGGACCACCGCAGCGCGGCGGAGATCGAGACGGACCTCGCCTCCCGCCTGCTGCGCCCCGGGCCCACCGACCGGCTGTGGGGCTGGCTCGGCCCGCTCGTCGTCACCGCCCTCGCCGCGGTGCTGCGCCTGGTCAACCTCAACCACCCGACACGGCTCATGTTCGACGAGACGTACTACGTCAAGCAGGCCTACTCCCTGCTCACCCTCGGCTACGAGGGCGAGTGGGACGGGGAGAACGAGGACGTCAACGCCCGTTTCCGGGAGGGCGACTTCTCCGACCTCACCGCCGACCCGGACTACGTCGTCCACCCGCAGATCGGCAAGTGGCTCATCGCGATCGGGCTGCGCCTGTTCGGTGCGGACAACGGCGCGGGCTGGCGCTTCTCCGCGGCGGTCGCCGGGGCGCTCACCGTGCTGATCGTCGCGCGCATCGGCCGCCGGCTCACCGGCTCCACGCTCCTGGGCAGCGCCGCGGGGCTCCTCCTCGCCGTCGACGGTCTCCACCTCACCGGCTCGCGCATCGGGCTCCTCGACGTCTTCCTCGGGCTCTTCGTCGTCGCCGCGCTCGCGGCGGTGCTCCTCGACCGGGAGCAGTCCCGCCGGCGCCTCGCCCACGCCGCGGCGGCGGACCTCGCCGCGCGCGGGGACGGGCGCCTGTCCGACCCGTGGGGCCCGCGCACCGGCATCCGCTGGTGGCTCGTCCTCGCGGGCGTGCTCCTCGGGCTCGGCGGCGGGGTCAAGTGGTCGGCGATCTACGCGCTCGCCGTCTTCGGGATCCTCGTCGTCGTGTGGGACCTGTGCGCCCGTCGCGCCGTCGGGGCACGGCTGTGGTTCGGCGCGGGTGTCTTCCGCGGCGGCGTGCCCGCCTTCCTCGCCCTCGTCCCGGTCGCGCTGCTCGCCTACGTCGCCGGGTGGGCGTCGTGGTTCGCCAACACCGGCGCCTACCTGCGCACGTGGGCCGCGGACGAGATCGCCGGGACGGGGACCGTCGTGCGCTCGTGGCTGCCGAACGCGCTCAACTCCCTGTGGGAGTACCACCTGCGCGCGTGGGACTTCCACAACGGCCTCGACTCCGAGCACTCCTACGAGGCCCACCCCGCCGGCTGGCTGCTCCAGCTGCGCCCCACGTCCTTCTACTGGGAGAGCCCGGCCCCCGGCGACTGCGGCGCCGACCGCTGCGTCCAGGCGATCTCCTCCGTCGGCAACCCCGTCGTGTGGTGGCTCGGGCTGCTCGCGCTCGTCGCGATCCTGTGGATGGCGATCGCCCGCCGCGACTGGCGCGCCTGGGTGGTCCTCGCCGGCTACGCGGCCGTCTACGTCCCGTGGCTCGCCTACTCCCACCGCACGATCTTCACCTTCTACGCCATCGCGCTGGCCCCGTACGTCGCCCTCGCCGTCGTTGTCGCCGTCGCGTGGGTGGGCGGGCTGCTCCCGCCCCTGCACGGTCCCGCGCGCCGCCCCGGGCAGCTGCCGGACGAGGACGACGACGGCGGCCCCCTCCCGGCCGCGCCGCTCACCGACGACTCGTGGCTGTCCCGTCCCGCCACCGCGCCCGTTGCCACCGCCGTCGCCACCGCCGTCGTCCACGACGACGACGCTCCCGAGCCCGCCCGCAGCACCCGGTTCGGCCACGTGCTGCTCGCCGTCGTCTGCGTGGCGGCGGTCGCCGCGCTCGTGTGGTTCTGGCCGGTGTGGACCGGCCAGACCCTGTCCTACGACATGTGGCGGGCGCGCATGTGGCTCGGCTCCTGGATCTGATCTCACGTTCCGCCCATCCGCAGCGTCTACGGGGTGATGATGACCAACCCGCACTTCGAGCAGGTCGTGGCCCGCCACGGCGCGACGGTGCTGCGCGTGTGCCGCGCCGTCGTCGGCCCCGACGACGCCGACGACGCCTGGTCGGAGACCTTCCTCGCCGCGCTGCGCGCCTACCCGGACCTGGGCGCGGGGGCCAACCTCGAGGCGTGGCTCGTGAGGATCGCCCACCGCAAGGCCCTCGACCAGCTCCGCGCCCGCGCCCGCCGGCCCGTGCCCGTGCCGGCACTGCCCGAGCGGCCGGCGCCCGGCGGTGAGCCGGGGGACGCCGCGGAGGTGTGGGCCGCCGTCGCCGCGCTGCCGGAGAAGCAGCGCCTGGCCGTCGCCTACCACCACCTCGCCGGCCTGCCCTACGCCGAGGTCGCCGCGATCGTCGGCGGCACCACCGACGCCGCCCGGCGCGCCGCCGCCGACGGCATGACCACCCTGCGCCGCCGATACGGCGCCCCCAGCCGAGGAGACCGCCGATGAGTGCCCTGTTCCCGGACGCCGAGCCCGCCGACCTCGAGCGCCTGCACGCCCGCCTCGCCGACGACGCCGCCCGCGAGGGGGTCCTCGACGTCGCCTACCGCACGGTCGACTCCCCCGTGGGTCCGCTGCTGCTCGCCGCCACCCCGCGCGGGCTGGTCCGCGTCGCCTACGGCTTCGAGGACCACGAGCACATCGTGGCCGACCTCGCCCAGCGGGTGGGGCCGCGCGTCCTGCATGCCCCTGCCCAGCTCGACGAGGCCGCCCGGCAGCTGGAGGAGTACTTCGCCCGCACCCGGACCCGTTTCGAGCTCGACGTCGACCTCGCGCTCTCCCGCGGCTTCCGCCGCACCGTCCTCGAGTACCTCATGACGATCGACTACGGGCAGACCGAGAGCTACACCGAGGTCGCCGGCCACGTGGGCAACCCGGGGGCGGTGCGGGCGGTCGGCTCGGCGTGTGCGACGAACCCGCTGCCGATCGTCGTGCCGTGCCACCGTGTGCTGCGCAGCGACGGCGGCGTGGGCGGCTACCTCGGCGGGCTGGCCGCCAAGGAGCTGCTGCTCGAGCTCGAGCGCGCGGCCTGAGCCGGTCGTGGGAGGCTCAGGCGTGGCCACGACGATCAACTGGGCAGGCAACCACGTCTACGCGGGCGCGCTGGTCAGGCCCGCGTCCCTCACGGAGGTGTCCGACGTCGTCGCCGGTGCCGAGCACGTACGCGTGCTCGGCACCCGGCACACCTTCAACGACCTCGCCGACTCCGAGGGTCTGCTCGTCAGCCTCGACCGACTCGCCTACCGCCACCCGCGGCTCCTCGGCGACGGCGAGGCGAGCGGCCCCGAGCCCGAGCTCGACGCGCTGACCGGCCGGGTGCGTGTCGCCGCGGCGACCCGGTACGCGGACCTCGCGCTCTTCCTCGAGGAGCGCGGCCGCACCCTGGTCAACTTCGCCTCGCTGCCGCACATCGGGGTGGCCGGCGCGGTGGCGACGGCGACGCACGGCTCGGGCGTCGGCAACACGGTGCTCGCGGCCGCCGTGACGCGGCTCGAGCTCGTCGCGGCCGACGGTTCGCTGCGCACCCTGGACCGCGAGGTCGACGGCGACACCTTCGACGCCGCGACCGTCTCCCTCGGCGCCCTCGGGATCGTCCACGCCGTGACGCTCGAGACCGTCCCTGCCTTCGAGGTCGCCCAGACCGTCTACGGACCGGTCGGCTTCGCGGCGCTCGCCGACGCCTTCGACGAGGTGAGCGACCTCGGCTACTCGGTCAGCTGCTTCACCACCCTGCGGACGGAGGAGTTCGAGACCGTGTGGGTCAAGCGGACGACGGCGCAGGGCCCGGCGCCCGCGGACGTGCTCGGCGGGCCCGCGCTCACCGCCGAGGCACACCCGATCCCGGGCATCGACCCCGGCAACGCGACGGCGCAGCAGGGCGTGCCCGGCCCGGCGAGCGACCGGCTGCCGCACTTCCGCGCCGACCAGCTGCCCAGCGCGGGCGCGGAGATCCAGTGCGAGTACCTCGTGCCGCGGCACAGCGCACGGCTGGCGCTCCGGGCGCTCGCGGGGCTCGCCGGGCCGCTCGCCGGGCTCGTGCAGGTGTGCGAGGTCCGCTCGATCGCGACCGACACCGCGTGGATGAGCCCGATGTACGCCCAGCCCTGCGTGGCGGTCCACTTCACGCTGGTGCGGGACGTCGAGCGGGTGGGCGCGGCGCTGCCGGTCATCGACGCGGCGCTCGGTGCGCTGGCCGGGCGCCCGCACTGGGGCAAGCAGTTCCGCGCCGACCCCGAGCGGGTGCGCGGTCTCTACCCCCGGCGCGAGGACTTCCTCGACGTCGTCCGCCTGCACGACCCGCAGCGCAAGTTCAGCAACGCCTTCGTCCGCACCTGGGTCGGCTGAGCCGCCCCGCGCCGCCTCTGGTTCGCCCCTCCGGTACGCCCCGGAACGACGGGACGTGCATCGAGGCGACCTGGAGTGCGTCCCAGACGGGGGGCGGCTCAGCCGACCCAGGTGCGGACGAAGGCGTTGCTGAACTTGCGCTGCGG